>WYAY01000016.1 GCA_011526165.1 Sulfuritalea sp.
AGAGGAACTCGAAGGTGCCGGCGCCGCGGTAGCCGATCTTGCGGCAGGCCTCGGCGCAGCGGTCGCCGATGCGCGTGATGAGGCGGCGGGCGATCTCCGGCGCCGGCGCCTCCTCGATGATCTTCTGATGGCGGCGTTGCATAGAACAGTCGCGCTCGCCCAGCCAGATGGCGTTCTTGTACGAGTCGGCCAGCACCTGGAACTCGATGTGGCGCGGGTTCTCGAGGAATTTCTCCATGTACACCATCGGGTTGCCGAAGGCGGCCTGGGCCTCGGCGCGGGTCATGGTGACGGCGTTGAGCAGCGCAGCTTCGGTGTGTACCACGCGCATGCCGCGTCCGCCGCCGCCGCCTGCCGCCTTGATGATGACCGGGTAACCGACGGCGCGGGCGATCTTGACGATCTCCCTGGGGTCTTCCGGCAGGGCGCCCTCCGAGCCGGGCACGCAGGGCACGCCGGCGGTCTTCATGGCGTCCTTGGCCGACACCTTGTCGCCCATCAGGCGGATGGTTTCCGGACGCGGACCGATGAAGACGAAACCGGATTTTTCCACGCGCTCGGCGAAATCGGCGTTCTCGGATAGGAAGCCGTAGCCGGGATGGATGGCCTCCGAGTCGGTGACCTCCGCCGCCGAGATGATGGCCGGAATGTTGAGATAGCTGGCCGACGAGGGTGCCGGGCCGATGCAGACGGATTCGTCGGCGAGCTTGACGTACTTGGCCTCGGTGTCGGCCTCCGAATGCACGACCACCGTCTTGATGCCCATTTCGCGGCAGGCGCGCTGGATGCGGAGGGCGATCTCGCCGCGGTTGGCGATGAGTATCTTTTCGAACATGGTTCAGCCGATGACGAACAGGGGCTGGCCGTATTCGACCGGCTGGCCGTTCTCCACCAGGATGGCCTTGATGACGCCGGAGGCGTCGGCCTCGATCTCGTTCATGAGTTTCATGGCCTCGATGATGCACAGCGTGTCGCCCGCCTTGACCGTATGGCCGACTTCGACGAAGGATTGGGTACCGGGCGAGGAAGAACGGTAAAAGGTGCCGACCATGGGGGCCTTGACGACATGCCCTTCGGGTTCAGCCGCTACGGCGGGCTCGGTCGCAGCCGGTGCGGCCGCCGGGGCCGGAGCGGAATGTGGCGCGGGAGGAACATGGTGTACGTAGGTCGGGGCGGGCGCGCCGCTGCCCTGCTTGGCGATGCGGACCTTCTCTTCCCCTTCGGTGATCTCCAACTCGGCGATGCCGGATTTTTCGACCAGATCGATCAAGGCCTTCAGTTTTCTGAGGTCCATTTTTCTTCCTCCATGAATATTGCCGCAGCCACCGTCAGGAGCCGCGCTGCGGGCTGTTTTCTTTTAGCGGATGCGGTTCAGCGCGTAGTCGAGGGCCAACCGGTAGCCTTGGCTGCCGAGGCCGCAGATGACGCCAGCGGCGATGTCCGACAAATAGGAATGCCGGCGGAAGGGTTCGCGTGCGTGGATGTTGGACAGATGCACTTCGACGAAAGGAATCGCCACCGCCGCCAGGGCATCGCGCAGCGCCACGCTGGTATGGGTATAGCCGGCCGGATTGATGACGATGAAGGACACCCCCTCGCTGCGGGCGGCCTGGATGCGGTCGACCAGGTCGCCCTCGTGATTGCTCTGGAAGGTGATCAGTTCGACCGAAGCGGCCTTGGCCTGGCGGGCGAGCGAGGCGTCGATGTCAGCCAGCGTTTCGTTTCCGTAGATTTGCGGCTCGCGCAGGCCGAGAAGGTTCAGGTTGGGCCCATGCAGCACCAGGATGCGTTGTTTGCCGCTGGCATTCTTGCCCCTCTTCTGGTCGGCCTTCTTCGCGTTCATGGCCGCAAGTTTGCCGCAAATCGCAGCAAATTGTCCAGAAATAAGCGAAAGTCAGTCCCTGCGGTGCGCTGCCTGAATGGCATTTTCCAGATCGACCGTGGCGAATTTGCCCAGTTTGACCTGCTGGGTGCGGCCGTCGGGACGGAGCACCACCGTGAACGGCAACCCATTGGCGCGATTGCCAAAATCGCTCAAAAGGTCGAGTGTTTCCAATTTTCCGATCAGAAGCGGATAGGAAACCGGAGTTTCTTTCTGGAAAGCCAGCACTTTATCTGCAGAATCGATGCTGATGCCAACAAATTTAACGCCATTTGCAGCAAATTTGCTGCTGATTCTCGAGAATTCCGGCATCTCTTCCTTGCAGGGCGGACACCAGGTTGCCCAGAAATTGACGACCAGCACCTGGCCCCGCCACTGGGCAAGCGCTTGGGGTTTGTCGTCGAGATCCGGCAGCGTCAAGGCCAGCAGGCGGGCCGGTGCGTCGGCAGTCGGGACGGCTTCGGTCGGCGGGGGCGTAACCGTTCGTGGGCGGCCGAAATGGTAGCCTGCGGCGGCAGCCAGGGTCGATACGGCAATGACCAGCAAGGAAAAGCGGACGGTCTTGCTCATCCGGCCGGGGCTTCCAGCAGCGCCTCGACGGAGGCCAGGCGGGCACGTTCCGAGACCCGTCCGTTGCGCCGCTTCTGGGCGCGTTCGGCATCCGGTTCGAACAGGGAGAGCCGCACAGGGGTTTCGTCCCATTCGAATGTAAGCACACACTCAGGTACCTCGGGACCACCCCGCCGCGGCTCGTTCTGTTCGAACCGGACGCCCCGGTTGAGCAGGAAGATCTCCACCTCCTTGCCGCTGTCGGGAAAGGCTTCCAGTTCGATCTCGGCATAGCGGCTGGCGGTGCCATCCAGCACCGGCCCGGTGAGATAGGGGCGGAAGGGTTCGAGCAGGCGCATGACCGTGACGGCCGTCCGCCGCATGTCGAGCAGGCGCTCCCGCTGCTCATCCTCCTGGTAGATGGCTTGGTAGGCGCGCAACTCCGCCTCGATCTCGGCGTTGTTGGGCAGCGCCTCGGTTTCCGGAGCGCCGAGCTGGCGTGCCGCCTTGCGCTTGGCCAAGCCGTAGTCGGCGATGCCGTCCTCTGCCATCAGCCGGGCGGCCAGCGCGGCGATGTTCCGCCGCATCGCGTTGAGCTTCAGGGCGTTCCGGTCGTGGTGAGCCATGGCGGGGTGAAGCGCGGGGATGGGTTAGAATTCGCGGACATTCTAGCCCATCCCCATGCATATCCACATCCTCGGCATCTGCGGCACCTTCATGGGCGGCATCGCCCTGCTGGCCCGGGCTTCCGGCCATCGTGTGACGGGCTGCGACGCCAATGTCTATCCGCCGATGAGCACACAGCTCGAGGCGCAGGGCATCGAACTGATCGAGGGATTCGAAGCCGCGCAGGCCGGTCTGCAGCCCGACCTGTTCGTCGTCGGCAATGCTGTCTCCCGCGGCAACCCCCTGCTGGAGGAGATCCTCGACAAGGGGCTGCCCTATGTTTCCGGTCCGCAATGGCTGGCGGAGAACGTACTGCGCGAGAAGTGGGTGCTCGCCGTCGCCGGAACGCACGGCAAGACCACCACATCATCACTGCTTGCCTGGATACTGGAGTGTGCCGGACTGGATCCGGGCTTTCTGATCGGCGGCGTGCCGCAGGACTTCGGCGTCTCGGCCCGACTGACTTCCAGTCCCTTCTTTGTCATCGAGGCGGACGAGTACGACACCGCTTTCTGCGACAAGCGCTCGAAGTTCGTGCATTACCGGGCGCGTACCGCCATCCTGAATAATCTCGAGTTCGATCATGCAGACATTTTCAGCGATCTAGCGGCGATCGAGACGCAATTTCACCATTTCGTGCGCATTCTCCCGAAATCCGGCCTGATCGTCGCGAATGCTGTCGAGGAGAGTCTGAAACGGGTCATCCAGCGCGGCTGCTGGACGCCGGTCGAGTGGTTCGGCGTAGAGGAAGGCTGGCTGCTCGGCGACGAAGCTGCGGACGGTTCATGCAGCGTAAGCCTGGCCGGGCAGGAAATCGGGCGGCTGGCCTTGCCGCTGGCCGGCGCCCACAATCGGGCCAATGCCCTGGCGGCCATCGCTGCCGCGCGGCACGCCGGGGTCGCGCCGGCCGTGGCGCTGGAAGCGCTGGGCCGTTTCGGCGGGGTGCGGCGCCGGCTGGAAGTGCGCGGCGAACGGCGCAGGGTGACGGTGTATGACGACTTCGCCCACCACCCGACGGCGATCGCCGCCACCATCGGGGGGCTGCGCCGACGCGCCAAAGGCGGTCGCATCCTGGCCGTGCTGGAGCCGCGTTCGAACACCATGAAGCTGGGCGTCATGAAGGCCCAATTGCCCGGCAGTCTGGCGGAGGCCGAACTGGTCTTCTGCTATGCAGCCAACCTGGGCTGGGACGTCGCCGCGGCGCTCGCCCCGCTGGGCGGGCGCGCCCACGTTTTCGAGGATCTTGACAGCCTGGTTCAGACTGTCGCCGCAGCGGCCCAAACGGGCGACCACGTACTCGTCATGAGCAACGGCGGCTTCGGCGGGGTGCACGAAATGCTGCTGCAGGCGCTTTAGAACTTGAGGTAGTGGTCGACCAGCAGGGCGCCGAACAGCGAGGTGAGGTAGAAGATCGAGAAGCGGAAGGTGCGCTGCGACAGCGCGTCGCTGTATTCGCGCCAGAGGCGGAAGGCGTAAGCGAGGAATGCGCCGCCCAGGGCGAGCGCGCCGACGAGGTATGGCCAGCCGCTCATGCCGGTGAAGAAGGGCATCAGGGTGACCGCCACCAGCAGCACGGTGTAGAGCAGGATCTGCAGCCGCGTCGTCTTTTCGCCGTGGGTCACCGGCAGCATGGGCAGGCCCGATTTGGCGTAGTCGCCGCGGCGGTAGAGCGCCAGCGACCAGAAGTGCGGCGGCGTCCAGAAAAAGATGATGAGGAAGAGGATCACCGCATCGAGCGTGACTTCTCCGGTGACCGCCGCCCAGCCGAGGATCGGCGGCATGGCACCGGAGGCGCCGCCGATCACGATGTTCTGCGAGGTGAGCGGCTTGAGGATCATGGTGTAGATCACCGCGTAGCCGACGAAGGTGCCCAGCGTCAGCCACATCGTCAGCGCGTTCACCCAGTAGTAGAGCATGGCCAGGCCGAGGGCACCGATGCTGCAGCCGAAGGCGAGTGCCTGGAGCGTGCTGACTTCGCCGCGCGGCAGCGGCCGGCCGCTGGTACGCGCCATGACGGCGTCGATGGTGCGCTCGTATACGCAGTTGATCACCGCCGCGCCGCCGGCGGCCAGCGCGATCCCCACCGTTCCCGCCAGCAGGATCTGCAGCGGCACCATGCCGGGGGCGGCGAGGAACATGCCGATCACCGCGCAGAACACGATCAGGGTGTTCACGCGCGGCTTGGCCAACTCCAGGTATTGGCGCCAGCGCGGCAGGGGATGGGTCTGTTCCAGGGTCGAGCTCATGGGTCGTTTTCCGAACCCGGCGATTCTACCGGAAGGCGGCCTGCTGCGACACCTTGCCGCAGCAGGATTTCCCGATTTCACCCTTACGGGCGGGCGTAGGCGTAGGGATCCCACTCCTCGCGGATCGCCGGCACCTCCTTCCAGTTGCCGGGCGGCGGCGGGGTCTGGGTGGTCCACTCGAGCGACTGCGAGCCCCACGGGTTGTCGGCCGCCTTGGCGCCCCTGGCGGCGCCGACGATCCAGTTGATCACCGCCAGGGCGAAGCCGACGCCGATCAGGGCGGCACCGAAGGTCATCCACTGGTGGGCGTTCTCGAATTGCGGGAAGTGGGCGTAGTCATAGTAGCGCCGCGGCATGCCCTTCACGCCGATGTCCATCATGATCCAGAAGACGATGTTGGTGCCGGCGAAGGTGATCCAGAAGCCGAGCTTGCCCAGCGTCTCGCTGTACATGCGGCCGGTGATCTTGGGGAACCAGTAGTACACGCCGCCGAAGATGGCGAAGGTGCCCGCCACCGCCATGACGTAGTGGAAGTGGCCCACGACGTAATAGGTGTCGGATAGATGCAGGGTGAGCGAGGTCAGCGCCAGCGGAATGCCGGTCAGGCCGCCGATGAGGAAGAGGAAAATCACCCCCAGAGCGTAGAGCATCGGCGTCTCGAAGGAGATCGCGCCTTTGTACAGCGTGCCGACCAGGCCGATCACGGTGAAACCGACCGGCACCGAGATCAGCAGCGTGGTCACCATTTGGCCGATGCGGATCCAGTCGGCCATGCCGGTGACGTAGAGGTGGTGCACCCAGACCACGCCGGACAGGCCGACGATGCCGAAGATGCCGCCGTAGACCACCATCTTGTAGTTGAAGACGCGGTTGCGGGCGAAGGTTGCGACGATCTCGTACACCACGCCGATGAAGGGCAGGAAAATGACGTACACCGCCGGGTGCGAGTAGAACCAGAACAGGTTCTGATATATCAGCACGTCGCCTCCCTTGGCCGGGTCGAAGAAGCTGGTGCCGAGATACTTGTCGAAGCTGATCAGCGTCACCGCCGTGCCCAGCACCGGCACGAAGATGAGCTGCAGCACGAAGGCCGCCAGGGTGCACCAGACGAAGATGTTGAGCTTGTTCCAGGTCATGCCCGGCGCCCGCATGTAGGCCACGGTGGTGAGGAAGTTCACGCCGCCGAGGATCGAGGCGAAGCCGAGGATCAGCACGGTGAAGGTGTAGAACGCCGTGTTGCCCGAGGTGATGGTGGAATAGGGCGGGTAGGCGGTCCACATCACGTCCGGCGGATCGGGGATGAAAAAGGTGAGGATGGCCAGGATGATGCCGACGTAGAAGAGCCAGACGCTGAAGGCGTTCAGGCGCGGGAAGGCGACGTCCTTGGCGCCGATCATCAGCGGGATGCAGTAGTTGGCGAAAAAGCCGGTCAGCGCCGGGATCTGGAAGCCGAGGATCATCACCGCGCCGTGGGCATAGAGCCAGACGTTGTAGGTCGACGGGTTTTCGGTGAGCGTCGGCCCGATGGTGGTGAGTTCCCAGCGCATCAAGAGCGCCATGACGCCGGCGACGCCGAAAGCGGCCAGCGAGCCGATCAGGTACAGCACGCCGACGCGCTTGTGGTCAGTGGTGAAAATCCATTCCTTGAGCGTCTTGCCCATTGTTCAGACCCCCTTTTTCTGTGCGCCCGTTTCGGCGAGCTTCTTTTCTTCCTGCGTGTACCAGGCGGTGAACTCCGCCTCCGGCACCACCACCACCTTGCCGACCATGTAGGAATGCATGATCCCGCAGTACTCGGCGCAGGTGACGATGTGCTCGCCCGGTTTCTGCGGGTAGAACCACAGGTAGGTGACGCGTCCCGGCATCGAATCCTCCTTGACGCGGAAGTCCGGGATGAAATGGCTGTGGATGGTGTCGCGACTGGTCATGCGCAACAGAACGGGTTTGCCGGCCGGCACCTTCAGCACGTTTTGCGTTTGCACGCCGTTGGGATAGGTGTAGTCCCAGCTGTACATGCCGGACTCGAGCTTGATCTCGAGGCGGTCGGCCGGCACCTGACGGTAGGCATTCCAAAGCTGCCAGCCGTTGGCGGCGAGGAAGAAGTCGTCGGCCATGAAGATGAACATCGGGATCACCGTCCAGCCGACCGCGGCGGCGGCGGTGAGCTTCTCGGCACGGCCGACTTCATTCGGATTGCGGCGCCGGTAGCGCAGGATGAACCAGGCGGTGACCAGGGCGAAGGCGACGCCCAGGACGGTGATGTCGACCAGCACCTCGAACCAGAGGCGGTCCCAGCCGGCGGCCGGATCCTTGATGGCATTTTCGGCCCATGTCGCTTGTGCCGCCGCGGCAAGGAAGGCCGCTACCAGTATCCTATGCATGCGTGAGTCTCCCCGTTTTCCTTTTGTAGATGAATGCACCAATGCCGATGACCGAGAGGCCGAGCAGCATCGAGCCTAGGCCAACCACCAGGGACGGATTGAAGCGGTAGCGGCCGTCGGCGTAGCTGTAGCTGAAACAGACGCCGGCGAGCATGTCGATGACGTTGGCCGAATTGGCGATGCGGTTCCAGTCGGCCTCGATCAGCGCCAGTTCGATGTCGCGCGGATTCGCCCGGTGCCCGTACAGGTAGCGCGCGACGCGACCGTCCGGCGTGAGGAACACCATCGCGTTCGGGTGGAGGAAGGTCTGGTCTGCGCGCGACCAGAAGAAGTTGAAGCCGAGGCTGCCGGTAAGGCGGGCGATGTCGGCCTCGTGGCGCAGCACGGCATGCCGCCAGCCGGCCTGCAGGCCGGGCGGGAGACCGGTCTTGGCGGCGAAGTCGCGTGCGGTGTCTGGGGTGTCGTGCCGGTCGAAGGAAACCGTGAGCACCCGGTAGTCGGCGCCGATACGGAAGCGCGAGACGCCCTCCAGGGCGTGGGCCAGGCTGCGGTTGAAGGTGGAGCAGGTGCCGTCGCAGCCGTAGTAGGAGAGGATCAGGATGACCGGCTCGCCGCGCAGCTCGCCGAAGGTGAAGGCGCGCCCGTCCTGGTCGATCAGCTCGAGTTCGCCGGCCAGCGGCGTGCCGAGGTGCTTCAGTTCGTCGATCTGCAGCAGGGCCGGGTCGATGGTCGATTCCGGCAGGGAGGCGGGGCGCGCCGCCAGCGTGTTCGCGGGCGACAGAGTCGCCAGAACCAGGAGCGCGAGCCAGAAACCGTTCGTCATCGCCGTATCCTGGAGACTGACTTTTACCAGTAATAGACCTGCGACACCACGAAGAACCAGATGATGTCGACGAAGTGCCAGTAGAGGCTGGCGGTCCTGACGAACGGCGTGTTGATCCTGCCTTTCAGCGCCGGCAGCAGCACGGCGATGAAGATGCCCAGGCCGACGATGACATGGGAGCCGTGCAGGCCGGTGATGGAAAAGAAAGCCGTGCTGAAGACGTTGGTGCCGGGCGTGAAGTTCAGATGGAAGAGATGATTCCACTCGTAGGCCGACATGCCGAGGAAGACGCTGCCCAGCGCCATGGTGACGATGAGCCATCTGGTGAAGCCGGCGCGTTCCCCCTTGTGCAGCAGGGCCTCGGCGTGATGGATGGTGAAGCTGGAGGCGACCAGGACGAAGGTCATGACGAGCGGCAGCAGCCGCGGCAATTCGACCGAGCCGGCCGGCGGCCAGGCGTCGGCGGTGAGGCGGTTGAACCAGTAGGCGGCGAACATCGAGACGAAGATCATCGCCTCGGCCAGGATGAACCAGCCCATGGCCGGGAAGGCGAGCCCTTCGCCGTGGTGGCTGCCCATCCCCTCTTTCACCCAGCCGGCGATGCCCGCCACGATCATCGGCGTGCCGACGCCCAGCGCCAGGATGGCGGCGAAGGGCATCTCGTAGACGAACTTGAAGGCGAAGGCGACGGGCAGCGCGAACAGGATGCCGAAGCTGATGACGAAGGGCCAGACGCTGACCTCCCACTCGGGGGCATGCTCAGCGTGGGCTTGGGCGGAAGTGTCGTGGGCCATGTGGTCTCCCCGTTTTATGCGACGTCCAATGGGACTGGCGCTCGGCCGATATTGCTGAAATAATAATACCTAATTAATTTAGGAGCAAATAATAAAGGGGGTGCGTATGCGCGGTGCAACAGGGACATTGATGCTGGCCGCCTGTCTATTGGCGGCCGGCCAGGCGTTGGCCGCCGGCAATGCAGCCAACGGCCAGGCCAAGGCCGCGGTGTGCGGCGCCTGCCATGGCGTGGACGGCAACTCGGTCAATCCGGAGTGGCCCAGCCTGGCCGGGCAGCTTCCCGAATACATCGTCAAGCAACTGCACGATTTCAAGGCCAACCGCCGCAACAACGAATTGATGAGCCCGATGGCGCAGCCGCTCGGCAAGGAGGACATCGAGGACCTCGCGGCCTTTTTCGCGACCCAGCAGCCGAAGGTGGGCGAGGCAAAAGCCGAACTCAAGGCGCGCGGCGAACAGATCTACCGGAAAGGCAAGCACCGTCCGGCCGTGACGGCCTGCATCGGCTGCCACGGGCCGGGCGGAGAGGGCAATCGGGAATGGGGCAAGAGCCTTGCCGCACCGCCGGCGGTGCTGGCGCCGGCGCTTGGCGGCCAGCAGGCGGCCTATGTGGCGAAACAACTGCAGGACTACAAGAAGAAGACGCGGGCGAACGACGTCGGCCGTGTCATGCGCGACATTGCGTCGCGCCTCTCCGATGAAGACATCGCGGCCGTGGCCGAGTATATTACGTCCCTCAAACGTTAAGGCCGGGCGCCTCAGGGCGCCCGCGGTTTTTTATGTGGCGCCCGATACTGCTTTCACTCTTTCTCGTCCTGGCCGGCTGCGAGTCCAAGCCGCAGTTCGCCAACGCCGACCTTTCATACGCCGATTTCGGCAAGGACTTCGCCCTGACCGACCACACCGGCAAGCCGCGCACCCTGGCCGACTTTCGCGGCAAGGCGGTGGTGATCTTTTTCGGCTATACGCAATGCCCGGACGTCTGCCCGACCACCATGACCGGCATGGCCGAGGCCATGAAGCAGCTCGGCGCCGATGCCGCCAAGGTGCAGGTGCTGTTCGTCACGGTGGATCCCGAGCGCGATACCAAGGAACTGCTGGCGCAGTACGTGCCGGTGTTCAACCCGAGCTTTCTCGGACTGTATGCCGATGCGGACACCATCGCCAGGACGGCACAGGAGTTCCGCGTCTTCTACAAGAAGCAGCCGGGCAGCACGCCGAACACCTACACGGTGGACCACACCGCCGGCAGCTACGTGTACGACCCGCAGGGCAAGCTGAGGCTCTACATCAAGCACGGCGAGAAGCCCGAGCTGATCGCCAAAGACCTCAAGCTGCTCGTCGCAGGGAAATAACCGCCCATCCCCCTTCCCCTTTCCCGCGGAAAGGGGTGACGTTGGTTCAGCCGCTGCGCGGCTTCCAGAAAGAAAAAAAGCCGCTGCATTTGCGCAGCGGCTTGATTGGCGTTGCGCCGATCAGGCGGCGTGCGCCAGCATGCCCTTCATCTTCTGCATGGCCTTCGCCTCGATCTGGCGGATGCGCTCGGCGGACACGCCATATTCGCCCGCCAGTTCATGCAGCGTGGCGGAGTCGCCCTCGGCCAGCCAGCGCCGTTCGATGATGCGGCGGCTGCGTTCGTCGAGATTGGCCAGCGCCTGCTTCAGCCCTTCGTCCTGCAGGCGCTCGATTTCGCGGTTGGCCAGTGCTTCGGACGGTTCCTCGGCCGGGTCGGCCAGGTAGGCGATCGGCGCGAAGGATTCGTCGTCGTCATCGGCGCCGCCTTCCATGGCGATGTCGCGTCCGGCAAGACGCATTTCCATTTCGCGCACTTCCTCGGGCTTGACGCCGAGCTGCTGCGCCATGGCGCCGACTTCCTCGCCGCTCATGGTGTTGAGCCCCTGCTTCAGGCTGCGCAGGTTGAAGAACAGCTTGCGCTGCGCCTTGGTCGTGGCGACTTTGACCAGGCGCCAGTTGCGCAGGATGTATTCATGGATTTCCGCCTTGATCCAGTGGATGGCGAAGGACACCAGGCGCACGCCGCGCTCGGGATCGTAGCGCTTGACCGCCTTCATCAGGCCGACGTTGCCTTCCTGGATCAGGTCGGCGTGCGGCAGGCCGTAGCCGAGGTAGCCGCGCGCCACGGACACCACCAGGCGCAGGTGCGAGAGCACCAGCTGGCGCGCCGCCTCGATATCGTCTTCCTGGCGGAAGCGCCGGGCCAAAGCCGTCTCCTGCGCCTCGGTGAGGAGCGGAAAGCGGTTCGCCGACTGGATGTAGCTTTCCAGATTGCCGACCGACACGGAAACCGGCAGATTCATCGCTTGCGTCATAGGGTTCGACCTCCCAAAATCATTTTAGCACTCACAGTCATAGAGTGCTAAATATGATCGAAGTTCCCGCCACATTTAGACAATAACCAATTGATATTCAGACTATTTTGAAAGGTGCCGGGTAAGCGAGAGCCAGGCTCCCATCCAGCCGAGCAGGGCGGCCAGGCCGAAGAGCAGGGTGGAATCGGCCAGGGGCAGGATGTGCAGGGTGAAGTCGATGCCGTAGAGGCCGGCCAGTTCGGCGACCGGGCCGCGCAGCAGAAACGTCGCCCCCAGCACCGCCAGCCAGGCCACCAGGCCGCCGGCCAGGCCCTGCAGGGCGCCGAAATAAAGGAACGGGCGTCGGACAAAGCCATCGGTGGCGCCGAGCAGGCGGCTCACCTCGATTTCTTCCTGCTGGGTGAGGATCTGCAGGCGGATGGTGTTGAAGGTTACCGCCACCAGCGCCACGCCGAGCACCGCCGCCAGGAGCACGATGGCCAGCCTGGACAGCCGCAGCAGGGCGTCGAGCTTCTTTACCCATGCCGAATCGAGCTGGACGTGTTCTACACGCGGATAGCCGGCGAACTCTTCGCGCATGGCCTCCAGCGCTGCCGGCGACTCGTCGCCCGGCAGCACGACGAAGGCGTCGGGGAAGGGATTGCGCGGCAGGCTTTCGAGCACCTCGCCCAGACCTTCGCTGTCCTTCAGCCGTTTCAGCGTCTCCTCGCGCGGCACCACGCGCACCTCGCGCGTCTGCGGATGTTTCCGCAGACGCGATTCGACGTCGGCGACATCCTTCTTGGCCGCATCGAGCGCCATGAACACCGAGATCTGCGGCGCCGCGGCGATGCGCTGTGCCAGGCGCTGGAAGTTGGCGAGCACCATCTCGCCGGCGGCGGGCAGGGCCAGCGCGATGCCCAGTACCAGGGCGCCGAGCAGGGTATTCAGCGGCGTGCCCGCGAGGCGGCGCAGCGCCTGCGCCGCCGCCTGGCGATGGTGCAGCATCCAGCCTTTCATGCCAGCAGCCTCCCGTGCGACAGCACAATCCGCCGGGTCATGTAGGGGGCGAACAGCGCTTCGTGGTGGGTGGCCACCAGCACCGTGACGCCGACCTGGTTGAAGGCGTGGAACATGGCGGCGATGTCCGCCGCGGTGGCGTCGTCGAGATGGGCGGTCGGCTCGTCGGCGATGAGGATGGCCGGCCGCGCCACCACGGCGCGGGCGATGGCGAGGCGCTGCTGCTCGCCGCCGGAGAGCGCCACCGGCATGGCCTTTTCGCGATCGAGCAGGCCGACCTTGTCGAGCGCGGCGCGCACGCGCCGGCCGGCATCGCGCACGGCCACGCCGGCGATGGCCAGCGGCAGCATGACGTTGTCGAAGACGCTGCGGTCGTGGAGCAGCTTCTGGTCCTGGAAGACCATGCCGAGGTTGCGGCGCAGGTACGGCACGGCGGCGCGCTTCAGCGCGGAGACGTTCTGCCCGTTTACGATCACGGCGCCGTCGGTCGGCCGCTCGATGGCGGGGATCAGCTTGAGCAGCGTGCTCTTGCCGGCGCCGGAATGGCCGGAGAGGACGATCATTTCGCCGGACTCTACGGCGAAAGTCAGTCCCGTCAGGGCGGCGATGCCGCCCGGATAGCGCTTGCTAACCTGATCGAATCTGATCATGCCTTTTCGAACAGTGCGTTGACGAACTCGCGCGCGCGGAAAGGTTGCAGGTCGTCGATGCCCTCGCCGACGCCGATGTAGCGCAGCGGCTTGGGCTGGCTTCGCGCGATGGCGGCGATGACGCCGCCCTTGGCGCTGCCGTCCAGCTTGGTGAGGACGAGGCCGGTGACGCCGACGGCGGCATCGAAGGCCTTCACTTGGGCGAGGGCGTTCTGGCCGATGTTGGCGTCGAGCACCAGCAGCACCTCGTGCGGCGCGGTCGGATCGGCCTTGGCGATGACGCGCTTCACCTTGGCGATCTCCTCCATCAGGTGCAGCTGGGTCGGCAGGCGGCCGGCGGTGTCGGCCAGCACGACGTCGATGCCGCGCGCCTTGGCCGCATTGACGGCGTCGAAGATGACGGCGGCGGGGTCGCCCGATTCCTGCGCGACCACCGTCACGCCGTTGCGTTCGCCCCAGATCGCCAGCTGCTCGCGCGCGGCGGCGCGGAAGGTGTCGCCGGCGGCGAGCAGCACCGATTTGCCCTGCGCCTGGAAATGCTTGGCCAGCTTGCCGATGGAGGTGGTCTTGCCCGAGCCGTTCACGCCGGCGATCATGACGATGAAGGGCTGGTGGGAGGACACGTCGAGCGGCTGCTCGAGCGGCGCGATCAGCTTCAGCAGGATCTCGCCCAGTGCGCGCTCCAGCTGCTCGCCGGTTTCCAGCTTCTCGCGCCGCACGACGGCCTTCAACTCGTCGAGCAGGTATTGCGTCGCCTCGACGCCGACGTCGGCCATGAGCAGCGTCGCTTCCAGTTCCTCCAGCATCTCGTCGTCGATGCGGCGGCCGAACAGGCCGCCGAGCTGGGCGCGCGTGCGCGACAAGCCGGCCTTGAGGCGCTCGCCCCAGGAGGGGCGCGGCGCGGCAGGCGAAGCGGGCGCTTCGGGCGTGTCGGACTTCTTCAGGAAACCAAACATGGGCGGGATTGTCTCTATCGGCGCGGGGACCATCCCCGTGCGAGAATGCCGGGAAATTTTATCAGAAGCGAACAAGACCCCCATGAAGACTAGGTTTTTTGCCATTCTGCTGCTTGCGGCGGGCGCCGCCTTCGCCAACCCCCACGAGAAGACCCTCGCCAACGGCCTGCGCGTCATCGTGCAGGAGGACCGCCGCGCCCCCACCGCGGTGCACATGGTCTGGTACCGCGCCGGCAGCATGGACGAGACCGACGGCACCTCGGGCGTCGCCCACGTGCTCGAGCACATGATGTTCAAGGGCACCAAGACCCTCAAGCCGGGAGAATTCAACAAGCGGGTGGCCGCCGCCGGCGGCCGCGACAACGCCTTCACCAGCCGCGACTACACCGCCTATTTCCAGCAGGTGCCGGCGAAACGCCTCGGCGAGATGATGGCGCTCGAGGCCGACCGCATGGCCAACCTGGTGCTCGATGCCAGGGGATTCGAACAGGAGATCAAGGTCGTGATGGAGGAGCGCCGCCTGCGCACCGAGGACAACCCGCAGTCGCTCGTCTACGAAAAGCAGTTGGCGGCCGCTTTCCAGGCCCATCCCTACCGCCGCCCCATCATCGGCTGGATGAACGACCTGGAGCACATGACGGCGGCGGATGCGCGCGACTGGTACCGCCGCTGGTACGCGCCCAACAACGCCTACGTCATCGTCGTCGGCGATGTTAACAAGGACGAGGTGTTCCGCCTCGCCGAGAGGCACTACGGCAAGATTCCGCGCCGCGCGCTGCCCGAGCGAAAGCCGCAGACCGAGCCGGCGCAGGCCGGCGCCAAGCGCCTGACGGTCAAGGCGCCGGCCAAGCTGCCCTATCTCTCGCTGGCTTGGAAGGCGCCGGCGCTGCGCGACCTGCACAACGACCGCGAACCGTATGCGCTGGAGATGCTCGCCGGCGTGCTCGACGGCCACGAGGCAGCGCGCCTGGCGAAGAATCTCGTGCGCGGCAGCAAGATCGCCGTCTCCGCCGGCGCCGGCTATGACGGCACGGTGCGCGGCGAGGCGCTGTTCCTCGTCAGCGGCACGCCGGCGGAGGGGCGCGGCGTGGACGAGTTGGAGAAGGCGCTGCACGCCGAGATCGCGCGCGTGGCCGAGGAGGGCGTCGGCGCAGCGGAACTCGAGCGCGTGCGCACGCAGCTCATCGCCGCCCAGGTGTACAAGCGCGACTCGATGATGGCGCAGGCGATGGAGATCGGCCGGCTCGAGGCGGCCGGCGTGCACTGGCGCGACATCGACAGCCTGATCGAGAAGCTGCGTGGCGTCACCGCCGCGGAAGTGCAGGCGGTGGCGAAGAAATACTTCGGCGCGGACACGCTCACCGTGGCCGTGCTCGACCCGCAGCCGCTGCCGGAAGGCGCCGCGGCGAAAAAGTCAGTCTCCACGGGACGGCACTGATATGACAACCCATCCCCCGACCCCTTCCCCGAGGAAAGGGGTGACGCCAGTTCAGCCGCTGCGCGGCTTCCATGCGGAGAGTGCGATGTTGAGATGCCTGGTCGCCGGCCTGCTCGGCCTGTTCGCAACCTTCGTCCAGGCCGGTCCGAAGATCGAGCACTGGACCGCGCCCTCCGGCGCGCGCGTGTTCTTCATCGAAAGCCGCGTCGTGCCCATCGTCGACGTGCAGGTCGACTTCGCCGCCGGCGGCGCCTATGCGCCGGAGGGCAAGGCCGGCGTTGCCGGCTTGACGCGCGGCCTGCTCGGCCTGGGCGCGGGCGAGCTCGACGAGGAAAGGATCGCCGAGCGCCTGGCCGACACCGGCGCGATGATGGGCGGCGGCGCCGACCAGGACCGCGCCAGCGTCGGCTTGCGCACCCTGTCCTCGCTGCGCGAGCGCGAGGCGGCGCTGGAACTGATGCGCCTGGTGCTGCAGCAGCCGGCCTTTCCCGCCGCGGTGCTCGAGCGCGAGAAGGCGCGTGCCATCGCCGGCATCCGCGAGGCGGACACGCGGCCGGGCAGCATCGCCGCCAAGCGCTTCGCCGCCGCGCTCTATCCGGAGCATCCCTACGGGCGCGTGCCGACGGCCGAGAGCGTGGAAAGCATCGGGCGCGAGGACCTCGTCGCCTTCTATCGCGCCCACTATGGCGCGCGACGCGCCGTCGTCTCGATCATCGGCGACCTCTCGCGCGCCGAGGCCGAGGCGCTCGCCCAGCGCCTGACCGCGGGCCTGCCCGACGCGCCGGAAAAAGTCAGTCTCCCCGGCACGGCGCTGCCGGCGCGCGACACCGTGCGCGTGGAGCACCCGGCCCAGCAGGCGCACATCCTGCTGGGCCTGCCCGCGCTGCGCCGCGGCGATCCGGACACCTTCCCGCTGCTGGTCGGCAATTACACCCTCGGCGGCGGCGGCTTCGTCTCGCGGCTGATGAAGGAGGTGCGCGAAAAGCGCGGCTTCGCCTACAGCGTGTACAGCTATTTCCAGCCGCAGCGCGAGCGCGGCCCCTTCCAGATCGGCCTGCAGACCAAGCGCGAACAGGCGCAGGACGCGCTCAAGGTGGTCGAGCAGGTGCTCGCCGAGTTCCTCGCCGACGGGCCGAGCGAGGAGGAGCTGAAGGCGGCGAAGCGCAACCTGGCCGACGGCTTTCCGCTGCGCATCGACAGCAACCGCAAGCTGCTCGAGTACCTCTCCGTGATCGGCTTCTATGGACTGCCTTTGACGTATCTGGACGACTTCCCGCGCAAGGTCGAAGCGGTGACGGCCGCCGACGTCCGGGAGGCCTTCCGCCGGCACGTCAGGCCGGAGCACCTGGTGACGGTGATCATCGCCGGGGAGTGAGCCGTTGTCGCGCGTACGCATCGTCGGCGGCGAGTGGAAGCGCCGCCTCGTCACCTTCCAGGCGGCGCCGGGCCTGCGCCCGACGCCGGACGCGGTGCGCGAGACGCTGTTCAACTGGCTCGGCCAGGACCTGACGGGGCTCGTCTGCCTCGATCTCTTCGCCGGCAGCGGCGTGCTCGGCTTCGAGGCCGCCTCGCGCGGCGCCGCGCATGTCACGCTGGTCGAACGCGACGCGCGCACCTTCGCCGCGCTGCGGGATAATGCAGCTGTCCTCGGCGAAGCCCGCCTGGAGCCGGTGCGCGCGGATGCGGTAAAATTTCTCACCCGCGCGGATCGGCGCTACGATCTGCTGTTTCTCGATCCCCCTTATCGTCAGGGCTGGATCGAGCGCGTCGCGCCGCGGCTCGGGGCGGTGCTGGCCCCCGGTGCGCGCATCTACGCCGAGGCGGAGCATCCGGTCGAGCGCATCGACGCTTGGGAGTCCGTGCGCAGCGGGCGGGCGGGACAGGTTTATTACCAGCTACTGGAACGAATGAAAGCATGAGTGACGGCGTCGCCATCTACCCGGGAACTTTCGATCCCCTCACGCTAGGCCATGAGGATCTCGTGCGCCGCGCTTCGCGCCTGTTTCAGGAAGTGGTGGTGGCGGTGGCGGACAGCCGCAGCAAGCGCCCCTTCTTCACGCTCGAGGAGCGCGTCGCCATGGCGCGCGAACTGCTGGCCCCCTACGCCAACGTGCGCGTCGAGGGCTTCGACGGCCTGCTGATGGACTTCCTGCGCCGCCAGAACGCGCGCATCATCCTGCGGGGCTTGCGCGCGGTGTCCGACTTCGAGTACGAGTTTCAGATGGCCGGCATGAATCGCAGCCTGAACCCGGATGTCGAGACGGTGTTCCTGACGCCGGCCGAGAAGTACCAGTTCATTTCCGCGACGATGGTGCGCGAGATCGCCAGCCTCGGCGGCGACGTGGGCAAGTTCGTCCAGCCGCTCGTGCATGACCGGCTGAAACAGAGAATTTCAAGCAAGTGAGGACAGCAAAATGGCTTTGATGATCACCGACGAATGCATCAACTGCGACGTGTGCGAGCCCGAGTGCCCCAACGGCGCCATTTCGCAGGGCGAGGAGATCTACGAGATCGATCCGAACAAGTGCACCGAATGCGTCGGCCATTACGACACGCCGCAGTGCGTCGAGGTGTGCCCGGTGGACTGCATCCTGCCCAACCCGGAGCGCGCCGAGGACAAGGACCAGCTGCAGCAGAAGTTCCTGAAGCTGACCGCCGCCAAGGCGTAAGCCGCCCCCCGCTCCTTTCCCGCCGAGCGGGAGGGTCTTCAGGCCGCGGCGGCGACGCCGGCAGGCGCCTCCTCCGCCTCGGCATGCAGCGTTGACTGCAGCGTCGCGGCGAGGCCGCCCAGTTCCGCCAGTTGCGTGTCGAGCGCGGCCTGCATCTGCGCCAGTTCGCGCACCCGGTCTTCCAGCGTGTCGGTGGCCTGGTGGATGCGCTTGACGCTCTCCAGCCGGCGCTTCAACTGGAGCTGGTATTCGCGCACCTGGGTTTCCAGCGGCGACATGACGGCGCGCAGCCAGTGGTCGGCGTCGCGGTTGATCAGCTCGAAGGTGCGGCGCACCTGCATCGCCACGGTTTCGAAGAAGCGCTGCGTGAGCCCGCGCTTGGCATGGGTCACCATGTTGAGCAGCGTGTTGAAGTGGGCGTTGAAGCCCTTCTCCAGCCGGTCGATCTCCTTTTCGTAGCGCAGCAGCGAGAACGGCGCCGGCGGCGCCAGCTTCATGCCGTGCTCGGTCGAGAAGCGCTCGTACATCGCTTCCATCATCTTGGTGATTTCGGCGATCTCGCCGGCCGACTTGTCGAGATTGCTGCGGACGTGGCGGAAGAAGTTCCTCATCGCGTCGCGCAGGCTCTTCGTGAAGGCGGCCTCCAGCATCAGCTCCCGCGTGCGCCGCGTCTCCTCGCGCAGGGCGTCCATGCCGAGGTGCGAGTAGAGGTTGTTGGTGAGCTGGGAGAAGACGCTGCGCACGGCGTAGTAGCGTTGCAGGCCGCGCTCGAACTCGTCCTTTTCGCTCTTCACCTTGCGCATCATGTACTCGATGACGTTCTGGTTCTTGCCGCGCAGGTCGGTCAGTTCGGCCAGCTGCTCGACGATGCCGTGCCGGCGCGTCTGCAGTAGCGTCAGGGTGCGCGCGATGAGGTCCACCGCCTCGCTCTCGGTGTTGTCGCGCACGATGTCCTGCTTGGCCGGGATCAACTCGGCGGTGAGCGCCTGCTCCAGCGCCAGCAGGCGGCTCCTGGCCAGCAGCTCGGCGTCCCGCTGGATTTTGGCGAGCAGTCCCTTCTGCGCCGAAACGGGATAGATGTGGCCGCTGTCCAGATCGAGCGTATCGGCGGTGCTGCGCACCTGGCGCGCGATCTCCGCGTCGATCTCGGCCTCGCTGCGGATGCCGTCCCACAGCCCGTCGATCTTGTTGAGCACGGCGATGCGGCCCTTCTGCCGGGTGCGCGCGCCGTTGACATGGTCGCGCCAGACGGCGAGATCGGATTGGGTCACGCCGGTGTCGGCGGCCAGGATGAACAGGATGGCATGGGCGCTGGGCAGCTGCGACAGCGTCAGCTCCGGCTCGGCGCCGATGGCGTTCAGGCCCGGCGTGTCGAGGATCACCAGGCCCTGCTCGAGCAGCGGATGCGGGAAATTGATGACGGCATGGCGCCAGCAGGGGATTTCCACCAGCCCCTCGGCATCCGGCCGGAGGCCGTCCTTGCCGTCGGCCTCGATGGCGAAGCCGAGCTTGGCGGCGTGCTCCTGGGCGACGCGCTTCTGCTCGCCGACGCGGGCGAGCGCCGAATGCATGGCGTCCGCCGAGCCGGTGTCGAGCGCGACGACGCGCCATTCCTCGGGGAAGCGCTTGAACTCGGCCACGCTGGCGTTGGTCGAGCGCGTCTCGATGGGGAGCAGCTCGATCGCGGGCGGCTTGCCGGCCTCGAACAGCAGCTCTGTCGGGCACATGGTGGTACGGCCGGCCGTCGAAGGCAGGATGCGGTTGCCGTAATCGCCGAAAAAGATGGCGTTGATCAGTTCCGACTTGCCGCGCGAGAACTCCGCGACGAAGGCGATGATCAGCTTGTCCTCGCGCAGGCGCTCGAGCAGCTGCTGCAGGCGCAGTTCGCTCTGCGCGTCGCTCAGCTCGTTCTCGGCGAGCCAGCCATGCAGGGCGAGCAGATTTCCGGAGACGGCTTCGCGCCATCTGCTGTAGGCCGAAAAGTGCTGGACGAGTCCCATGGTTGCTCCGGAAAGTGCTTCTAAAACGCCAATTTAGCACACAACCTTGCGAAAGCGATGCAACTCGGAAGCGATTTCCGGCCGTTCGTCAGCGCTGGCAGCGCGGGCAGAAAAAGGTGGAACGCTGGCCGAGCCGCAGGGCGCGCAGCCTGGCGCCGCAGACGCGGCAGGGCTCGCCCTCGCGGCCGTAGACGAGGTGCTGCTGCTGGAACCAGCCGCTGGCGCCATCGCTGTGGATGAAGTCGCGCAGGGTGCTGCCGCCGGCGGCCAGGGCCGCTTCCAGCGTTGCCTTGATGGCGTCGGCGAGCCGCGCGCAGCGGGCGCGCGACAGGCGCCCGGCCGGCGTGCGCGGGTCGATGCGGGCGCGAAACAGGCTTTCCGAGGCATAGATGTTGCCGACGCCGACGATGGCGTGGCTGTCCATGATGAACAGCTTGAGCGCCGTGGCGCGGCCGCGCGTGGCGGCGTGCAGCCAGGCGCCGTCGAAGGCGTCAGAGAGCGGTTCGATGCCGAGCGGCGCGAGCAGCGGGTGTCTAGCGGCGTCGCCCTCGAGCCACAGCACGGCACCGAAGCGGCGCGGGTCGCGCAGGCGCAATGCCTTGTCGCCGAAGACGAGGTCGAGATGGTCGTGCCGGCCCGGCGGTTCGGCGGCGGGCACCAGGCGCAGGCTGCCGGACATGCCCAGATGCACCAGCAGCGTGTCTTGCCCGAAGCGGAACAGCAGGTACTTGCCGCGCCGGTCGATGTCGCGCAGGGTTTGTCCGGCGAGCAGGCAGTCAAGATGGCGCGGCAGGGGATAGCGCAACGCCGTGTGGCGCGCCACGACCGCGGCAATTTGGCGCCCACGGAGGTCCGGCAGCAGGCCGCGGCGGGTGACTTCGACTTCGGGCAGTTCGGGCATGGCGAATCGATTCGTGCTCGGTTCGGGCTCGCTTGCCGGGGGAGACAAAACCCCCTAACATGGGCCGCACGAATGATTCTACGCCCCGCCGCTTTTCCCCCGACATGACCGGATCGCCCCGCCCCCCGATTGCCCCGTTTGCCCTTGTCATTCCGCTGGTGCTGGCGGCGTGCGCCCAGGCGCCCGTCCAGCCTGCGGCCGAAACCGCGCCCGCGCCGAAGGAACGGGCCGAGAACCTGCCCAAGCAGGAGCTGACCGGGCAGATCCTCTACCAAACTTTGCTGGCAGAAATCGCCGGCCAGCGCGGCAACCTCGGCCTGTCGGCCTCGGCTTATCTGGATCTTGCCCGTTCGACACGCGATCCGCGCCTCGCCCGGCGCGCGGCCGAGATGTCCCTGCACGGACGCAATCTGGATCAGGCTCTGCAGGCGGCCCGCCTGTGGGTGGAGATCGATCCGGAATCCGCGCAGGCGCGCCAGATGATGGCGGGCCTGCTGGTCAGCGCCAACCGCCTCGACGAGTTGCAGCCCCATGTCGCCAAGCTGCTGGAGCAGGAGGGCGAGAGCCTGCGCGATGGCCTGCTGCGGCTGAACAGGCTGTTCGCCCGCTATCCGGACAAGAAGGCCGTGCTGGCCATGGTCGAGCAGCTCACGCTGCCCTATATCGGCGTGGCGGAGGCCCATTTCGCGCGCGCCCAGGCCGCGCTGAATGCGACGGAATGGTCGCGCGGCATCGCGGAGGCGGACAAGGCGCTGGCCCTGCGGCCGGACTGGGACGCTGCCACCATGCTCAAGGCGCAGTTGCAGCGCGCCGAATCGCCCGAGGCGGCGCTCGAAACCCTGCGCAGCTATCTCGCCGGCCACCCGCAGGCGCGCGAGGTGAGGCTGCAGTACGCGCGCAGCCTGGTCGGGATGCGCAAGTTTCCGCAGGCGCGCGCCGAATTCCAGCGCCTGCTCGGGGACTTTCCCGGCAACGCCGACGTCATCTATGCCGTCGCCGTGCTGTCCATGCAGCTCGCGGACTGGGCGACGGCGGAGGAGAATTTCAGGAAGCTGCTCGACCGCGACTTCGCCGAAATCGACACGGTGCGGCTCTATCTCGGCCAGATCGCCGAGGAGCGCAAGCAATACGACGAGGCGCTGCGCCGCTATGCCGAGATCGCGCCGGGCGAACAGTACCTGGCGGCGCAGCTGCGCATCGCGCAGCTGCTGGCCAAGCAGGGCAAGCTCGATGCGGGCCGCCGCCATTTGCAGGAGGCGCGCGTGGCGGGCAATGCCGACCGCATCCAGCTGCTGCTGGCGGAAAGTCAGCTCCTGCGGGACGGCGGCAGGACGCAGGAAGCCTACGAGTTGCTCGCCGGCCAGCTTGCCGCGCAGCCGGAGCAGCCCGAACTGCTCTACGAATCGGCGTTGCTGGCGGAGAAGCTCGGCCGGCACGACGTGCTGGAAGCCAATCTGCGCAGGCTGATCCAGCTCAAGCCGGATCACGCCCATGCCTACAATGCGCTCGGCTATTCCCTGGCCGAGCGTAACCAGCGGCTGGCCGAGGCGGAACAGCTGATCGTCAAGGCGCTGCAGCTCTCGCCCGACGATCCCTTCATCATCGACAGCATGGGCTGGGTGCTCTACCGCAAGGGCGACCCTGCCGGCGCACTGACCCACCTGCAGCGCGCCCATGCGATCCGGCCCGACCCGGAAATCGCCGCCCATCTCGGCGAAGTGCTGTGGGTGCTCAACCGCCGCGACGAGGCGAGAAGGACGTGGCAGGAGGCGGCCCAGGCCCATCCCGGCAACGAGGTGCTGGCCGAGGTCATCAAGCGCTTCGCCCCCTGATGCTTCGCTCGTTTCTCGCCGTTTTGATTGCGCTGACGGCTGGATGCGCCGTGCTGGAGCCAGCGGCGCCCCTGGATCGGCCGGCGCGCGAATCGATCGAGGCCTTCCGCCTCGAGGGACGCATCGCCGTGCGCCGCGCCGACGAGCGCTTTTCCGCCGGCATCGCATGGCGCCACGACAGGCAGTCCGACGAAATCGTCGTCAGCGGGCCGCTCGGCCAGGGGCTGGCCCGCCTCACCGCCGGCGGCGGCACGGCGCTGCTCGAGACGTCCGACCGGAAGCGCTATGCCGCCGAGGATCTTGAAGGCCTGTCCGAACAGGTGTTCGGCACCCGGCTGCCGCTCTCCGGCCTGGGCCGTTGGGTGCTCGGGCGCACGGCCTTCGGCGGCGCCGCCAGCGTCGATGCGGCAGGGAGGCTGGCCGGCCTTTCCGAGCAGGGCTGGATCATCGAATACCTCCGCTACGAGAGCGAGGCGGCCGACGCCCTGCCCGCACTGCTCCAGGCGCGGCGTGGCGATGTCGAGGTGCGGCTGGCCATCGACAGCTGGGCAGTTGCGCAATGACCGGCTGGGACCATGACTACCCGGCGCCCGCCAAGCTCAACCTGTTCCTGCATGTCATCGGCCGCCGTGCCGACGGCTACCACCTGCTGCAGTCGCTGTTCCGTCTGGTCGACCGCGGCGACACGCTGCGTTTTTCGCCGCGTGCGGACGGCCGCATCCTGCGCGTCAGGGCGCTGGCGGGGGTAAGCGAGGAGAGCGACCTGTGCCTGCGCGCCGCGCGACTGCTGCAGGAGGCGTCGGGCTGCGCGCAGGGCGTCGAGATCGAACTCGGGAAGCGCCTGCCGCTGGGCGGCGGCCTGGGCGGGGGCAGTTCTGACGCCGCCACCGTGCTCCTGGCGCTGAACCGCCTCTGGAAACTGGACTGGCCGCGCGAGCGCCTGCAGGCGCTGGGCCTGCGGCTGGGCGCCGATGTGCCGTTCTTCATCTATGGCCGCAGCGCCTTCGTCGAGGGAGTCGGCGAGCGCCTCCAGCCGGTCGATTTGCCGCCGGCCTGGTACCTCGTCGTCGAGCCGGCCGCGAGCGTGCCGACAGGGGAAATCTTCGCCGCGCCGAATTTGACACGCGATACGAAAGCCATCAAAATGGCGGACTTTTCAGCGGGTTGGGGCACGAATCGGGGCGGCAATCCGGGCGGCCTATGGGGCCGGAACGACCTCGAACCCGTCGTGTGCGAACGCTACCCGGAGGTGGCGCGGGCGTTGGGCTGGTTGAGACAGCATGCCGAAGCGCGCATGACCGGTTCCGGCGCCTGTGTTTTCGCCCCCTTTGCCGTCGAGCAGGACGCGCGCACCGTGCTGGCCCGGATGCCGGAGGAAATGACCGGCTGGGTGGCACGGGGCCTGGACGAACATCCCCTGCGGGCACTCGCTGACTGAGACTCTTGGGGAGTCGCCAAGTTGGTTAAGGCACCGGATTTTGATTCCGGCATGCGAAGGTTCGAATCCTTCCTCCCCAGCCAAATTCGAGAATGCGGGCAGGTGGACCACCTGCCCGCATCGTTTGCAGGAAAGCAATCGCTTCTGGGGCGGACATGGCCTACGACAGCCTGATGGTATTCACGGGGAACGCCAACCCCAAGCTCGCCGCCGACGTGGTCAGGCGCCTGAACATCTCGCTCGGCCGCGCCACGGTGGGCCGCTTCTCCGACGGCGAGGTCAACGTCGAGATCATGGAGAACGTCCGCGGCAAGGACTGCTTCATCCTGCAATCGACCTGCGCGCCGACCAACGACAACCTGATGGAACTGATCATCATGGTCGATGCGCTGAAGCGCTCCTCGGCCGGGCGCGTCACCGCGGCGATTCCCTACATGGGCTACTCGCGGCAGGACCGCCGGCCGCGCTCGGCGCGGGTGGCGATCTCGGCCAAGGTGGTGGCCAACATGCTGCAGGCGGCCGGCGTCGACCGCGTGCTGACGGTGGACCTGCACGCCGACCAGATACAGGGGTTCTTCGACATCCCGGTGGACAACGTCTATGCCGCGCCGATCCTGCTCGGCGACATCTGGAAGAACCAGCACAAGGACCTGCTGGTCGTCTCGCCCGACGTCGGCGGCGTGGTGCGGGCGCGGGCGCTGGCGAAGCGGCTGGAATCGGACCTCGCCATCATCGACAAGCGCCGGCCGAAGGCCAACGTCTCGGAAGTGATGAACATCATCGGCGAGGTCGACGGACGCACCTGCGTGATCATGGACGACATGGTGGACACCGCCGGCACGCTGTGCAAGGCGGCCCAGGCGCTGAAGGACCACGGCGCCGCCAAGGTACTGGCCTATTGCACCCACCCGGTGCTCTCCGGCAGTGCGGTGCAGCGCATCGGCGAGTCGGTGCTGGACGAACTGGTGGTGACCGACACCATCCCGCTCAGCGAAGAAGCGCGCGCCTGCCCGCGCATCCGGCAGATTTCGATTGCCGAACTGATGGCCGAGACGATGCTGCGCATCAGCAACGAGGAGTCGGTGTCCTCGCTGTTCATGGAATGATTTTTCAACCCCCCGGCTGGTCGCGGCCGGGGTTTTTTACTGGAGCAAACACATGAAGATCGAAATCATCGCGAACAAGCGCGATCTGCAGGGCACCGGAGCGAGCCGCCGCCTGCGTCGCGCGGGCAAGGTGCCCGGCATCCTCTACGGCGGGGAGACGGCGGCGCAGCCGATCGAGCTGGACCACAACGCCCTCTTCCACAGCCTGAAGCAGGAGGCGTTTCACGCCTCCATCCTGTCCATGAACCTGGACGGCCAGAAGCAGCAGGTGCTGCTGCGCGACTACCAGATGCATGCCTTCAAGCCGCAGGTGCTGCACATCGACTTCCAGCGCGTCGCCGCCGACAGGAAGATCCACATGAGGGTGCCGCTGCACTTCGTCAATGCCGACATCGCTCCGGGCGTCAAGCTGCAGGGCGGCGTGGTCAGCCACGTGCTCAACGAGCTCGACATCAGCTGCCTGCCGGCCGACCTGCCCGAGTTCATCGAGGTGGACATGAAGGACGTGTCCGTCGGCCATTCCGTGCACGTCAAGGACCTCAAGCTGCCGAAGGGCGTCGAGACGGTGCTGCATCGGGGCGAGAACCCGGTGGTGGCCACCATCACCGTGCCGCGCGGCACCACCGAAGCCGAGCTGGCCGTTGGCGAGCAGGCTGCCGCCGCTGCCCCGGCGGCCGCGGCCGCCGAGCCGGCCAAGCAGCCCGAGAAGAAGTAAGCGCGTCTGCGGCGGCTCCCGCCGCCGCAACGCCCCGCTTCCCTCGTGGCCGCGCCGCGCCTCATCGTCGGCCTCGGCAATCCGGGCGCCGAGCACGAAGACACCCGCCACAATGCGGGCTTCTGGCTGTGCGAGCGGCTTGCCGCCCGGCACGGCGTCGACCTCCGGCGCGAATCCCGCTTCCACGGCATTGCCGGCCGCACGCGCGAGCAGGTCTGGCTGCTGCTGCCGCAGACCTTCATGAACCGCTCTGGCCAGGCGGTGGCGGCGCTGGCGCGCTTCTATCGCATTCTGCCCGCCGAGATGCTGGTGCTGCACGACGAACTCGACCTGCCGCCCGGCGCGCTGCGCCTGAAATTCGGCGGCGGCCTGGGCGGCCACAACGGGCTGAAGGACATCGCCGCGCACCTCGGCACGCAGGACTTCTGGCGCCTGCGCATCGGTGTCGGCCACCCGGGGGACCGCAACCAGGTGGTCGATTACGTGCTGAAGAAACCGCGCAGCGAGGAGCGCGCGCTGATCGACGCGGCGCTGGAGCGCGCCCTCGAGCACTGGCCGCTGATCTGGCGCGGCGAGTACCCCGCCGCCATGCAGAAACTGAACGCCAAAGGAAACCCATGAGTCTGAAGTGCGGCATCGTCGGCTTGCCCAACGTCGGCAAGTCCACTCTCTTCAACGCCCTGACCAAGTCGGGTATCGCGGCGGAGAACTATCCCTTCTGCACCATCGAGCCGAACGTCGGCATCGTCGAGGTGCCGGACCCCCGGATTGCCCAACTCGCCGAGATCGTCAAGCCGCAGCGCATCCAGAACGCCATTGTCGAGTTCGTCGATATCGCCGGCCTGGTGGCGGGGGCGAGCAAGGGCGAGGGATTGGGCAACCAGTTTCTCGCCAACATTCGCGAGACCGACGCCATCGTGCATGTCGTGCGCTGCTTCCACAACGAGAACATCGTGCATGTTTCGGGAGAGGTCAAGCCGCTCTCCGACATCGAGACCATCGAGACGGAGCTAGCCCTGGCCGACCTGGCGACGGTGGAGAAGGCGCTGGCGCGCTACCGCAAGCCGGCCCAGGCCGGCGACAAGGAGGCCAAGCTGCTGGTGGCGGCGCTCGACAAGTGCGCGGCACAGCTTAACGAGGCGAAGCCGGTGCGTGCGCTTGACCTGTCGAAGGAGGAGTGGCTGAACCTCAAGTCCTTCTGCCTGATCACGGCCAAGCCGACGCTGTATGCCGCGAATGTCGATGAGAAAGGCTTCGCGGACAACCCGCTGCTGGCGGCGGTGGAGGCGCATGCGGCCAAGGAGAAGGCGCCTGTGGTGGCCTTTTGTGCGGCCATGGAGGCGGAGATCGCCGACCTGGCCGACGAGGACAAGGCGGTTTTCCTGGCGGACATGGGACTGGAGGAGCCGGGGCTGAATCGCCTTATCCGCGCCGGCTACCAGTTGCTGGGGCTGCAGACCTACTTTACCGCCGGCGTGAAGGAGGTCCGGGCGTGGACCATACACGCGGGCGATACCGCACCCCAGGCGGCCGGCGTCATCCATACCGACTTCGAGCATGGCTTCATCCGCGCCGAAGTGATTTCGTTCGCCGATTTCATCGCCTGCAAGGGCGAGCAGGGGGCGAAGGAAGCCGGCAAGATGCGGCTCGAAGGCAAGGACTACGTCGTGCACGACGGCGACGTCATGCACTTCCGCTTCAATGTTTAGGTTCCATCGGGCGCCCGCCTGGAGCGGTGGGCGCTGAAGGTGCGGCGGCGGGCGCGCCGCCGCCGGCAAAGCGGTAGGCGCTGCCGCCGGCCCTCTTCGCCTCGTACATGGCGATGTCCGCCTTCTGCATGAGGCCTTCCATGTTGGCGGCGTGCTCGGGGAAATGGGCGATGCCGATCGAGACGCCCAGCAGATATTGCCGGCCGCCCACCTCGACGGGCTCGCGCACCGCCTCGATGACCTTTTCGGCCACCCGGGCGAAATCCCGCGGATGGCCCATTTCCTGCATCAGGATGATGAACTCGTCGCCGCCGAGGCGGGCGACGGTATCGGTTTCGCGCACCAGGCCGCTCAGGCGGCGGGCGATGGCGACGAGCGCGGTGTCGCCGGCGGAGTGGCCGTCGGTGTCGTTGATGATCTTGAAGTCGTCCAGATCGAGCAGCAACAGCGCCACCAGGTGACCGCTGCGCCTGGCCAGCGCCAGCGCCTGCTCCAGGCGGTCGGCGAGCAGGCGGCGGTTGGGCAGGCCGGTCAGCGTATCGTGGTGGGCAAGGTGGCGGAACTGCTCGGCGGCGTTGACGCGCTCGGTGATGTCCGTGCCCACGCCATGGTAGCCGGCGAAGTCGCCGTTCTCGTCGAAGGCCGGGTTGCCGCTGATGCAGAACCAGCGTTCCTCCCCCGATGGCGGCCGGATCTTGTAGGTGAAATCGCGGAACGGCAGATGCGCCTCCAGGGTTTGCCGGTGTGCCTGCCATTGTTCCTCGGTGACATTCTCGAATCGGCCCGTATCCCAGCGCGTCTTGCCGAGGAACTTGTCAAGATCGATGCCGAACTTCTCCAGGGCCGGTCCGCTGATGTGCGTGAAGCGGTACTGCGCGTCCTGCTCCCAGTACCAGTCGGTGGAGAGGGAGATGAGGTCGCGGAAGCGCTGTTCGCTGGCCATGAGCGCAGCCTCGGTGCGCTGCCGCTCGCTGATGTCGGTGCCCATCCACACCACGCCGAGATCGAGATTGGCGGGATCGACTGCCATGCCGCTGATCTCGGCCCAGAACAACTCGCCGTTCATGCGCCGCAGCCGGACGATCGCGCTGTAGGCCTTGCCTTCGCTGATCGGCGCCATGCATTCCCGGGCGAAGCGGCTCCAGTCCTCATAGTTCGCCCACCAGGCCCAGGCCGGCTTGCCGAGGGCTTCCTCGGGACTGCATCCGAACAGGGCGCACCACTGCCGGTTGCATTTGGCGAGGTAATTCGGTCGCAACAGGCCGATGGCTTCGGCCGCGGAATCGAGGATCACCTTGTGTTCTGATGCCAGCGCTTCGCTTTCGTAGCGGCCCTGTATGGTGGCGACCAGATTGCGGTGCAGAAGGTCGTGCACGCCGACCAGGACGGCGAGGTAGATCAGCACCGCCCAGCCGGCGGCCGCCGTGTCGTCCGGCCGGCCCATCAGCAGGAAGGAAACGGCGGGCAGCATCATGGGCGCCATGAAGGCGTAGTAGGCGAGGCGTGAAGGGGCGAACACGGCAGTGGCGCCGAGCGAGACCGCGCACAGCGTGAGGACGAAAAAGAAGCGCGACAAGTCTTCCGTGTGAGGTGTGAGCAGCCAGATGGCCATGCCCCAGATCAGGCCGCCGGCCGCGGCCTTGAGCGCAAACCAGCGTTCCCAGCGTGGCGCCTCCTCGAAGCGCGGGCTGCGGTTGAGGTAGCGCCAGTGCATCCAGGCCAGCGTGCCGACGTTGAGCAGCATCAGCGCGGTCCAGAATGCCAACCGGTCGCGCGGCACGACCGGCCACATCCAGACCGCGACCAGCAGCGTGGCAGCGAGCGTGGCGGCAACCGATGTGCGCGACAGCGCGAAAAGCAGGCGCACCCGTTCCGCATGGCAGGCCATGCCGACGCCAGACTGCCAGTTATCGAGCCGGTACGGTTCGGACACGATGTCTCCTGTAATTGTTATTTTTGGGTCTCGATGGAGCAGCGATGCTAACCGCATCGGCGATGAACGAGCGTGAAAAGCGTCACGCTTCGCCTCTGAGCGGCGGCTTTCACCCGACGATTGGAGCATGGCTCTGCGCTATTATCGGAACATGATGACGAAAGACGCCGCAGCGACGGGTTACCGCGGGCGTTTTGCGCCCTCGCCGACGGGGTCGCTGCATTTCGGCTCGCTCGTCGCCGCCCTGGGCAGCTGCCTCGATGCGCGTGCGGCCGGCGGCGAATGGCTGCTGCGCATGGAGGACGTGGACGAGCCGCGCACGATGCCGGGCGCTGCGGCGGCCATCCTCGCTACGCTGGAGCGCTTCGGCTTCTCGTGGGACGGCGAAGTCGTCTGGCAGAGCCGGCGCAAGCCGCGCTACCGGGCGGCCTTCGAGCGCCTGCGCCTGGCCGGCGAGGTCTTTGCCTGCGCCTGCACCCGCCGGGAGGTGGCCGACTCTGCCCTTGGCCCGGACGGTGCGCCGCGCTATCCGGGCACCTGCCGCGATGGGCTGCCGCCCGGGCGCGAGGGCCGCGCCTGGCGCTTCCGCGTCGAACCCGGCCAGTTCTGCTTCGACGATCTCCTGCAGGGGCGCATCTGCCAGGATCTGGCTGCCGAGGTGGGGGATTTCGTGCTGCTGCGCGCCGACGGCCTTTTCGCCTATCAACTGGCGGTGGTGGTGGACGATGCCGAGCAGGGCATCACCCACGTTGTGCGCGGCGCCGACCTGATCGACTCGACGCCGCGCCAGATCGCACTGCAGGAGCGGCTTGGCCTGCCGCGGCCGGCCTACCTGCACCTGCCGGCCGTGGTGAATGCGGCTGGCGAGAAACTGTCGAAGCAGACGCGGGCCAGGGAGGTCGATGACCTTCGGCCGCAGTCGGCGCTGGCGTCCGCGCTGGCATTCCTCGGCCAGCAGCCGCCAGAGGGCATGGCGGATGGCGACCTGGACAGCCTCTGGCGATGGGCGATAATGCACTGGAACCGCGACCGCTTGCCGCGCCGCCGGCGGATTGCCGCCCCGGCGGGGTGCTGAAACCGGGAGAGGAAAATGATCGACGACGTTGCCGGCTTGCGCCGCATTCTGATGCAGAACCGGACCATCGCCGTGGTCGGCTTGTCCGCCAACTGGCATCGGCCGAGTTACTTCGCCGCCAAGTACATGCTGGAGCACGGCTACACGGTCATCCCCGTCAACCCCGCCTACCGGGAAGTGCTGGGACAAAAATGTTACGCCTCGCTGCGCGAGGTGCCACAGCCAGTAGACATCGTCGACTGCTTCCGCCGCGCCGAGGACATTCCGGCCATTGCGGACGAGGCGATCGCCGTCGGCGCGAAGGTGCTGTGGCTGCAGCTCGGGGTCATCAACCGCGAGGCGGTGCGCAAGGCGGAGGCGGCGGGGCTGGACGTGGTGATGGACCGCTGCGTGAAGATCGAGCACGCGCGCCTGTTCGGCGGCCTGAACTGGTTCGGCGTGAACACCGGCATCGTCTCTTCAAAACGGCCCTCTCAGTGCCGGCCAGGAGTACTCAAGTAGGGCTTTAATGGCGGCGCATAGCAAGATGCGCCAGCGGTGATGCCGTGGCGGCACCACGTGAATCCAGTTCGAAGAACAGGATGACAAGGTGGGTGATGCGGCCCAGGTCATTACGGATGGCGCTGACATTGCGCCATTCCCGGTAGAGCGAGCCATCCGCCCGACGGCTCCATGTCGTGCCGGTCCATCGGCCGTCGCGTTCCACAGCGGCGTACATTTCATCGTAGAAGGATGCGGGCTGGCAGGCGAGCCGTGTGACCTTTTCCGATGCCCCGATCACATCTTCAACATTCAAACCGGTGATGCGACAGAAGGCCTTGTTCACCGTCATCACCGTGCCTTCGTCTGAAATGATCATGATGGCCTCGGTCATTTCGTCGAAAGCATGCGCCGCGACATCCAGACGTTCCTGTTGGTCTCGCAGTTCGCTGATATCGCGGGACACGAGAACAATGTGGGGTGGAAAGCCGTTGCTTCCCGTCACTGCCCGGCCTGCGCTCTTCAGTAAGCGGCTACGTCCGTCCTTTGCCAGAAGGCGCAGCCGCATCTCGAATGGTGTGCCATTGGCCATGGCCTCGGCCAATGCGGCCGCTAGCCTGGGGCGGTCCTCCGCTGCCAAGCAGGCGAGACCGTCTCCTCCCACTCTAAGCATGTTGTCTTCGAGGTATTGGCGGTGTGACGGACTGAAATAAACCCACCGCCCTTCGGCATCGAGCAAGGCCACTAGGTCGCCGACATTCTCCGTGATAAGGCGATAACGTTCCTCACTGCGGCGCACATTTTTTTGTGCCCGCACGAGAAGGCGGCTGTTGAAAAAAACGAAATAGCTGATCATCCATGCATAGGCCAGCGAGCCGGCCATGCTCAGGGCGAATATCACCTGCTCGACTTCGGGGTCGTAGCGAAAACCGGTCATGGCGCCAGCACCAAGCGCACCGGCTGTGAAGAGAAACAGGCTGCCAACAAACCCCCCCAGGCCGCGGAACACGATGTTGTTCTGGGTGGTTGCCAGCACCAGCCCAAAACCGATCCACTCGGAGAAACCGAATACCGCCAGCCAGCCGCCCAGCAGGAATGAATCCATTAGGAGTTGGTTCAGTTCCGCCTGCTTGGGATTTGGTACCGATCGGACGCGCAAATACAGAATCTGCGGGTAAATCAGGAACTGCAGCAGCAGGCCGGCCCAAATGGCGGTGCCGTACTCGCGCTGCCAGGCCACAAGCGCGAGCACACAGAAGGCATAGGCAAACGACGCCGTCCGGGCGAAATAAATGACACGCACGGAACGGGGTAGCGCCGCGTGGGTATTTCGAGCCATCCTCGTGTGCCTTTTGAACAGCCTTATGGAGACATCTTCTTTCGGATATCCGCCCAAACTTCCATGGATTATGCGCCTATTGCGGGGCGGGAAGAGGGAATTTCTACGGCTTGCTTGCAGCCAAGCTCAACAAGACGCATGGTCATCCATAGGCGGGACACGAGAAGGGCTTAATGTTTTCCGCCAAAGCCGGCGATGCCGATCATCAGACGCACCAGCCCATAGGCCAGCCGGCTCGCCAGGCGCTGCAGCCAGGGCTTGCGCCGCCAGTCCTCGCAGCGCAACTCGCGCGCGCCTTCCCGCATGGCCGCCTCCAGGCTGGCGCGCAGCCCGGCAGCGAATTCCTTGTCGTCGACGAAAACATTGGCCTCGCGCGCCAGCAGCAGGCTGAAGGGATCGATGTTGCTCGATCCGACCGTGGCCCAACAGCAGTCGATGACGGCCACCTTGGCGTGCAGGAAGCTGCTGTGGTATTCGAAAATGCGAATGCCGGCGCGCAGCAGGATGTCGTAGAGGGACTGGGTGGCGTAGTGCTGCAGGGCGTATTCGACGCGGCCCTGCAGCAGCACGGTCACCCGCACGCCGCGCGCCGCGGCACCCAGCAGCGCCTGGCGGAAGCGTCCGCCGGGCAGGAAGTAGGCGTTGGCGATGAGGATTTCCCCCCGTGCCCGGTCGATCGCCTCGAGATAGGCCTCCTCGATGTCGCGCCGGTGGCGCAGGTTGTCGCGGATGACGAAGGCGGCGCGCGTGCTGCCGCGCGGCTCGGCCGTGACGGGCGACGCCGCGGGCAGGCGCAGGCGCCGTCGCAGGCCGGCCCAGGCCACCAGCGTCCATAGGCGCCGCACCGAGGCATGGATCGGTGCGAGCAGTGGGCCCTCGATGCGCACGGCGTAATCGAAGCGCGGCGGCGCCGGCCTGGCCGCGTCGATGTCGTCGACGATGTTGATGCCTCCGACGAAGGCGCAGCGGCCGTCGGCCACCGCCAGCTTGCGGTGCAGGCGGCGCAGGCGGTGGCGGCGCAGGCGGAAGCGGGCGATTTCCGGGCGATAGATGAGCACCTTCACGCCGGCCGCCTCCAGTTGCGGACGCAACGTGGCGGAAAAATGCGCCGCGCCGAAGCCGTCCGCCAGCACGCGCACCGCCACGCCGCGCTGCGCTGCGCGGCACAGCGCGGCGGCAACCGCGCGCCCGCTGGCGTCGTCCTCGAAGATGTAGGTTTCCAGGTGGAATTCCCGCTGCGCGGCATCGATGGCGGCGATCAGCGCGGGGAAGAAGTCGCGGCCGGTCTCCAGCAGTTCGAGGGCGTTGCCGGGCAGGAACTCGGCCTTCATGCCCGGCGCTTACTTGAGGACGCCGATGTGGGCGGACAGCGCGGCATGGTCGGAGATCTTCGACCAGTGCCGACCGAAGTGCACCTCGGCGCGCTCGATCTCGAAGCCGCGCACGTAGATGCGATCGAGGCGAAACACCGGCAGCGCGGCCGGGAAGCTGCGCGCCGGCTGGCCGTTCACCCCGCCGAACACCTCGACCATGCCGAGGCGCTCGGCGATCAGGTTGCCGGCGCGGTTGTGCCAGTCGTTGAAATCGCCGGCGACGATGAGCGGCGTGTCGCCGGGACTGACTTCTTCCATGCGTTCGGCCAGCGCCAGCATCTGGCGCCGGCGCGCCGCGGCGGTGAGCCCCAGGTGCACGCAGACGCAGTGCAGTGGCTGCCGCCAGCCCGGCACGGCGATTTCGGTGTGCAGCATGCCGCGCCGCTCGAAGCGCAGCTCGGAGATGTCCTGGTTGTGCGAGGCGAGGATGGGAAAGCGCGAGAGGATGGCGTTGCCGTGATGGCCGTGGTCGTAGATGGCATTGCCGCCGTAGGCGGTGTCCGGCCAGACGCCTTCGGCGAGGAAGTCGTGCTGCCCTTGACCGGGCCAGTTCGCGTGCCGTTCGGCATGCCGTTCGTGCAGCCCCTGCACTTCCTGCAGGAAGACGATGTCGGGGTCGAGGCCGTGCAGGCGCTTGCGCAACTCGTGGATCATCATGCGGGCCTTGAACTGCGAGAAGCCCTTGTGGATGTTGAAGGTGCACACATGCAGCTTGCGCACGGTGTCCTTCGCGCGCGGGGCGGCGGTCTTGCCCCTGCTTGTGACGGCGGGCTTGACCACGGTCAGGAAGCTTCGAGCATGCGGTTGAGAGCTACCTTTGCCAGCCCGGCCTCGTGTGCCGGTACGGAGATGCGATTGACGACATTGCCCTCGGCCAGGTTCTCCAGGCACCAGGCGAGGTGCTGCGGATCGATGCGGCCCATGGTCGAACACATGCAGACCATCGGCGCCATGAACTGCACGTGCTTTCCTTCCGGTTTCACTTCTTCCGCGAGACGGCTGACGAGGTTCAGTTCGGTGCCGACCAGCCAGCGCGTGTTGGCCGGCGCTTCCTTGATGGTCCTGATGATGAATTCGGTCGATCCGACATGGTCGGACAGACGGCAGACGTCGAAATTCGACTCGGGGTGGGAAATGACCAGACCGTCGGGATGCTCGTTGCGGAAGCGCAGGATATGGCTCGCCTGGAACATCTGGTGCACCGAGCAGTGGCCCTTCCATAGCAGGATGCGGGCGCGGCGGATCTGCTCGGCGGTGAGGCCTCCGTTTTCCAGGTCCGGGTCCCAGACGACCATCTCCTCGAGCGGGATGCCCATCTTGTGGCCGCTCCAGCGGCCGAGGTGCTGGTCAGGGAAGAACAGCACCTTCTCGCGGCGGGCGAAGGACCACTCGAGGATTTTCGGCGCATTGCTGGAGGTGCACACGATGCCGCCGTGTTCGCCGCAGAAGGCCTTCAGGTCGGCGCTGGAGTTGATGTAGGTGACCGGAGTGAGCAGCTTGTCCGGGTCGCCGACGACGGCGTCCAGTTCGCGCCAGCAACGCTCCACCTTGGCCAGGTTGGCCATGTCGGCCATCGAGCAGCCTGCGGCGAGGTCCGGCAGGATCGAGACCTGCTCCGGCTTCGACAGGATGTCGGCCACCTCCGCCATGAAATGCACGCCGCAAAAGACGATGTACTCGGCGTCGGACTGCGCGGCCAGGCGCGACAGCTTGAGCGAGTCGCCGGTGAGGTCGGCGTGGCGGTACACATCAGCGCGCTGGTAATGGTGGCAGAGCAGCACGGCGCGGTTGCCGAGGCGCTGCCGCGCGGCAAGGATGCGCTCCTGCGCCTGCTCGTCGGCGAGGGCGTTGAAGCGGTCGAACTGGATGGCGGCGGTAGGCATGCTGGAACCCGGAACTCCAAACACGAAACTATAAACTACGATTGCTGCCAGGGCAGCCCGGCGGCGCGCCAGCCGCCCAGCTTGCCGCGCTGCCCCCTGGCGTCCTTGTCGCCCTCGAAGCCCTCCAGCACGTTGTAGCAATCCGGGAAGCCGGCTTCGGTGGCGGCCGCGGCTGCGCGGTGCGAGCGGTGCGCGCTGCGGCAGATGAACAGGAGTAGCGATTCGCGATCGACCTGGCGCTTCAGTTCGTCGAGGAAGCGGATGTTGAGGGCGAAGCCTGGATAGGACTGCCATTCGATCTCGACGGCGCCCGGAATGCGGCCGACGAAATCCAGCTCGGCGCGCGTGCGCACGTCCACCAGCTTCGCGCCCGGCGCGAACTGGAGCACATCATGGGCTTCCGCCGGCGTCAGCGCCCCCTCGTAAGGCAGGCCGAGTTCCCGCGCGCGCTGCTGCGCGAGAGTCAGTATGTCGCTGAGTTTTCCCATTCGTGCCGGCGCGATTAGAATATCCGGAAGTATAAGCGAGCATTCATGCCTGTCGAAAAGACCCCAATGCGTGCAGGGCCGGTCGATCCGCAGCGCTACCGCGCAGCGAGCCGCGCCACCTGGATTTCGGCCGCGCTCAACCTGGCGCTGACCGCGGCCCAGTTGGTCGTCGGCTGGCTGGCCCATTCCCAGTCGCTGATCGCCCACGGCCTGCATTCCTTTTCCGATCTGCTGTCGGATTTCCTCGTCCTCTACGCCAACCGCCAGGGCAGCCATCCGGCCGACCGCGAGCACCCTTATGGCCATGCCCGGGTCGAGACGGCGGCGACGCTGATCCTCGGCGCCTCGCTGGCCGTGATCGGCTTTGGCATCCTGTGGGAGGCGACGTTGCGCCTGCAGCATGTTGCCGACCTGCCGCCGGTCGAACTGCTGGCGCTGTGGGTGGCGATCATCACGGCGGTCGCCAAGGAAATCCTCTTTCGCTACCTGATTCGCGTCGCCGGCCGGCTGCGCTCGCCGATGCTGGCGGCGAACGCTTGGCATACGCGCGCCGATGCCGCCTCGGCCCTGGTGGTGGTGGTCGGCATCGCCGGCGCGCTGTTGGGCTGGACGTTCCTCGATCTGCTGGCCGCCGCGATCATGGGCTTCATGATCCTGCGCATGGGGCTCAAGCTCGGTTGGGAATCCCTGCAGGAGCTGATCGATACCGGGCTGGAAAAGGACAAGGTCGAGGCGATCCGCCGCACGCTGCTGGAAACCCCGGGCGTGCTTGGCCTGCACGAGTTGCGCACCCGACGCATGGCCCACCAGGCGCTGGTGGACGCGCATGTGCTGGTCGATCCGCGCATCAGCGTGTCCGAAGGGCACCGCCTGGGCGAGCGCGCACGCCGGCGCGTGCTGGATGCCCACGGCGAGGTGGCGGACGTGCTGGTGCACATCGATGCCGAGGAGGACCAGGCGCTGATGAGCAGCAGCGCCGCCTTGCCCGACCGCGATGCGCTGATGGCGCACCTGAAGGGCCTGCTTGGAGAGGAGGCCGCTGGAATAGAGAAAACCGTGCTGCACTATCTGGGCAGTCGCGTCGAGGCCGAGGTTTTCCTGCCCTTCGAGGTCTGTCGCGACATGGCGCGGCTAGGCAGGCTCGAAGAGCGTATCGCCTTGCGACTGAAGGACGACCCCATTTTCCGGGCCATCTCTCTTAATTGCCGGATTGCACCAAAATAGTGCATCGGCAACATACGGCGCACTTGTTTGGTGCAAATGACTTGCCGACTCTTTCAGATCTTCCTTGTGCCACAATGGCGTTCCCCTTCCGGGCCGTTGGCACATTAACTGCTTAGGCCTGGACATGCAGTTCATCTTCATCCCGAATTCATTTTGCTAGGAGAAAGCGATGTCCCCTCAAGAGGTTCTCAAGCTGGTCAAGGACAGGGAAGTCAAGTTCGTCGATTTCCGCTTCACGGACACCCGCGGCAAGGAGCAGCACGTCGGGGTGCCGGTCAAGCATTTCGGCGCCGACAAGTTCGAGTCCGGCCATGCCTTCGACGGTTCGTCGATCGCCGGCTGGAAAGGCATCCAGGCCTCCGACATGCTGCTCATGCCGGACCCGGCCACCGCCTACATCGATCCCTTCATGGATGAGACCACCTTGGTGCTCTCCTGCGACGTGGTCGAGCCGGCCGACGGCAAGGGCTATGACCGCGACCCGCGCTCCATCGCCAAGCGCGCCGAGGCCTACCTGAAGTCCACCGGTCTGGGCGACGTCGCCTATTTCGGTCCCGAGCCGGAATTCTTCATTTTCGACTCGGTCGAGTGGAGCGTGGACATGTCCGGCGCCTACTGCAAGGTCTTTTCCGAAGAAGCGGCCTGGGCCTCCGCCGACAAGTTCGATGGCGGCAACACCGGCCACCGTCCCACCGTCAAGGGCGGTTACTTCCCCGTGCCGCCGGTCGACAGTCTGAACGACATCCGCGCCGCCATGTGCCTGGCGCTGGAAGCCTGCGGCGTCGAGGTGGAAGTGCATCACCACGAGGTTGCCACCGCCGGCCAGTGCGAGATCGGCACCCTGTTCAACACCCTGGTGC
>WYAY01000096.1 GCA_011526165.1 Sulfuritalea sp.
AGCACATGTTCTCCGCCTGCGGCATCCCGGTGCTGGCGCCGGCCGGCCTGCAGGAATACCTCGACCTCGGCCTGCACGGCTGGGCCATGTCGCGCTACTCCGGCTGCTGGGTGGCGATGAAGACCACTTCCGACACCGTCGAGAGCTCGGCCACCGTCGAGGTCGATCCGGCCCGCGTGCAGATCCGCCTGCCGGAGGACTTCGCCCTGCCGCCCGACGGCGTCAACATCCGCTGGCCCGACCCGCAACTGGCGCAGGAACACCGCATGCAGGAGTTCAAGGTCTATGCGGCCCTCGCCTACGCCCGCGCCAACAAGTTGAATTACCTGGTCTACGACAGCCCGCGGCCGCGCCTCGGCATCATCGCCTGCGGCAAGGCGTATCTCGACGTGCGCCAGGCGCTCGACGACCTCGGCATCGATGCCGCGCTCGCCGCCGAGATCGGCCTGCGCCTGTACAAGGTCGGCATGCCCTGGCCGCTGGAGGCCGACGGCGTGCGTAGTTTCGCAGAGGGGCTGGAGGAGATCCTCGTCGTCGAGGAGAAGCGCCAGATCATCGAGTACCAGTTGAAGGAGATGCTCTACAACTGGAAGGAAGGCGTGCGTCCGCGCGTCGTCGGCAAATTCGACGAGACCGGCGAGTGGCCGGCGCCGCACCACGCCTGGCTGCTGCCGCCGACGGCGGAGCTCACCCCTTCCATCGTCGCGCGCGCCATCGCCGCGCGCATCGGCCGCTTCCACACCTCCGAACGCATCCGCGAACAGCTGTCCTTCCTGGAGGCCAAGGACCAGGCCCTGGCCAAGCCCAAGCTGGCCCTGATGCGCATGCCCTACTTCTGCCCGGGCTGCCCGCACAACCTGTCCACCCGCGTGCCGGAAGGCTCCTGCGCGCTGGGCGGCGTCGGCTGCCACCTCATGGCGGTGTCGATGGGACGCAACACCGTCACCATCAGCCAGATGGGCGGCGAAGGCGCCACCTGGCTCGGCATGGCGGAGCATTCCGGCACCAAGCACGTCTTCGCCAACATGGGCGACGGCACCTACTATCATTCAGGCCTGCTCGCCATCCGTGCCGCCGTCGCGGCCGGGGTGAACATCACCTACAAACTGCTCTACAACGACGCCGTCGCCATGACCGGCGGGCAGCCGGTGGATGGCCCGCTCAACGTGCCGCAGATCACGCGCCAGGTGGCGGACGAAGGCGTGCAAAAGATCATCGTGCTGGCCGACGACCCGGAAAAGTACGGTGCGAACCCCGGCTTCGCCCCGGGCGTGACAATCCGCCACCGCGACGAGCTGGAGCGCACCCAGCGCGAGTTGCGCGAGACGCCGGGCGTGACAGCGATGGTGTACGACCAGACCTGCGCCGCCGAGAAGCGCCGCCGCCGCAAGCGCGGCACCTTCCCCGACCCGGCGGTGCGCGTCTTCATCAACGAGCTGGTGTGCGAAGGCTGCGGCGATTGCAGCGCCAAATCGAACTGCCTCGCCGTGGTGCCGGTGGAGACCGAGTTCGGTCGCAAGCGCGCCATCGACCAGTCCACCTGCAACAAGGACTACGCCTGCGTCTCCGGCTTCTGCCCGAGCATCGTCACCGTGCATGGCGGCCGGCTGCGGCGCGGCAAGGCGCTGGCGGCGGCCGACGACGCCTTCGCCGGCCTGCCCGCGCCGGCCCTGCCCGCGCTGGATCGTCCCTATGGCATTCTCGTCACCGGCGTCGGCGGCACCGGTGTGGTGACCATCGGCGCGCTGATCGGCATGGCCGCCCACCTCGAGGGCAAGGGCGTCACCGTGCTCGACATGACCGGCCTCGCGCAGAAGGGTGGCGCCGTCATGTCGCACGTGCGCCTTGCGGAAAAGCAGGAACAGCTGCACGCGCCGCGGCTGGCCACCGGCGAGGCCGACACGCTGCTCGGCTGCGACATCGTCGTCGCCGTCGGCAACGACGCCCTGGTGAAGACGCAGACCGGCCGCACCCGTGCCATCGTGAACACCGGCAAGGCCATCACCGGCGACTTCGTGCGCAACCCGGATCACCCCTTCCCGCTCGCCGCCATGGAGGCGCAGGTGCGCGAAGCGGTCGGCGCCGAACGCGCCGACCTGTTCGACGCCAGCCGCCTGGCCACCCTGCTGATGGGCCACTCCATCGGCACCAACCTGTTCATGCTCGGCTACGCCTGGCAGAAGGGCTGCGTGCCGCTCGCCGAAGAAGCGCTGTTGCGCGCCATCGAGCTCAATGGCGTCGCCGTCGCCGACAACCAGGCCGCCTTCCGCTGGGGCCGCCGCGCCGCGCACGATCCGCAGGCGGTCGAGCGGCTCGTCGCCGAAGCCGAGCCGGTGCTGCCAACCCATGATCTGTCGAAAAATCTCGATGAAATCGTCGCCCGCCGCCGTACCGCGCTGACTGACTTTCAGGATGCCGCCTATGCCGAGCGCTACGCCGCGCTGGTCGGGCGCGTGCGCGCCGCCGAGGCTGCCGCCGCGCCGGGAAGCAGCCTGCTCGCCGAAGCCGTCGCGCGCAACTACTTCCGCCTGCTCGCCTTCAAGGACGAGTACGAGGTGGCGCGCCTCTTCGGCGAT
>WYAY01000097.1 GCA_011526165.1 Sulfuritalea sp.
CAGAACGTCATCTCGAAGACGACGTCGCTGTCGGCCTGGCGCGGACGCGCATCCGTGCCGGGCGTGGTGAAGCGGATGTTGAGGGCGTACTTGTTGGCGCTGATTTCCGGCACGTAGGGCTGGTTGCGGCCGACGCGCAGGCGCACCATCTGCGCGGTGCGGCCGCCGAGCATGAGCTGGTAGGCGCCGTGCGGGGCGACCTGCTCCTCCTGGCGGCCCGAGGCGCGCAGCAGGCGCAGCACAATGGTCAGGCCGTCGCGGATCGGCAGCATCGGGTTGAGCCAGCCGGCGAGGTCGCGCTGGCGCGCCGCCGGCTCGCCGTGCAGCCAGTAATGGTAGGAGGGCAGGTCGAATTCGCAGACGCCGCCGGGAATCGAGGCGCGGCTCTTGATGCTCATCAGCCAGTCGTTCTCGCGCAGGTAGTGGCCGATCTTGCCCTGCATGTTGAGCAGTGCGGCGGAGGCCTGCTCGATTTCGTAGAGCGCGCCGGAAAGCGCCGTCTCCGAGATGTCGGGATTGTTGCGGAAGGAGAGCAGGATCTGGCGCTGGCGCTCGAGTTCCTGCACGAGGTCGAACTTGAGGTCGGCGCGGCTGGCGACATCGAGGATTTCGAACAGCGTGACCAGGGCGACGTGGTGCTCCTGCGCGTCGTCCGATCCGATGAAGTGCCCGGTCTTGTCGAACAGGTCCTCCAAGCGCAGCAGAGTGCGAATGCGCTCGTTGAGAGGATATTCGTAAGTGATCACGCCGCGCCGTGCCGTCGGGTAAATGCGGCCAATTCTGACCTATTCGCCGATAAATAACAACAAGAACCGTCTGGAAATCTATGAAACTGCGGCCATTTCAATGTATCTCCGGTGGAGCGCTTCGACCTGGGGGCGCAATGCGGCGAGTTCGCCGCCGTTGTCGATGACGTCGTCGGCCACGGCCAGGCGAGCCTGGCGATCCACCTGGGCGGCCATGATGGCGCGCGCCTCCTCGGCGGACAGGACGCTGCGCGCCATGACGCGCGCCACCTGCATTTCCTCCGGGCAATCCACCACCGCCACGCGTTGCACGCGACTGCGGTAGCCGCCGGATTCGACCAGCAGCGGCACCACCAGGACGACGTAGGCGCTGCGCGCTGCGGCGCTGCGCCGGTCGGCCTCGGCGCGGATCATGGGATGGAGGATGCCTTCCAGCCGCGCCTTGGCCGAGGCATCGGCGAAAACCTTGCGGCGCATGGCGGCGCGATCCAGCGCGCCGCGCGCGTCGATGACCTCGTCGCCGAAGGCGGCGCGGATCGGCACGATGGCGGCGCCGCCGGGCGCGGTGAGGGCATGGGCGATGGCGTCGGTGTCCACCACCGTGGCGCCAAGCTGCTCGAACAAGGTCGCCGCCGCGCTCTTGCCGCTGCCGATGCCTCCCGTCAGGCCGACGATGAATGTCATGGCGCTGCCGGGGCGCAATCCGCCCTGGTGGTGTCGGCAAACTCGGTCGGCAGGCTGGCCAGTGCCCTGGCGAGTTGTTCCGCCGTGCCGCGCACCTCGACAACCGATTTGTCGCCCGCCGCCTCGCGCACCTGGATGCGTGCCGATTTCACGTTCTTCCTGGCCAGGGCATTCAGATAGGCCTTCGCGCTTTCCTCGCTCTTGTACAGGCCGAGGGAAATGGCGTAGCGATTCGGACCGCTCTCGCGCACGACGTAAAAGTCCTTGATGCCCAGCCTGGAGAGTTCGGCGGCCTTCTTGTCGGCCTGCGCACTGTTGGGCGATGGCGGGATGTGCACCCACCAGGATATCGGCTCCTCGAGCGGCCGCTGCGACACCTTCAATTGCGCATCGCCTGTCTTGAGCAGTTCGACCAGTTTGTCCGCCGCTTCCGGCACCAACCCCGCCAGTGCGCGGCAAGCCGCGCGGACTGGCTCGGCCGGCTTGTCTGGCGACTTGTCGGGCGGCGCGTTCCTGGCAACGACTTGCAGCTTGTCGGGCGCCAGCTGGGCAGAGAGGCGTTCGCCTTCGCCGACGCTGCCCGTTGCGCCGAGATAGCCCTGCCCCCAGGCGAACAGCAGCAGGTTCCCCAGCACCAGCAGGAAAAAAAAGGTGCGGAGAACCTGCATGCCGTCCTATCCGACCTGCGTCAGGCGACCTTCGGCAGGCGCTTGAGGGCCTCCTGCACGGCTTCGGCCGGATACTCGTAGTCCACCAGTTCGCCGGAGAAGTACTTGTCGTAGGAAGCCATGTCGAAGTGGCCGTGGCCGGACAGGTTGAAGAAGAGGGTCTTCTTCTCGCCGCTCGCCTTGCAGCGCAGCGCCTCGTCGATGCAGGCGCGGATGGCGTGGCAGGACTCCGGCGCCGGGATGATGCCCTCGGCGCGGGCGAACTGCACGCCGGCCTCGAAGGTGGCGATCTGCGGCACCGCCACCGCCTCGATCAGGCCCTCGTTGTAGAGCTGGCAGACCAGCGGCGAGTCGCCGTGGTAGCGCAGGCCGCCGGCGTGGATCGAAGGCGGCATGAAGTCGTGGCCGAGGGTGTACATCTTCATCAGCGGCGTGTAGCCGGAGACGTCGCCGAAGTCGTAGGCGTAGACGCCCTTGGTCAGGCTCGGGCAGGAGCTCGGCTCGGCCGCCACCAGGCGCACCTTCTTGCCGGCGGCCTTGTCGGCGAGGAAGGGGAAGGCGGTGCCGGCGAAGTTGGAGCCGCCGCCGCAGCAGGCGAACACCATGTCGGGATAGTCGCCGACCTTCTCGAACTGCTTCTTCGCTTCCAGGCC
>WYAY01000098.1 GCA_011526165.1 Sulfuritalea sp.
ATCGAGGGCAAGCGCGGCCAGCCGCGCCTGCGCCCGCCCTTCGTGGCGGAGGTGGGTCTCTTCGGCCGGCCGACCCTCGAACACAACATGGAGACGCTGTACTGGGTGCGCGAGATCGTCGAGCGCGGCGCGGAGTGGTTCGCCTCCCAGGGCCGCCACGGCCGCAAGGGACTGCGTTCCTTCTCGGTGAGCGGGCGTGTGGCGAAGCCGGGCGTGCACCTCGCGCCGGCCGGCATCACGCTGCGCGAGCTCATCGACGAATTCTGCGAGGGCATGCTGCCCGGCCACGAGCTGTATGCCTACCTGCCCGGCGGCGCCTCGGGCGGCATCCTACCGGCGCGGCTGGCCGACCTGCCGCTGGACTTCGACACGCTGCAGGAGCACGGCTGCTTCATCGGCTCGGCGGCGATCATCGTGCTCTCGCAGCACGATTCGGCGCGCGCCGCGGCGCTGAACGCCATGCGCTTCTTCGCCCACGAGTCCTGCGGCAAGTGCACGCCCTGCCGCGTCGGCACGCAGAAGGCGGCGGCGCTGATGGCGCGCGAGGACTGGGACACCGCGCTGCTGACCGAGCTGGCGCAGACCATGCAGGACGCCTCGATCTGCGGCCTCGGCCAGGCGGCGCCGAACCCGCTGCTGTCGGTGCTGAAGTTCTTCCCGCACGAGCTGGAGGGCGACGGGTTTTCCCCTCGCCCCTCCGGGGAGAGGGCAGGGTGAGGGGCATGATCCGTTTCAATCTCGACGGCCGCGAGGTCGAGGCGCGCGAAGGCGAAAGCATCCTGCAGGCCGCCGCGCGCCACGGCGTCGACATCCCGCACCTCTGTTACAAGGACGGCCTGCGCGCGGATGGCAACTGCCGTGCCTGCGTGGTCGAGATCGCCGGCGAGCGCACGCTGGCGCCGTCGTGCTGCCGTGCGCCGAAGGCCGGCATGCAGGTGCAGGCGCAGAGCGCGCGCGCCGTGGCGGCGCAGAAGATGGTGCTGGAGCTGCTCGCCGCGGACATGCCGGCCGAGGCGGTGCGCGCGGACTCCGAGCTGGATGTCTGGGCAAGGAAGATGAACCTCGGCGCGCCGCGCTTCCCGCGCCGCGCACAGCCTGAGGCGGATGCCTCGCATCCGGCCATCGCCGTGAATCTTGCCGCCTGCATCCAGTGCACGCGCTGCCTGCGCGCCTGCCGCGAGATCCAGGTGAACGACGTCATCGGCTATGCCGAACGCGGCGCGATCGTCTTCGACTTCAATGATCCTATGGGCAGGAGCAGCTGCGTCGGCTGCGGCGAGTGCGTGGCCGCCTGCCCGACGGGGGCGCTGCTCCCCCTCACCCCAACCCTCTCCCCCGCGGGCGGGGGAGAGGGAGTGAAATGCGTCGCCTCCCTCTGCCCCTACTGCGGCGTCGGCTGCCAGCTGACCTACCGCGTGCGCGACAACCATATCGTCGGCGTCGACGGCCGTGACGGGCCGGCCAATCATGGCCGGCTGTGCGTCAAGGGCCGCTACGGCTACGACTACCCGCACCATCCGCAGCGCCTGACGCGGCCGCTGATCCGCAAGCCGGGGTCGGCGAAGTCGGTCGACAACACCCTGGCGGATTTCCGCGCGGCGAGCTGGGAGGAGGCGCTCGACTTCGCCGCCGACGGCCTGAAGCGCATCCTCGCGCGTGACGGCAAACAGGCGCTGGCCGGCTTCGGCTCGGCCAAGGGCTCGAACGAGGAGGCCTACCTCTTCCAGAAGCTGGTGCGCACCGGCTTCGGCACGAACAATGTCGACCACTGCACGCGGCTGTGCCACGCGTCGAGCGTGGCGGCGCTGCTGGAAGGCCTCGGCTCGGGCGCGGTGTCGAATCCCGTCGCAGACGTGGCGCACGCCGACGTGATTGTCGTCATCGGCGCCAACCCGACGGTGAACCATCCGGTGGCGGCGACCTGGATGAAGAATGCCGTGGAACGCGGCGCGACCTTGATCGTCATGGACCCGCGCGAAACCGAGCTGGCGCGCCACGCCACCCATGCACTGCAGTTCAGGCCGGACAGCGACGTCGCGCTGCTCAACGCCATCGCGAACGTCATCGTCACCGAGGGACTGACGAACGAGGCCTTCATCGCCGAGCGCACCGAGGGATACGAAGCCTTCCGCGCCAACGTGCTCGCCGCCACACCGGAGGCGATGGCACCGGTGTGCGGCATCGACGCGGAGACCATCCGCACCGTGGCGCGCACCTATGCCAAATCCCGTGCCGCGATGATCTTCTGGGGCATGGGCGTTTCCCAACACACCCACGGCACCGACAACGTCCGCTGCCTGATCGCGCTGGCGCTGATGACCGGCCAGATCGGCCGCCCCGGCACCGGCCTGCATCCGCTGCGCGGCCAGAACAACGTGCAGGGGGCGTCGGACGCCGGCCTCATCCCGATGATGCTGCCCGACTACGGCCGCGTCGCCGACGACGCAGTGCGTGCGCGCTTCGAGGCGCTGTGGGGCGCGCCGCTCGACCCGCACCCTGGGCTCACCGTGGTGGAGATCCTCGACGCGGCGAATCGCGGCGAGATAAAAGGCATGGTCATCCTCGGCGAGAACCCGGCGATGTCCGACCCCGACCTCGCCCACGCGCGCGCGGGCCTGGCGGCGCTGGAGCACCTGGTGGTGCAGGACCTGTTCCTTACCGAGACGGCGCTGCTGGCCGACGTGGTGTTGCCGGCCTCCAGCTTCGCCGAAAAGACCGGCACCTTCACCAACACCGACCGAACGGTGCAGATCGGCCGCGCGGCGATTTCACCGCCGGGCGAGGCGCGCCAGGACCTGTGGATCGTGCAGGAGATTGCGCGCCGCCTCGGCCTGGACTGGAGTTACGCCGGACCGCAGGCGGTGTTCGAGGAGATGCGCCGCGCCATGCCGTCGATTGCCGGCATTTCGTGGGAGCGCCTGCAGCGCGAGGATGCGGTGACCTATCCCTGCCGCGACGAATCGGACGCGGGGCAGCCGGTGATCTTCACCGAGCGCTTTCCGACGGCCAGTGGCCGCGGCCGCTTCGTGCCGGCGCAGTTCCGGCCGGCGGCGGAACTGCCGGATGCGGATTTTCCCTTCGTGCTCATCACCGGCCGCGTGCTGGAGCACTGGCACACCGGCGCCATGACGCGCCGCTCCGAGGTATTGGACGCGCTGGAGCCGGCGGCGCACATCGACGTGAACCCGGACGATCTTGCCGTGCTGGGCTGGGCGGCGGGGGAGTTCGTCACGCTGGAGACGCGGCGCGGGAAGGTGAGGGCGCGGGCGCGCGCCGACGCGGGACTGGCGCGCGGCACGCTGTTCATGCCGTTCTGCTATGCCGAGGCGGCGGCGAACCTGCTGACGAACCCGGTGCTGGATCCGTTCGGGAAAATTCCGGAATTCAAGTACTGCGCGGCCAGGCTGGCTGCGCAGCGGTGAATGGCTGGAGCGCTTATCGGTGGAACGAAAGCACGTCGCTTTTGCTTCGCCCCCAGATGTCCGAGGGATTGCCGACGGTTCGTCGGAGTTCAGCCCTTGCCATCGATGCCGTTACGGGCTTCTTGAAAGAGATCAGCTGTGCGAACGTCTGCCCAGCCAGCCGATAGAGCCAAGTGCGGCGGCGTACGATCATGAACCCTCCTTGCGAACCTGACCGGAGAAATCTCTTCTGCCGGTCGTTTTGTGGTGGATTCGACTTTACTCCAATTCGAATCGGGCAAGCTTTTTTTTAAGGGGTACAGCGGCCTTTGACCATCTGCATTGCGCAGGCAACTTGCCGCGGCGCAGCATCCTTGCCGCGCGCGTCGGCAAGGCCGTCGACGCTCCCGGCCGGGACGCGATCCTCACGCCAGTCGGCCGGACGCAGCGCCTGCATGATGATCTCGCCCGACTCCTCGCGCAGCGGCTTGAAGCCGAGGCTGGCGGCAAGCCCCAGCATCGGCCGGTTGTCGCGCAGGCTGGAGAGCTGGATGCGCTTCAGGCCGCGCGTCCACGCCTGGCGCAGCAGGTAGTCGAGCAGGGCGCGACCGACGCCCTTGTGGCGCAGCTGGTTGGAAACGGCAATGCCCAGTTCGGCGCAGGACAGCGATCCGGGGCGGTTCTCCGCGCACATCTCGCTGCCGGGGATGGCGGAGAGCTCGGCCACGCCGACCAGGCGCTCGCCGTAGTAGGCGCCGAAGACGACGCAGCCGTTGTCGAAGCGCATCTGCGCCACGTAGTTGTGCATGGTCAGCGGCGTCATGGTGCGGAAGAAACGCCAGTAGAGCGCGATGTCGTCCAGTTCCTCGAGGAAGAAGCGCTCGACGGCCTCGCGTTCGCCGGCGGCGAGCGTGCGGATCGTGATGGGCGGGGAGGCTTCCATGCGCTATGACACTCCGGTCGGCAGGGTTTTCATACCGATGACTTGCACTCTAGGACGTTTTGTCTATTCTGGGAAGGTACCGGCCTTGCCGGGACCCACAGAGAGAGGAAACAACATGAAAATTCGACAATTCGTTTTGCTGGGCGGCCTGGTCCTGGCCAGCGCCCAGGCCTTCGCCTTCCACTGCCCGATGGACATGAAGAAGATCGACGAGGCGATGGGCAAGAACCCGAAGCTTTCCGCCGAGCAGATGGCCGAAGTGAAGAAACTGCGCGCCGAAGGCGAGACCCTGCACAAGGCCGGCAAGCACCAGGAGTCGGTGGACACCCTGGGCAAGGCGATGAAGATGCTCAATGTCCAGTAAGCGGTAGCAACGAAAAAGGCCGGCGCATGCCGGCCTTTTTCATTTCAGCGGCCGCGCGAGCCGGAATGGTGCTGGGCGGCATTGCCGCGCGCCGGACCGCCGCGTTGCGGCGGCTTGCCCGAACGTTGCGGCGCGCCCTTGGACGGCTGTCCGGGCCGGTTGCCGCCCGAGCGCTGCTGCTGCCGTCCCTGGCCGCGCTTGCCGTTCTCGATCGGCTCCGCGCGGATGCTCGGATCCGGCTCGAAGCCGGGCAGCACGATCTTCTCGATCGGTTTCTTCAGCAGGCGCTCGATGTCGCGCAACAGGCCGTGCTCGTCGACGCAGACCAGCGAGACGGCGTGGCCGCTTGCGCCGGCGCGGCCGGTGCGGCCGATGCGGTGCACGTAGTCCTCCGGCACGTTGGGCAGCTCGAAGTTCACCACGTGCGGCAACTGGTCGATGTCGAGGCCGCGCGCGGCGATGTCGGTGGCCACCAGCACGTTCAGCTTCATGCTCTTGAAGTCGGCCAGTGCCCGCGTGCGCGCGCCCTGGCTCTTGTTGCCGTGGATGGCGGCGGCGCTGATGTCGGCCTTGTTGAGCTTCTCGGCCAGCGTGTTGGCGCCGTGCTTGGTGCGCGTGAACACCAGCACCTGGTGCCAATGGTGGTCGTCGATCAGCTTGATCAGCAGCTCGCGCTTCTTCGCCTTGTCGACGGGGTAGACGCGCTGGCTGACGAGGTCGGCGGTGGCATTGCGCGGCGCGACCTCGACCAGTTGCGGGTCGCGCAGCAGGCCGTTGGCGAGGCCGCGGATCTCGTCGGAGAAGGTGGCGGAGAAGAGCAGCGTCTGCTTCTGCTTCGGCACCAGCGCGAGGACTTTCTTGATGTCGTGGATGAAGCCCATGTCGAGCATGCGGTCGGCTTCGTCCAGCACGAGGATCTCGATGCCCGACAGGTCGACGGTGCGCTGGCCGACGTGATCGAGCAGGCGGCCGGGCGTGGCGACGAGGATGTCGACGCCGCCCTTCAGCGCCTTGATCTGCGGCCCGATGCCGACGCCGCCGAACACCAGTGCGGTTTTAAGCGGCAGGAAATGGCCGTAGGTGCGCACGCTTTCCTCGACCTGGGCGGCCAGCTCGCGCGTCGGCGTCAGCACCAGCACGCGCGGCTTGCCGCGAGCGGCGGCCGGCTTCGTGCTGAGCAATTGCAGAATGGGCAGGGTAAAGCCGGCGGTCTTGCCGGTGCCGGTCTGGGCGGCGGCCATCAGGTCGCGGCCGGCGAGAACGACGGGAATCGCCTTCGCCTGGATCGGCGTCGGCTCGGTGTAGCCTTCTTCGGCAATGGCGCGAAGAATCTCGGCGCGCAGGCCGAGTTCGGTAAAACTCATGATGTTGTTCCTGGATCAGCCTCGCCTTGGCGGCGATCAGTCTGGGCAGGATCTCGTTGGGAGAAAAAAGACGCGAATGGAAGAGACGCGGCGCGCGGCAAGCTGACTGATTGAAGGCCAGCGCGGCGCGCAGTGTAACACCTTTATGCCGCGCGGAAGGGAATTAATCCGGCGGGGCGAGCACGCGCAGCGCGCGCGGCAGGATCGAGAAGCGCACCGGCGCGTGGCCGATCAGTTCGCCGTCGGCCTCCACCGGCACCGGGCCGGCATCCACCTGCGCGGCCACCTCGCGCAGGGCGAGCACCTTCGGATGCGTGAGCAGCGTGCCGTCGAAGAGCCGGCGCAGGCTCTTCACCACTTCCCAGCGCGAGAGATCCTGGATCAGGGTGATGTCGAAGAGGCCGTCGTCGGCCTCGGCCTTGGGCGCCACGTTCATGCCGCTGCCGCAGTAGCGGCCGATGGCGAAGAACAGCACGAAGGCGCGGGCGTCGACGCGCCGCCCGGCGAAAGTCAGTCCCAGCGACACGGCGTCGTAGGAGAGCAGGCCCTTTACCAGGCCGACGAGGTAGGCCAGCGGGCCGAGCGTGCGGTCGGGCAGGGATTCCACCACGTGGGCGTCGAAGCCGAGGCCGGCGACATTGATGAAGTGCCGCGTCGTGCCGTCGCCGAATTCGGCCAGGCCGACGTCGTGCAGGCGCTGCGTTCCGCCGGCCATCAGCGCCGCGACTTCGGCGTAATTCTTCGGCATGCGCAGGCCGCGCGCCCAGTCGTTGCCGGTGCCGATCGGCATCACGCCGAGCGTGACCTCCGCCGTCGGCGCGGCCTGCTGGCGGAAGATGCCGTTGGCGCACTCGTGCACCGTGCCGTCGCCGCCGACGGCGAGGATCTGCCGGCAGCCGCCTTCGACGGCACGCGCGACAAGTTCGATGGCGTGGCCCGGATGCTCGCTGATGACAAAGTCGAACGCGACGCCGTGCCGCTGCAGCACCGCCTCGATCTCGTGGCGATGGTGCATCGCCCGGCCCTGGCCGGAGATGGGATTGGCGACGACGAGCCAGCGGTTTTCCACGTTATCGTCCTATAATCGGCCGCATCGCAATTCCGTCCGCATCCATGAAATACCGCGACCTGCGCGATTTTATCGCGCAACTGGAAAAGCTAGGCGAACTCAGGCGCATCGGCGTCGAGGTCGATCCGCATCTGGAGATGACCGAGGTCTGCGACCGCGTCCTGCGCGCGGGCGGGCCGGCGCTGCTCTTCGAGAAGCCGAAAGGCCATGCCATCCCGGTGCTCGCCAACCTGTTCGGCACGCCGCACCGCGTGGCGCTGGGCATGGGCGCCGAATCCACGGCGGCGCTGCGCGAAGTGGGCGTGCTGCTGGCTACGCTGAAGGAGCCGGAGCCGCCGAAGGGACTGCGCGATGCCTGGGACAAGCTGCCGCTGGTGCGCAAGGTGCTCGACATGGCGCCGAAGGAAGTCTCCTCCGCGCCGTGCCAGGAGGTCGTCTGGGAGGGCAAGGATGTCGACCTCTCGCGCCTGCCGGTCCAGACCTGCTGGCCCTGCGACGCCGCACCGCTCATCACCTGGGGCCTGACCGTCACGCGCGGGCCGGCGAAGGCGCGGCAGAACCTCGGCATCTATCGCCAGCAGCCGATCGCACCGAACAAGGTGATCATGCGCTGGCTGCCGCACCGCGGCGGCGCGCTGGATTACCGCGACCACTGTCTCAAGCATCCCGGCCAGCCCTTTCCCGTCGCGGTGGCGCTCGGCGCCGACCCCGCCACCCTCCTCGGCGCGGTGACGCCGGTGCCGGACACACTGTCCGAATACCAGTTCGCCGGCCTGCTGCGCGGAGCGAAGACGGAAGTCGTGAAGTGCCTCGGCAGCGATCTGCAAGTTCCGGCATCGACCGAGATCGTGCTGGAAGGCGTCATCCATCCGAACGAGACGGCGACGGAAGGACCCTTCGGCGACCACACCGGCTACTACAACGAACAGGCCGAGTTCCCGGTGTTCACGATCGAGCGCATGACGATGCGCCGCGAGCCGATCTACCACAGCACCTACACCGGCAAGCCGCCCGACGAGCCGGCCATGCTCGGCGTCGCGCTGAACGAAGTCTTCGTGCCGCTGCTGCAGAAGCAGTTCCCCGAGATCGTCGATTTCTATCTGCCGCCGGAGGGCTGCTCCTACCGCCTGGCGGTGGTCAGCATGAAAAAGCAGTATCCCGGCCACGCCAAGCGCGTGATGTTCGGCATCTGGAGCTTCCTGCGCCAGTTCATGTACACCAAGTTCATCGTCGTGGTGGACGACGACATCGACGTGCGTGACTGGAAGGAAGTGGTGTGGGCGCTGACTACCCGCGTCGACGCCGCGCGCGACACCCTGATCGCGCAGAACACGCCGATCGACTACCTCGACTTCGCCTCGCCGGTGGCCGGGCTGGGCAGCAAGATGGGCATCGACGCCACCAACAAGTGGCCGGGCGAGACCAGCCGCGAATGGGGCCGCGCCATCAGCATGGACGAAACGGTGAAGCGGCGCGTGGATGAATTGTGGAAGGAGATGGGACTATGACTGAAATCGATCACGCCAGCGGCCTCGCCCGCCCGCCGCAGGGGCTGGTGACGCTCACCCACGTCGTGTATGGCCTGCACGCCTTCAGCGCGCTGACCGGCCTGCTCGGCACCGCCTTCGTCGTCACCGCCTTCCTCAGCGGCTGGCCGTCGATCATCGCCGTGGTGCTCAACTACCTCAAGCGGGGCGAGACGCGCGGCACCTTCCTCGAATCGCACTTCCGCTGGCAGATCCGCACCTTTTGGTTCGCCCTGCTGTGGGTGGTCATCGCCGTGCTGGCGGGACTGACTATCGTCGCACTGCCGCTGGCCTGGGTGATTGCGGTCGTGGCCGGCATCTGGGTCCTCTACCGCATCGCGCGCGGCTGGCTGCGCCTGGTGTCAGAGAAGGGCATGCCGCAGTGAGCGAAAAGCCCGCCGGCGCGCGCTTCTGTCTCTACGACACCGCGGCGCTGCAGCCGGTGCTCGAGCGCATGGCGGCGCAGGCGGCGACCTTCCTCGCCGGCGAGGCCGACCCGCTGCTGCTGGGCATCCTGCGCCGCGGCGCGCCGCTGGCGGCGCTGCTGCAGGCGCGCCTGAAGGAGGGCCATGACCTCGACGTGCCGCGCTACGAGCTCAAGCTCAAGCGCTACGCCGACGACCTGTCGCTGCTGCATCCGGAAACCGCGCTCACCGAAAGCGCCGAGTTCTCGGCGCGCGACATCACGCGCGCCACGGTGCTGGTGGTGGACGATGTGCTCTACGAGGGGCATTCGCTGGCGCGCGTGCTGGCCTACCTGTCGCAGCGCGGCGCGCCGACGGTACGCATCGCCGTGCTGGCCGACCGCTGCGTGGCGCGCCTGCCGATCCGCGCCAACATCGTCGGCGTCAAGCTGCAGGTGGCGGCGGGCGACGTCGTCGAGTGCAACGTGCCGCCCTACGAGGAAGCGCTGAGGATCGAGCTGCTGCGCCCCTCACTCGCCTGAGGGCTTGCCGGGCGGCGCACAGACGCCCTTGGCGCAGCCCTTGCGGAACATCGAGAAGTAGCGGAACCAGACCCACGCCAGCAGCGGCAGCGCGGCGACGAGGGCATAGTCGAGCGCCGTCAGCGCCGCCTCGCCGCGCCACCAGGCCGCCGCCGCCCGCACCGCTTCGATGAGCAGCACCATATAGGCGAAGGCGGCGATGAGCAGGGCGAGCCGGCGCATGCCCGACAGGCTATCAGAATTTCAGCGTCAGCCCCGCATAGATCGAGCGGCCGGGGCCCGGCACCGGCGTGCCCCACTTCGGCGTCGTCGCGGCCGTGGTGCTGGTGCTCATCGTCGTGCCCTGGCCCATGTAGGCGCCGCCGAGCGGATGGTAGTAGAGCTTGTCGAAGAGGTTCTCGACGCCGAAGTCGAGGCGGACCTGCTTCCAGGAATGGCTCGCGCGCAGATTGACGAGCGCATAGCCCGGGGTATCCATCTCGTTGCGGACGTCGGAGCCGCCGTTCTTGCCCTTCACCATAAGCAGTTCGACGGCGTTGTCCCAGCCGCCGAGCCGGTGCGTCAGCGCGAGCCTGGCGTTGAGCGGCATGATGTTGTAGAGGCCGTCGCCGGTGTCGCGGTTTTTGCCGTTGGTGTAGCCGAGCATGCCCTTCAGGCCGAACTCGCCGGCCCCGGTCCTGCCGAGCGGCAGCTTGCCGGAGAGGTCGAGGCCGTACAGGCGCGCCGACTGGTTCATGAACTTGAGCATCGTGAACCGGTTCGTCTGCGGCACCGTGCGCGGGGTATTGGTCGCGCCATCCCACTGGATGGCGTCGATGTAGTCGGTCACCCGTGTGTAGTAGGGCGTCGCCTTGAACTCCCAGCTGCGGTCGGCGGCATGCCAGTCGAAGGTGGCAGAGACGGTGTTGGCCTTTTCGGGCTTGAGGTTCACGTTGCCGACATAGCCGTTGCCGTCGCCGGCCCAGTTGACCATTACCTCCGCCATTCCCCAGGTGGACCAGGTGTAGCGCTCGTGCAGGTTGGGCGAGCGCGTCTTGTGGGCGAAGCCGAACTCGATATCCTGGGTCGGACCCGGCGTGTAGCGCGCCAGCAGGGTCATGTCCCAGTTGTGGTCGGTCTTGCTGCGGTCGGCGTTGTTGAAGTTGGCCGCATCGGGCGTCTGGTTGCTGCCGCCTCTGGCGCCGGGGACGGTGGGGAAAGTGTTGAGGTTGTAGCCATGCACCGTGTCGGCATTCATGTTGACCTGCTCATAACGCAGGCCGGCCAGCGTCTGCCATTGCGGGTTGAAGCGCCGTTCCCACTCGCCGAACAGGGCGCTGCGGTCGCGTTCACCGTCGCGGATGTTCCAGAAAGTGTTCGGCCACATGCCGGCGCCGGAGGCCGGCCACCAGTCGTCGAGCCGGTAGCGCTGCAGTTCGCCGCCAACGCGCAACAGATCCTGCCGGGTGAGATGGATGTCGGCCTTGAGAGTGGCGCCGGTGTTCTTGCTGGCGGTGTACATCGGCATGCCGGTGGCGCAGGTGGCACTTGGCCCGCCGCAAGGGGCGCCCGACCAGTCGGGCGTTCCGGCCCGGTACCAGAATTTCTTGTCGGCGCCGAAATCCATGAAGTGATCGACGTCTTCGTGATAGGCGCGCGCTTCCAGCGCGCCCCAGTCGAACTGGCCGAGGTAACGCAGGTTCAGTCGCTTCTGGTCGTTGGCGAGCATGTCCATGCGCTGGTTCGGCCACAACTGCTCGGGCATGTCCTGGAAGCCCAGCTTGGCTTCGACGAGATGGCTGCCGCCCCTGAGGGCGACGCCCAGCGTGTGGTTGCGGGTTTCATAGGCCGTCGAGCCGACCTCGTCGCGCGACAGGGTGTGGCCGGGCCGGCCGGTGTAATAGGGATTGTTGCCGGCTCCGAATATCCGCTCCTTGAAATTGCCGCCGGCGTCGTAGTTGCCGGACTGCGCGGTGGCGCCGGTGTAGCTGATGCTGAACGACTCGGTGGCGTAGGTGGCGGAGAGGTTGGCGCCCTTCGCGTGGCCGTTGCTGCGGTAGAAGGCACTGGCTTCGCCCTTGACGAGGCTGCCTTGCCCCGGCGTGGCGAACACGGGCGCGGCCGTCTCGGCGACGATGGCGCCGCCGATGCTGTCGCCGCCGACGCTGACCGGCGCCAGTCCGGCGTAGACCTTGAGCGAGCCGACCTGCGATGGATCCAGATAGGACAGCGGCGGGTTCATGTGGTTGGGGCAGGCGGAAAGCAGGTCCATGCCGTCGACCTTGATGCGCAGGCGGTCGTCGGCGAGGCCGTGGATCGAGGGCAGGCTGGAGACGCCGCCCGAGCCCTGCAGACTGACGCCGGGCACGTCGCGCAGCAGGCTGGCGCTGTCGCTGGTGGCCGGCCGCAGGGATTGCAGCGTCCGCGCCTCGACGTTCTCGGCGCCGGCCGGCTGCGTGCCTTCCTTGGGCGCGCTGACGACGACGGGGGTCAGCGTGGTTTCCTGCGCGACCACGACGAAGGGCAGGGCTGCCAGCAGCAAAGGCAGCGGGCGCAGGCGGGAAGGCAACTTCATGTCGGAACTCCTGTGAATGTCGGCGAAGGACGACATTCTAGGGGGCGACTCGCGTCTTGCCACTGTGACACAGTGTCGCAGCGGCGTTGTCGCCACCGTCCTGTGGCGACTGACTTTTTCTAGTTCCTGTTCACAATTGTTTTGTCGGATGCGTTGTGGCCAGAAGCGTCGGATGCTAGACGCGCGACGCAGTCAATGGCCACTCCCTTGACAAGGAGCGCAACGACGCAGCCGGCGCTTCTGGCCGCAACCCGAAGGGAACGGGTCTTTTCGGGCGCATGGCTGCGTTACGGCGGCTCGCCGTAGAATAACTACTGTCTTCGCCACCGCGTCTTGCCCTGCGCCCGGAAAGTCCCGTTCGCACCGACAAAACAATTGTGAACAGGCCCTAGCAGTTGCGCGCGTAGGCGCACTCGAGCAGCGCGTCCTGTGCCGCCTTGGTGGCGGCGGAATTCGGGTGGTTGGCGAGGAACACCACGATGACGCGCTTGCCGCGCCGGTCCAGCACGTAGCCGGCCAGCGCGCGCACGCCGTCGAGGTAGCCGGTCTTGACGTGCGCCTGCCCGGCGACGCCGCTGCCGTTCGCGCGCTTCTTCATGGTGCCGTCGACGCCGGCCAGCGGCAGCGAGGCGACGAACTCCGGCATCAGCGGGCTGGCGAAGGCGGCGGCGAGCAGGCGCGCCAGGCTCTCCGCGCTGATGCGCTCGCTGCGCGACAGGCCGGCGCCGTTCTCGATGACGAGCTCCGGCATGCGCAGCTCTTTCCGCGCCAGCCACTCGCGCACGGCCGCCTCGGCATCGGCGCCGCGCGCCGGCCGCTTCGTCGCCTCCGCGCCGAGCGTGAGATAGAGCTGGCGCGCCATGACGTTGTTGCTGTACTTGTTGATCTCGCGCACCACCTCGGCCAGCGGCGGCGACTCGGCCTGCGCCAGCAGGCGTGCGTCGACCGGCACGGCGCCCTCGCGCAGGCCGCCCTTCAGGCCGCCGCCTAGCTCGCCCCACAACTGACGAAAGACGCCGGCGACGAACTGCGGATGATCGAGCACGGCGACATGGCGGCCTTTCTCGCCGCAGGCGGCCGGGTAGGCGCCGGTGAGGATCAGCCGCGCCGCCGCCGCGCTGTGGGTAAAGTCCATGCGGATGCCCTCGTACCAGGCATTGCCGCAGGCGGCGTCGGAGAGCTTCAGCAGGTTGACCACGTCGAGCTGCGCCGGCGCCGGCTCGACGCTGACGGCGACCGATCTCGCCGCGGCGTCGGGCCGGAAATCCAGGCGCACCGCCTTGTAGTTGAGCAGCAGGGCGTCCGGCCCGACGTTATAGGGCCGCAACGGCTCGCCGTCGAAGCGGGCCGCGTCGTGCTCGTCCGGCGCGAAGTGGCTGCGGTCGATGACCAGATCGCCGCGGATCTCGCGCAGGCCCTTCGCGCGCAACTGGCGCAGCAGCAGCCAGAACCGCTCGAAGCCCAGCTTCGGGTCGCCGTAGCCCTTCAGCAGCAGGTCGCCTTCGAGCACGCCGTCCGCCAGCGGCCCCGTGCCGTAGGCCTCGGTCTTCCAGGCAAAGGCCGGCCCGAGCAGTTCGAGCGCGGCATAGGTGGTGACGAGCTTCATCACCGAGGCCGGGTTCATCGGCTTGCCGGCGTTGAAGCTGGCGCGCGGCAGGCGCGCGTCGATCTCTTGCACCACCAGCGCCACCGCCGAAGGCGGCACGCCGGCCGACTTCAGAACGCGGGCGACGGCAGTCGGCAGGTGCTCGTCCGGCGCAGCCTGGGCTGCGGCCGTGGCCGGGGGCAGGGCCAAAGCAAGCAGGAGCAGCAGCCTGGGCAGCGACGCAGTCATGCGGGCATTGTAATGGCTCCTCCCCACTTGAATTCGGAGCGGGAAGTCCCTATCATTAGCACTCGTTGGCAGTGAGTGCTAATAAAGCAAGCCTGCAAACTTCGATTTTGCTCAACTGTGAGTGTACGCTCACTTCCCGTAAGACAAACTGTAGAGAGGAGATAACTCTATGAAAATTCGTCCTTTGCATGACCGCGTGATCGTCAAGCGGCTCGAAGAAGAGCGCAAGACGGCCTCCGGCATCGTCATTCCCGACACCGCCGCCGAGAAACCCGATCAAGGCGAAATCGTCGCCGTCGGCCCGGGCAAGCGCGACGACAAGGGCAACCGCATCGCCATGGACCTCAAGGCCGGCGACCGCGTCCTCTTCGGCAAGTATGCCGGCCAGACCGTCAAGGTCGAGGGCGAGGAACTGCTCGTCATGCGCGAAGAAGACATCATGGGCGTGGTCGAAGCCAAGTAACGAACATCGAGGAGATACGCAATGCCTGCTAAAGAAGTCAAATTTGGTGATTCCGCCCGCCACCGCATGGTGGAAGGCGTCAACATCCTGGCCGATGCGGTCAAGGTCACGCTTGGCCCGAAGGGCCGCAACGTCGTGCTGGAGCGCTCCTTCGGCGCCCCGACGGTGACCAAGGACGGCGTCTCCGTCGCCAAGGAAATCGAGCTCAAGGACAAGTTCCAGAACATGGGCGCGCAGATGGTCAAGGAAGTCGCCTCGAAGACCTCCGACGTCGCCGGCGACGGCACCACCACCGCCACCGTGCTGGCCCAGTCGATCGTGCGCGAAGGCATGAAGTTCGTCGCCGCCGGCATGAACCCGATGGATCTGAAGCGAGGCATCGACAAGGCCGTCGTCGCCGTCGTCGACGAGCTGAAGAAGCTGTCCAAGCCCTGCACCACCTCGACCGAGATCGCCCAGGTCGGCGCCATCTCGGCCAACGCCGACGGCGACATCGGCAAGATCATCGCCGACGCCATGGACAAGGTCGGCAAGGAAGGCGTCATCACCGTCGAGGACGGCAAGAGCCTGCAGAACGAGCTGGAAGTGGTCGAGGGCATGCAGTTCGACCGCGGCTACCTCAGCCCCTACTTCATCAACAACCCGGACAAGCAGATCACCATCCTCGACAATCCCTTTGTCCTGCTCTTCGACAAGAAGATTTCCAACATCCGCGATCTCCTGCCGGTGCTGGAGCAGGTGGCCAAGGCCGGCCGCCCGCTGCTGATCGTCGCCGAGGACGTCGAGGGCGAGGCGCTCGCCACGCTGGTGGTGAACAACATCCGCGGCATCCTCAAGACCTGCGCCGTCAAGGCGCCGGGCTTCGGCGACCGCCGCAAGGCCATGCTGGAAGACATCGCCGTCCTCACCGGCGGCCAGGTCATCGCCGAGGAAGTCGGTCTGTCGCTGGAGAAGGCCACGCTGAAGGACCTCGGCCAGGCCAAGCGCATCGAGATCGGCAAGGAGAACACCACCCTCATCGACGGCGCCGGCGAAGCCAAGGCCATCGAGGCCCGCGTCAAGCAGATCCGCGCCCAGATCGAGGAAGCCACCAGCGACTACGACAAGGAGAAGCTGCAGGAGCGCGTGGCCAAGCTGGCCGGCGGCGTGGCGCTGATCAAGGTCGGCGCGGCGACTGAAGTCGAGATGAAGGAGAAGAAGGCCCGCGTCGAGGATGCACTGCACGCCACCCGCGCTGCCGTTGAAGAAGGCATCGTCCCCGGCGGCGGCGTGGCACTGATGCGCGCCCGCAGCGTCAAGGTGAAGGGCGACAACCACGACCAGGACGCCGGCATCAAGATCGTGCTGCGCGCCCTGGAGCAGCCGATGCGCGAGATCGTCGCCAACGCCGGCGACGAGCCGAGCGTGGTGGTGAACAAGGTCACCGAAGGCAAGGGCAACTTCGGCTACAATGCCGCTACCGGCGAGTACGGCGACATGGTGGCGATGGGCGTGCTCGACCCCACCAAGGTGACCCGCACCGCGCTGCAGAACGCCGCCTCCGTGGCCGGCCTGATGCTGACCACCGACTGCATGGTGGCCGAGCTGGTGGAAGACAAGCCGGCCGGCGGCGGCATGCCCGGCGGCATGGGCGGCATGGGTGGCATGGGCGGCATGGGGATGGATATGTAAGCGGCGAAGCCGCTTGCATATCCCACAGTCAGGAACAGGGGGAACCGAGGTTCCCCCCGTTACCCCCTTCCTGGCCGATCAAGACAGACCCCGCTGCGGCGGGGTTTGTCTTTTCAGCGACAGAGGCCGGTTCGGCCATCACAGTAGAGCGTGTTATATTGTTATCACTAAAGCAGAACCGAAGGGGGAGTGTAAATGGACCTCAATGCCGTTTACAGAAAAACCCAGAAAGGTCAGGAAGAGATGGCGCAGCGCACCGTGCTCGGGATGCGTGAGCGCACTCTGCTGGTGATGGTCGATGGCAAGACCACGGGCAGCGAACTGCTTGCCCGGGCGCAGCACATGCCCGACCCACCGGCGCTGCTGGCCAAGCTGATCGATGGCGGTTTCATCGCGCCGGAAGCCGGCGCTGTCGCTCCGGCGGCGGCAACCGCAGCCGCGCCGGGCCAGCCGGCGGCCCCCACGCTGCAGGATCAGCTCATCATGAAGAACACGATGCGCTATGCCGAGCACTTCCTTGATCAGGTGCTTGGCCCGGATGCCGACAGGCTCTCGGAAGCCATCGACCGCTGCAAGACGATCCCGGAATTGCGCGCACGACTCGAAAAAACGCGCGACGTCATTGAGGGCATGGGCAAGAAGCGCAGGGCGGAGGAATTCTGGACCACTGCGCAGGCGCTGCTCGAGGGCAGGACGCCGCCCGCGCCTTCAGCCGCGCCCGGAGCGCCGCCGCCCCCGGCCGTGCCTGCGGCCGCACCGCCGCCGCCTGCCGCGCCTCCGCCTCCCCCGCCCGTTGCGCCGGCCGCGCCGCCGCAACCCTCCATCCAGGAGGCCGTGCGATTCGCGCGGCGCTACCTCAACGACAATCTCGGGCCCGACGCGGACATGCTGATGGAACCGATCGAGAAATGCAAAACCGCGGCCGAGCTGCGCGCAAGGATAGAAAAAACCCGTGACACCCTCGCCAATGTGGCGGGCAAGCGCAAGGCGGAGGAATTCTGGAACGGCATCCTGCCGCGCCTGCCGCAAGCCTGAACGCGAAAGTCATCCGGAAAAAGACGGCAGGGAGCGGAGCGATGCGGCCTTGTCCGCTCCCTGGGGCGTGCCGGCATGACCGGCGGCCCCCGTGGACCGAGTAAAAGGAGAACAGCGGTTCAAGGCTAAACCGCCAGGCTTACACTCGCCTTACAATCGCCATTCCATGCACATTCTGCTTGCCGAAGACGACCCCATCATTGCCGACGGGCTGCTGCGCACGCTGCGCAAGACCGGCCATGCCGTCGATCACGTCGCCAACGGCCGGGATGCCGATGCGGCGCTGCTCTCGCAGCCGTTCGACCTGCTGATCCTCGACCTCGGCCTGCCGAAAATGAACGGCATCGAGGTGCTCAAGCGCCTGCGCGCGCGCAAGTCGCCCACCCCGGTGCTGATCCTCACCGCGCAGGACGGCCTGGAGGATCGCGTGCGCGGGCTGGATGCCGGCGCCGACGACTATCTCACCAAGCCCTTCGCGCTGCCCGAACTGGAGGCGCGCGTGCGCGCGCTCACCCGGCGCGGCACCGGCAACCCGACCCGCATCGAATGCGGCCCGCTCACCTACGACCAGACCGAGCGCAGCGCCCGCCTCGACGGCCAGCTGGTCGATCTCTCCGCGCGCGAGCTGGCGCTACTGGAGATCCTGCTCCTGCGCGCCGGCCGCCTGGTGAGCAAGGAGCAACTGGTCGATCACCTGTGCGGCTGGGGCGAGGAAGTCAGCACCAACGCCATCGAGGTGTATGTGCACCGGCTGCGCAAGAAGCTGGAGGCGGGTGGCGTGCGCATCAGCACCGTGCGCGGCCTCGGCTACTGCCTGGACCGGCCGGATGGCGCTTAGCGACAGGCTGTTCCGCCGCTGGCAGCAGGATGGCGAGCGCCAGTCGGTGTTCGGCGAGATCCTCGACTGGATGCTGATGCCGCTGCTGCTGATCTGGCCGCTCAGCGTGATCCTCATCCAGGGCGTCGCCAACAGCATTGCCGACGATCCCTACGACAAGGCGCTGGCGGAAAGCGCCCAGGCCATCGCCGGGCTGGTGCACGTGCGCGACGGCCGCGTCAAGGTGGACATCCCGCCGCAGGCGCGCAGCGTCCTCCAGCGCGACGAACTCGACGCCGTGTACTTCCAGGTGCTCGGCTTCAGGAACGAACTGGTGGCCGGCGAGGTGGCCATCCGCTGGGTCGAGCCGCCCCTCAGGATCGACTTCGGCAAGGCCTATTTCCGCGACGACGAGATCCACAGCGAGCCGGTGCGCGTCGCTTACCTTTATCTCCAGCCCCTGCCGGACAGGGAGCCGATCCTGCTGCAGGTGGCCGAGACGCGCAACAAGCGCAATGCCCTGTCCAGCCGCATCATCTCCGGCGTGACGCTGCCGCAGTTCGCCGTCATCCCGCTCGCCGTCCTGCTGGTCTGGTTCGGCCTCTCGCGCGGCATCGCGCCGCTCAACCGCCTCAGCGGCGCCATCCGCCGCCGTCTGCCGACGGACCTCTCGCCGATCCCCACCGCCGGCGTGCCGGAGGAGGTGAAGCCCGTCATCCGCGCCTTCAACGACATGATGGCGCGGCTCGAGCAGAACCTGCAGGCGCAGCAGCGCTTCATCGGCGACGCCGCCCACCAGATGCGCACGCCGCTTACCGGCCTGAAGATGCAGACCGAGCTGGCGCTCACCGAGACCGACCCGGAGAACATGCGCATCCTGCTGCGGCAGATCCTGGAGAGCACCGACCGCGCCGCCCGCCTCATCAACCAGTTGCTGGCGCTGGCGCGGGCCGAAGCCAGCCACGAGAAGACCCACGCCACCGAGAAGGTCGACATCGAGGCGCTGGCGCGCGAGGCGACGCTGGAATGGCTGCCGGCTGCCATGGCCAAGCGGATCGATCTCGGCTTCGAGGGCACCGGCTGGCCGCTGCAGGTGAGCGGCAACCCGCTGCTGCTGCGCGAGCTGGTCGTCAACCTGATCGACAACGCCGTGAAGTACACCCAGGACGGTGGCCGCGTCACGGTGCGCGCCCGCGCCACGGAATTCGCCGTGCTCGAAGTCGAGGACAACGGCCCGGGCATCCCGGACAACGAGCGCGACCTGATTTTCGAGCGATTCTACCGCGTGCTCGGCAACGAGGCGCCGGGCAGCGGCCTCGGGCTGGCCATCGTGCGCGAGATTGCCGAACTGCACCGCGGCAGCGTGCAGCTGAAGCCCGGCCCGGACGGCCGCGGCACGCTGGCGCAGGCGGTGTTCCCGCGCCGCCGCTTCACCGTGGCGACATTGCTGGCGCAGCAGCCGGAGAAGTTCCAGCCGACATTGTGATCAGCAGGCGAGATTGCTGATAACGCACAGCTCGCGCTTGACCCAGGCAAGCAGGATCCACAGCCAGAACAGCAGGAAGAAGGCGACGAA
>WYAY01000099.1 GCA_011526165.1 Sulfuritalea sp.
CCCCCCCCCCCCCCCCCCCCCCCCCCCCCCCCCCCCCCCGCCCGGTGGGGGCGGCCCGGGGGCCGCGCCCCCCCCCCGGGCCCGTCACCCTCTCCCCCTGCCCCTCTCCCGCCCGCGGGAGAGGGGAGTCAAGCGGAGAATGCATGGCGCAGTGGACCGAAGGTCGCGTGATCGAGCGCATCGACTGGACCGAGCGCCTGCACTCGCTGCGCATCGAGGCGGCCATCGAACCGTTCAAGGCCGGCCAGTTTGCCAAGCTCGGCCTGAAAATCGGCGACGAGATCGTCGGCCGGCCCTATTCCATCGTCAGCGCGCCGGGCGAGCCGCTGCTCGAATTCTATTTCTCGACCGTGCCGGAAGGCCCGCTCTCGCCGCGGCTGGCCCGCCTCGCGGCCGGCGACGCCGTGCTGCTGGGGCCGCGGCCCAACGGCTTCCTGGTCCTCGACGAGGTGCCGCCGACGATCCATCTCTGGCTGCTGTCGACCGGCACCGGCATCGGCCCTTTCCTCTCCATCCTGAAGACGGCCGAGCCCTGGCAGCGCTTCCAGCGCGTGGTCCTGGTGCACGCCGCGCGCACGGCGGACGAACTCAGCTACCGCCGCGCCATCGCCCGCATCATGGAAGCCGAGCCGAGGCGCTTCAGCTACATCCCGGTGGTCAGCCGCGAACGGGCCGACTACGCGCTGGCCGGCCGCATCCCGACCGCCATTGCCGACGGCCGCCTGGAAGCGCGCGCCGGCCTCGCCCTGGACCCCGCCAAGTGCCACGTCCTGCTCTGCGGCAATCCGGCCATGCTGGAGGACGCCACCGCGGCGCTGATCGCGCGCGGACTGCGCAAGCACAAGCGCAAGGAACCGGGGCAGATCAGCATGGAGAGCTACTGGTGAGGCAGGGCAGGCCATGAGGCCGCAGCGACGCGAGAGCGCGCCGCGGCCGGCCCGTACTCGTCGCCGCGCGCTAAAGCGGCTCAGGCGCCGTTCGGCAGGGGCTGGGCGCCGGCGATGCCGCCAAAACGGGGGAACGTCTCGGCGTCGCCTTCTAGCGTGAAGAAAAACGTGGCGCCCTTGCCCGGCTCGGACTCGGCCCAGATCTGGCCCTCGTGGCGGCGCACCGCCCGGCGCACGCTGGCCAGGCCGATGCCGTGGCCCTCGAAACGCTCATTCGTGTGGAAACGCTGGAAGGGGGAGAACAGGCGCTTGGCGTGTTCCATGTTGAAGCCGACGCCGTTGTCGCGCACGTAATAGACGCGCCGGCCGTGCTCCACCTGGCAGCCGACCTCGATCACGGCGCGCTCGCGGGTGCGCGAGAACTTCCAGGCGTTGCCGATCAGGTTCTGCAGGATCGCCCGCAGCAGCGCCGCGTCGGCCTCGGCGGGCATGTTCTCCGCGATCAGGAACTCGGCCTGCCGGGCCGGTTCCAGCATGGCGAGTTCCTCGGCGACGCCGTGCGCCACGGCGGTCAGATCAATCGGCCGGCGCTCGAAATCGCTGCGCGATAGCCGCGCCAGGCCCATCATGGCGTCGATCATCTCGCTCATGCGGCGCGCGCCGTGGGCGATGCGGCCGGCGGTGTCGCGGCATTCCAGGTCGAGATGCTCCTCGCAGTCCTCGCGCAGCACGCTGCTGAAGCCCTCGATGGCGCGCAGCGGCTGGCGCAGATCGTGCGCCACGGCGAAGCTCATGCCCTCCAGTTCCTGGTTGCTCGCCTCCAGCTTGGCCGTGCGCTCTTTGACCCGCTCCTCGAGCCGCTCGTTGAGCGCCTGCTGTTCCCTGGCGTCCTCGCGCATCTGCGCCACCATCAGCCGCAGGTGCTCCTGCATCGCCTTCAGGGCCGCCATCAGGCTGTCGCTGTCGCCCTCGCGCAGGCGGATCTCGCCGTCCATTTCGCCGGAGGCGATCGACAGGGCGATGCGGCGGGCCTCGTCGGGCTCGCCGCCGAGCGGCCCGGTGACGGTGCGGATGACCCACAGGGCGAAAGCCACGGCGGCAACGAAGCCCGCCACGACGTAGGCGATGAGCAGCGACCGGTCGCGCTCCGTCTGCCGATTGGCGGTTTCGGCGCTCTGCTGCAATTGGGCGATTTCCTGGGCCAGGAACTTGTCCATCGCTTCGCTGAAAAGATCGAGGCGGTCGAACGTCTCGCCGGTCAGGAGGCGCACCGCCTCGACATCGCGGCCGGCGCGCAGCATCTCCGCCACCGCGCCGTAGGAGGCCACATAGGCGTCGCGCTTGCGGCGCACCTCCTCCAGCAGCGCCCGGCCCGCGTCGGAGTCGACCGCCGCCGCCAGCGCAGCCAGTTCTTCGGTGATCTCGCCGCGCTTCTGACGGATATCGCTCATGATGCCCTCGCGCGCCGGCGGCGCGGCAACGGCCATGCGGAAGGTGTCGCGCGTGACGGCGTTGGCCAGCGCCATGATGCTGCGCGCCTGCTTCAGCCGCGGCGCGTCGTGGATGGCGATCTCGTAGACCTGCCGGTTGAGCCCGTCGAGCCGGGCCAGCGCCAGCACGGCCGCCGCCAGCATCACGACACTGACGACCCCGAGACCGACGGCCAGCCTCCCGCCTGTGGTCAGGCGCATAAACAACCTCCTCATGTTGCCTTCGCTCCTCGCCATGGTTTCCGCCGCGGCTCTCCCGACGGTAGTCTTTTTTGCAGCCGGCGGTCCATCCGACGGGGTCTGGGCCGGAGGCGCGGGCACCCGAAGGCGCAATTCGTAAATACCACGGGCGCATGAGGGTTGCCATCAGGAAATTCCTGATGACCCCGCAGAAAAACGCTAGCATGGCGGCGTCGAGTACAGCCCCGCCGTCCTGGGGAGACTGACTTTTGAGATGAAGAACCGCTCCCAGCCGCACTTGCCGCAGCGCATCCCCCGGACGGGCGGCCGCCTGCGCATCGGCGCGGCGCACTGAGCATGCGCACGGTCTGGCTGCTCGGCGGCGCAGCCCTCGTGCTGTTCGCCGCCCTCGCCGCCTTCCTCGCCCCGCTCGAGCCCGGCGTCCTGCAGCTGCAGCTGGCCTTTTCGCCGCGCGCCTTCGGCGCGGTGATGCATTTCTGGTCGCCGCAAGACCTGGCCCGCTACCGCGCCCACCTCCCCTGGGATTTCCTGCTGCTGGGCTGCTACGGCGCATTCGGCCTGCTGTTCACCCGGCGCAGCGGCCTGTTCGCCCGCCACGCGCCGGCGGCGCGCCTGGTCGTGGCGTCGCTGATGCCCGCCGCGGCCCTCTGCGATGCCGTCGAGAACGCGCTGCACCTGTGGCTGACCGCGGCGCCCCGCTTCGGCGTGGCGCCGGCCTATCTTCTTTCCGGCCTCGCCGCGACGCTGAAATGGCTGCTGCTGATCGCCTTTGCAGCCGCCGTCCTGCACGCCCTCGCCGGCCGCGGCGCGGCAACGCCGTCCCACCGGGGCTGACTTTTACGACAATCGCCGCGTTGCGTGCAGCGTTCGCGCGGCGGCCTCAGGCCGGCTCAAGCACAGTCAGATGCTGGCGCCTGAGCAATTTCCTGAAGTCGGCATCGAAAGTGACAAGGTGTTCGCCGAAATGGATCACGGCGGCGGCAAGCCAGGCGTCGGGAACGTCGTTGGCGGCAAGCTTCTTCTCCATGCAGAGCTGGCGCAGCATGGGCCACTCCGCACCGAGAACGGGCATGTCCGCGCCGGGCATGGCCAGCAGCGCGTCGAGGAACCCCATGGCGGCCTCCATCGGGGTGGGATGCAGGAAGATCCTCGGGTTGGTGGCCAGCCGAAGAAAACTGGCGGCCACCATCGGCATCAGCTTGAGGCTGGCGCCGTCCGCGCAGGCAGCCAGCGCCTCTTCGAGGCTGGCATAGGCTATTGCGTGGTGGGGATGGTCGCTGCGCGAGGCCGCCAGCAGGACATTAACGTCAGGCGTCATCGCCCGCGGCATCCAGCAGGGCTTTGTTGCTGCGCGGATTCACGCCTGCGGCCAGCCCGCTGCGTCCCTTGTGGACCGGGATCTTGCGCCTGGACGGCTTGCCGGCGCCGCGAGGCGAGCGCAGACGGAGCTGCAAACCCTCCTCGATGAGCCGCGTCAGGCTGGTGCGCTGCTTCGCCGCCAGCGACTTGGCGCTGGCGAGCAGGGCGTCGTTGATATCGAGTGTGGTTTTCATGCGCTGACAATACAGATTTCTGTATTTTGCGTCAACCGCACCCGCCGTCCCGCCGGGACTGACTTTTCAGATGACCCACTCGCGGCCGCACTTGACGCAGCGCGCCCGGAGCCAGACTTCGCCGGGATTCTCGATGTTGGCCGGTTCCTCGTGCAGCGCGCGGCCGGCCTCGACCACGCTGAACTTCGCATAGGCGCCGCAGTCCGGGCAGTGGGCATGGTCGCCGATGTGCTCGGCGACCATCATGATGCGTTTGTAGCGCTGCCAGCAGAACAGCGTCGCCCAGACGCCGCCGAGGCCGACGCCGAGCGCCGCGATCAGGCCGAGCGGACCTTCGCGCGCGCCGAACAGTTCGAGCGAGGATGCCACGGCGATGATGCCGAGGAAGCAGCTGGTCAGGTACAGGTGGCTCTCGACGAGCTGGCGCTCGTACCACTTCTTGAAGCCGAGGGTGCGCATGCGCCCGAGGGTATCCATCGGCCCATTCTGTTCCTTCAGGCATGAAACAACAAGGCCGGGTTGCCCCGGCCTTGCGTCCTGCGGGAAGGGTGAAGATCAGGCCTTGAGCGCCACCAGCACTTCGTCCAGCATCTTCTTGGCGTCGCCGAACAGCATGCGGTTGTTCTCCTTGTAGAAGAGCGGATTGTCCACGCCGGCGTAGCCGGAGGCCATCGAGCGCTTCATGACGATGGAGGTCTTCGCCTTCCACACCTCCAGCACCGGCATGCCGGCGATGGGGCTGGTCGGATCGTCCTGCGCCGCCGGGTTCACGATGTCGTTGGCGCCGATCACCATGGCGACGTCGGTGTCGGGGAAGTCCTCGTTGATCTCGTCCATCTCGAGCACGATGTCGTAGGGGACCTTGGCTTCGGCCAGCAGCACGTTCATGTGGCCGGGCATGCGGCCGGCCACCGGGTGGATGCCGAAGCGCACGTTGACGCCCTTCTCGCGCAGGTGTTTCGTGATCTCGAACACCGTGTGCTGGGCCTGCGCCACCGCCATGCCGTAGCCCGGCACGATGATGACGTTCTTGGCCTCGCGCAGCAGCTCAGACGTCTCCGCCGCGCTGACGGGACTGACTTCCCCGGCCGGCTGCTCGCCGGCCTTCGCCGCCGGCGCCCCGCCGCCCGTGCCGAAGCCGCCGGCGATGACGCTAATGAAGTTGCGGTTCATGGCGCGGCACATGATGTAGGAGAGGATGGCGCCGCTCGATCCGACCAGTGCGCCGGTGACGATGAGGAGATCGTTCGACAGCATGAAGCCGGTCGCCGCTGCCGCCCAGCCGGAATAGCTGTTGAGCATCGACACCACCACCGGCATGTCGGCGCCGCCGATGGCCATCACCATGTGGATGCCGAACAGCAGCGCGATCGCCGTCATGACGATCAGCGGCGTCATGCCGGCCTCAATGGAGGGCGCCATGACGAACTCGCGGCCGTACCAGAGCACGACCAGCAGGCCGGCGAGGTTGAGCCAGTGGCGCGCCGGCAGCAGCAGCGGCTTGCCGCCGATGCGGCCGGAGAGCTTGCCGAAGGCAATCACCGAGCCGGAGAAGGTCACCGCGCCGATGAGGATGCCGACGTAGATCTCGATCTCGTGGATGGCCTTCTCGGCGCCCGTGTACTGGATCGAGGTGTCGACGTAGCTGGCGAAGCCGACCAGGCAGGCGGCGAGGCCGACCAGGCTGTGCATGATCGCCACCAGTTCCGGCATCTGGGTCATCTGCACGGTGCGCGCGGCATAGAGGCCGATGGCCCCGCCCGCCACCATGGCGGCGACGATCCAGGGGATGCCGGCGGCGGCGACGCGCGGGCCGAGCACCGTGGCCAGCACGGCGATGGTCATGCCGATGATGCCGTAGAGGTTGCCGCGCCGCGAGGTCTCCGGATTGGAGAGGCCGCCGAGGCTGAGGATGAAGAGAATGGTCGCGCCGAGGTAAGCGACGGTCGTCAGGCTTGAAGTCATTGCTCGCTTCCCCTTACTTGCGGAACATCGCCAGCATGCGGCGGGTGACGGCGAAGCCGCCGAACATGTTGATGGCGGTGAGGCCGATGCCGGCCACCGCCAGCCAGCGGATCAATTCATCCGGCCGCCCGGTCGCGCCGTCGACCAGCGGCGGCGCGATCTGCACCAGGGCGCCGATGGCGATGATGCTGGAGATGGCGTTGGTGACGCTCATCAGCGGCGTGTGCAGCGAGGGCGTCACGTTCCAGATCACCATGTAGCCGATGAAGCAGGCCAGCACGAACACCGTGAAGTGGCCGAGGAAGGAGGCCGGCGCGTAGGCGCCGATCAGCCAGAACAGCGCGGCGGCGACGGCGAACATGATCGCCAGCGTGCTGCCGGCCATCGGCTCTCCCGCGCCGTGGCCGTGGCCGTGGCCGCCCTTGGCGGCGGGCGCCGCAGCGGCGGGCTTGGCGGCCGGCGGCGTGGCGGCTTGCTTGGGCGGGGGCGGCGGCCAGGTGATCGTTCCTTCCTTGATGACGGTGAGGCCGCGGATGGCGTCGTCATCCATATTGACGTTGATCGTGCCATCCTTGGTCTTGCACAGTTCTTCGGCAAGGCGGAACAGGTTGGTCGCGTACAGCGTCGACGACTGCCTGGACAGGCGGCCGACCAGGTCGGTGTAGCCGATGATGGTGACGCCGTGCTTGACGACCGCCTGGCCGGGCTCGGTCAGCTCGCAGTTGCCGCCCTGTTCGGCGGCCATGTCGACGATGACGCTGCCCGGCTTCATGCTCTTGACCATCTCGGCGGTGATCAACCGGGGCGCCGGCTTGCCGGGGATCAGCGCGGTGGTGACGATGATGTCCACTTCTTTCGCCTGCTTGGCGTACATCTCGCGCTGGGCCTGCTGGAAGCCCTCGCTCATCACCTTGGCGTAGCCGCCGCCGCCGGAGCCTTCCTCTTCGTAGTCGACCTTGACGAATTCGCCGCCCAGCGAGACGACCTGGTCGGCGACTTCGGCGCGGGTGTCGTTGGCGCGCACGATGGCGCCCAGGCCGGCGGCGGTGCCGATCGCCGCCAGGCCGGCGACGCCGGCGCCGGCGATGAAGACCTTGGCCGGCGGCACCTTGCCGGCAGCGGTGATCTGGCCGTTGAAGAAGCGGCCGAAGGCGTTGGCGGCCTCGATGACGGCGCGGTAGCCGGCGACGCCGGCCTGGGAAGTCAGCGCGTCCATCTTCTGCGCGCGTGAGAGCGTGCGCGGCAGCGAATCGATGGCCAGCACGGTCGCCTTCCGGGCGGCGAGCTGCTGCATGAGTTCCGAGTTCTGCGCCGGCCAGATGAAGGAGATCAGGGTCGTGCCCTCGCGCACGAGGCCGACTTCCTCGGCGGAGGGGCCGCGCACCTTGAAGACGATGTCGGCCTTGGCCCACAGCGCGGCGGCGCCGTCGACCACCTCGGCGCCGGCGCCGCGGTAGGCATCGTCGCTGAAATTGGCGGCATCGCCGGCGCCGGACTGCACGGCGACGGCAAAGCCCAGCTTGATGAGTTTCTCGACCACCTCGGGCACGGTGGCGACGCGCTTCTCGCCCGCTGCCGTTTCCTTCGGCACGCCTATGACCAGCGGCATGGCACTCCCCTTAGCTTAGGTATGATGTTGTGTTTGTGGAATACGCCGCGGCCGCGAACGGGGTCCCGGCCTTGACGGCAAACGGCAATAATACTTAAATCGATACGCTCTGGGTAGGCTGCGAGACAACTCCTCGCGATCAAGGACCGCCATGAAGAAGACCCGCAAGCTGCGCTCGCAGAAAACCGGCCTGGCCCCCGGCGCCCTGGTGCATGTCGGCGAACGGCGAACGGCGCAGACCGACATCGCCCTGTTCGAGTACGACGCCGCCGCGCTCAGGGAAACCCGCTTCGCATCGCTCGCCGCCTCGCGCGAGCACGTGCGCGGGCCGGGCACCCTCTGGCTCAACGTGCACGGCCTGCACGAGCCGGAAGTGATGGCCGAGATCGGCCGCCGCTTCGGCCTGCATCCGCTGGTGCTGGAAGACATCCTCAACACCGACCAGCGGCCCAAGGTCGACGACTACGGCGACTACCTCTACCTCGTCGCCCGCATCTTCGAATACGACGCCGCCAGCGGCACCGTCGGCTCCGACCAGGTCAGCATCGTGCTCGGGGCGGACTTCGTGCTGACCTTCCAGGAGCGGCCGACCGGCACCTTCGACCCGCTGCGCGAACGGCTGCGCGCCGACAAGGGACAGGTGCGCAAGCTCGGCGCCGACTACCTCGCCTACTCCCTGCTCGACACCGTGGTCGACCGCTACTTCAGCGTGCTGGAGCAGCTCACCGAGCGCACCGAGGCGCTGGAGGACCGGCTGCTGGAAAAAGCGACGCCGGCGCTGCTCAAGGAGATCCACGAGATCAAGCGCGAGTCGCTGGTCATGCGCCGCGCCGTCTGGCCGCTGCGCGAAGTCATCAACCTGCTGACGCGCGCCGACCAGCGCTTCTTCAAGGCGGAAACCCAGCCCTACCTGCGCGACATCTACGACCACACCGTGCACGTCATCGAATCGCTGGAGGGCATCCGCGACCTCATCGCCGGCATGCTCGACATCTACCTCTCCAGCGTTTCCAACCGGGTCAACCTGGAAGTGCGCATCCTCACCGTCATCGCCACCCTGTTCATGCCGGCGGCGCTGATCGCCGGCATCTTCGGCATGAATTTCCGCAGCATGCCGCTGATCGCCGACAGCGACGGCTTCCTCGTCGCCCTCGGCATGATGGCGACGATCGCCGCGATCATGGTGACGGTGTTCTGGCGCCGGCGCTGGCTGGGTTAAGGATTGCTTGCAGGCACGCCCGCCGGAATCATAAGTGCCTGCGGAAAAAGTTCTGATCGGAACGTGGCGGGAAGACCGGCAGTTTTTCTGTAGAATCGTCTCTTCTCGAAGAATGTTGGGCCAGCCGGCATGCCGCCGCCATGGCTCCTGAAGCGGACACACCGGCCAGGTCCCGAGAACAGTACTGCCGGCAAGGGAGGAAGGGTTGCAGTCGGCATTGCCCCAGCGCACCGCCTTTTCCGCGGAAACCCCCGTCGAGCGCCAGCTGCGCGAGCTGCGGGCCCTGCACGCGCTCGCCGAAGCCATCAACCGCAGCGCCGCGGTCGAATCGGTCTACCCGGAAGCCCTGCAGGCCTTGCGCTGGATCTGCGGCGCCGACCGCGCCGCGCTGCTGCTGTTCGATGCCGGCGGCACCATGCGCTTCGCCGCCTGGGACGGGCTGTCCGAACGCTACCGCCGCGCCGTCGAGGGCCACTCGCCCTGGGCCGCCAACGAGGAGCAGGCCCAGCCGATCCAGGTTGCCCGTCCCGAGCAGGAACCCAGCATCGCCCATCTGCTGCCGGAATTGCGCGAGGAAGGCATCGCCTCGCTGGCCTTCGTCCCCGTCGCCCACCAGGGCCGCCTGCTCGGCAAGTTCATGCTCTATTTCGATGCGACCCACGAGCTGCAGCCGGACGAGATCCGCCTCGCCCTGACCGTCGCCGAATACCTCGCGCTGGCGATTTCGCGCCAGGCCGCCGTCGAGGAAACCCGCCGGCTGAATGCCGGCCTGGAGGACCAGGTGCGGCGGCGCACCCGCCAACTGGAAGAAGCCAACCGGGAAATGGAGGCCTTCTGCTACTCGGTGTCGCACGACCTGCGCGCGCCGCTGCGGGCGCTCGACGGCTTCTCGCGCATCCTGCTGGAGGATGCCGACCCCGTCCTCGGCGAGGAGGACAAGGGCAACCTGCGCCGCATCGTCGCCGCCAGCGGGCGCATGGGCCTGCTGATGGACGACCTGCTCCGGCTCTCGCGCATCGGCCGTGCCGGCATGCGCCTGGCCGAGGTGGATCTCGCCGCCCTGGCGGCGGACATCCTGCGGCGCCTGCGCAGCGAGGATCCCGGCCGCCGCGTCTCCAGCGAGATCGCCGCGGGAACGCGGGTCCGGGCCGATGCCGGGCTGATGCGCATCGCCCTGGAGAACCTGATCGGCAATGCCTGGAAGTACTCCCGCCGCAACAGCGAGGCCTGCATCGCCCTCGGCGTGCGCGAGGAGGAAGGCCGGCAGGTGTTCTTCGTGCGCGACAACGGCGCCGGCTTCGACATGCGCTACGCCGCCAAGCTGTTCTCACCCTTCCAGCGCGCGCACGGCCCCGGCGAATTCGAAGGCACCGGCATCGGGCTGGCCATCGTGCAGCGCATCGTCGGCCGCCACGGCGGCCGCATCTGGGCCGAGTCGGAGCCCGGCCGCGGCTCGACCTTCTGCTTCACGCTTTGGCAGGACGGGATCCCGGGGGAGCCGGAGGCGCCGGTTTCTTCTCTTCCTTCTTCTCCGTCAGCTTGACGATCGCCAGCGAGCAGTTGTCGCCGCGCCCTTGGGCGCGGTCGCGCGCGCGCTGGATGAGCAGCTCCGCCGCCGCCCGCGGCGCATGCGCCGCCAGCACGCCGCCCAGCTCGGCATCCGTGAAATAGGCCCACAGGCCGTCCGAGCAGAGCAGGAAGATGTCGCCTGCCTGCGGCGGCACGGCCTCGCCGTGGTCGATGGTCGGCTCGCGCTCGGAACCGAGGCAGCCGAGCAGGACGTTCTTCTGCGGGTGGTGCTCGGCCTGCTCCGGCGTCAGATAGCCCTGCTTGAGCATCATGTTCACGTAGGAATGGTCGGAGCTGCGGCCCACCAGCTGGTCGTTGCGGAAGTGGTAGATGCGCGAGTCGCCGCAGTGCGCCCAATCCACCCGGCCGGGCTGAAACAGCAGCACGCAGGCGGTGCTGTGCGGGTCCTGTTCGCTGGTGAAGCGCGTCAGCTTGATGGCGATGTGCGCCTCGTCGATGATGGCGCCGAGCAGCTGCTGCGGCGTCTCGTCGGACGGCGCGAAGACCTCGAAACTCTGCCTGGCCTTGAACACCACCTGCTCGGCCGCCATGGCGCCGCCGGTATGACCGCCCATGCCGTCGGCCAGCACGGCCATGAGCATGCCCTTGCGGGTGGGATGCGGGAACAGGCTGACGCGGTCCTGCTGCTCTTCGCGGTCGCCGATGTGCTGCGCGGCGCAGGTTTCGATGCTGAGGGCCATGGCTGGGGTTTCAAAAACGATGGGCAGACTTTAACATGCCGGGGCAGCCGAGGAGACAAGCATGCTTTATCCACCCAGAGGCTTCGACCAGGTGCAGGTGGGCGAACGCTTCGAGAGCGCCATGACCCTGACCGAGACCCACATCGTCCTCGGCGCCGGCCTGTTCGGCGACTTCAACCGGCTGCACGTCGACGAGCCCTTCGCCAAGGCTTCGCGCCACGGCGGGCGCATCGCCCACGGCTACCTCACCAGCTCCCTCATCGCGGCCTCCTACGGCATGGTCTTCCACGGCACGGCGGTGGCCTACCTGGAGCACGCCTGCAAGTTCCTCAAACCGGTGCGCGCCGGCGACACGCTGACCACCGTCTGGGAAGTGACGGAATTGAAGCCGAAGCCGAAGCACGACGGCGGCATCGTCGCCATGAAGGCAAGCTGCACCAACCAGCTTGGCGAAATCGTGGCCGAGGCGACGGGGACGATGCTGGTGAAGAACGCCTGAGCGCCGCCCGCCGGGCCGCCCCAAGGGCGGCGCAGCCAGAACCCGGAGCCGCGCAGCGGCGAACCCTCGTCACCCTCGCCCGCGGGGCGGGGGCTGGAGGGTGGGCAATTTTTCCTCTTCTTGCAGCCGCAGCACCCGCCGCTGCACCTTGCCGGTGGTGGTCATCGGCAGGGCGTCGATGAACTCGATGGCCTTCGGGTACTCGTAGGGCGCGAGGTACTGCCGCACGTGGGCCTGCAGCTCGGCTTCCAGTTCGGCGCTGCCCTGCCGGCCCGGCTGCAGCACGATGAAGGCCTTGACGATAGTGCCGCGCGTCTCGTCGGGCGCGCCGATCACGGCGGCGTTGGCCACCGCGGGATGCTTGACCAGGCAGTTCTCGATCTCGGCCGGGCCGATGCGGTAGCCCGCGCTCTTGAACATGTCGTCGGCGCGGCCCTGGTACCAGAGGTAGCCCTCCTCGTCCGTCTTCGCCAGGTCGCCGGTGCGCGCCCAGGCCGCTTCCCCCGTGCCGATGTATTTCTCCGCCGTCGCCTTCGGGTTGTTCCAGTATTCGAGCAGGAACACCGGATCCATTTCGCCATTGCAGCTGCGCTGCACGCAGACCTCGCCCACCTCGCCCGGCGGCAGCACCTTGCCCGAGTCGTCCACCACCGCCACGCGATGGCCGGGATAGGGCCGTCCCATGGCGCCCGGCTTGGGCGGATACGCCGCCGCGCAATTGCCGACGATGTAGTTCACCTCGGTCTGGCCGAACATTTCGTTGATGGTGAGGCCGAGCTTGTCGCGCGCCCAGGCGAAGACCGTCTCGCCGACCGATTCGCCGGCGCTCATGATGCTGCGGATGTTCAGCTCGTAGCGCGCCTTCGGCTCCGGCACCGCCTTCATCATCATCTTCAGCGCGGTGGGAAACAGGAAGGCGTTCCTCACGCCGTATTTCTCCATCAGCCAGAAGGCCTTCTCCGGGTCGAAGCGGCCGCGGTAGCCGAGCAGCGGCTGGCCGCAGGCCCAGGTCGGCAGCAGCACGTCGAACAGGCCGCCGGTCCACGCCCAGTCGGCCGGCGACCAGAACAGGTCGCCCGGCTGCGGAAAGAAGTCGTGCGAGCAGACGAAGCCCGAGAGGTTGCCGAGCAGCGTGCGCTGCGCCATCAGCGCGCCCTTCGGGTTGCCCGTCGTGCCGCTGGTGTAGATGATCAGCGCCGGGTCGTCGGCCGCGGTGTCGACGCACTGGAAGCGGCGCGAGGCGCGCGCGAGCAGCTTGTCCCAGTCGTGCACGCCGCTCTCCCGCGCCCCGCCGACGCCGATGACGTGGCGCAGCTGCGGCAGCTTGTCCTTCACCGCCCACAGCTTGGGCAGGGTGGATTCGTCCACGATGGCGACGCAGGCGCCGGAGTCGGCCAGCCGGTATTCCAGCGCGTCGGGGCCGAAGAGATGCGACAGCGGCAGCGCGATGGCGTCCATCTGGTAGCAGGCGACATGGGCGATGCCGGTCTCCGGCCGCTGCGGCAGCATGATGGCGACGCGGTCGCGGCGCATGACGCCGAGGGCGTGCAGCACGTTGGAGAGGCGGTTGGCCGCCGTCTGGATGTCCCAGAAGCTCCAGGCGGAAGTCGCGCCCGCCTCGTCCTCGTAATAGAGCGCGAAGCGGGCGCGGTCCTCCGCCCAGCGCCCGCAGCACTCGCGCGCCATGTTGTAGCGCGCCGGCACGTTCCAGCGGAAGGTGTCGTGCAGCTCGGCGTGGCTTTTTGCGGCGGCGTTCAGTTCCATCTCAATCTCCCAGGCGTCGGTCGAGCAATTCTATCCAGTGGGAAACCGGCGTGGGCGTGCCGGCCTGCAGATGGGCGATGCAGCCGATGTTGGCGCTGGCGATGGCCGCCGGTGCGCCGGCCTGCAGGCATTTCAGCTTGTTCTCGCGCAGCCTGAGCGAGATGTCCGGCTGCAGCACGGAATAGGTGCCGGCCGAGCCGCAGCAGAGATGGCCATCCGCCACCGGCGCCAGCTCGAAACCGGCCGCCTGCAGGATATCCTCCACCGCGCCGCGCACCTTGAGGCCGTGCTGCAGGGAACAGGGCGAGTGGAAGGCGATGCGCCTTTTCTCCCTCGCCCCGCTTGCGGAGAGAGGGCTGGGGTGAGGGGCCATGCGGTAGCCCCCCTCTCCCCCGCCCTCTCCCCCGGTTCCGGGGGAGAGGGAGTTTTCCAGCAGCCGCACCAGCGCCGCCTGCTCCGCCGCGACCGCATCGCCGACGTCGCGCGCCAGCAGCGTCACGCGCGCCGCTTTCTTCGCGTAGTCCGGATCGTCTTCCAGCAGGTGGGCGTACTCGCGCACATGCGCGCCGCAGCCGGAGGCGGTGACGACGACCGCCTCGGCGCCCGCCTCGATGTGCGGCCACCAGGCGTCGATGTTGCGCCGCGCGTCCGCACGCGCCCCCTCGCGACCGTCAAGGTGCAGGCGCACGGCGCCGCAGCAGCCGGCACCGTCCGCCTCGATGACGGAAATGCCGAGGCGATCGAGCACGCGCGCCGTGGCGGCGTTGATGTTGGGCGACATGGCGGGCTGTACACAGCCGGCCAGCATGAGCATGCGGCGCCCGTCGTGCTCCCGGTCGCGCCGTGTCGCGGGGACTGACTTTTGTTTCGGCAGCACCTTGGCCTTCAATGATGCCGGCAACAGCGGGCGGAAGAACTGGCCGAGCCTGTAGGCCGGTCCGAACAGCCAGGCGCGCGGCAGGAATTCGCGCAGGGCAAAGCGCAGCAGGCGCGTGCCAAACGGACGAGCCACTCGCCCGGCGACCACGGCGCGTCCGATGTCGACCAGGCGGTGGTACTCGACACCCGAAGGACAGGTCGTCTCGCAGGAGCGGCAGGTCAGGCAGCGGTCGAGGTGCAGCAGCGTCTTCGCCGATGGCGCAGCACCCTCCAGTACCTGCTTCATCAGGTAGATGCGGCCGCGCGGGCCGTCGAGCTCGTCGCCGAGCAGCTGGTAGGTCGGGCAGGTGGCGGTGCAGAAGCCGCAGTGCACGCACTTTCTCAGGATGGCGTCGGCCGTGTTCCCGTCCGGCGTGCCGCGGATGAAATCGGCGAGGTTCGTCTGCATCAGAGCTCCGGATACAGGCGGCCGGGATTGAACAGGCCCTGCGGGTCGAAGTTGCGCTTGAGGTTGCGGTGGATCTGCATGAGCGGCGCCGGCAGCGGCTGGAAGGCGCCG
>WYAY01000100.1 GCA_011526165.1 Sulfuritalea sp.
GCCACCGGCGAGGTGGTCAGCGCCGAGGACCTCGGCGGCGCCGACGTGCACACGCGCATCTCCGGCGTCGCCGACCACTTCGCCGAGAACGACCACCACGCCCTGCACATCTGCCGCAGCATCGTCGCCAACCTGAACTGGCGCAAGCCCGCCACGCTGGAGCTGGCGACGCCGGAAGAGCCGCTCTACGACCCGGCGGAGATCTACGGCGCCGTGCCGGTCGACACGAGGAAGCCGCTCGAGGTGCGCGAGGTGATCGCCCGCATCGTGGACGGCTCGCGCCTCGACGAATTCAAGACGCGCTACGGCACCACGCTGGTGACCGGCTTCGCCCGCATCCACGGCTATCCGGTCGGCATCGTCGCCAACAACGGCATCCTCTTCGGCGAGTCGGCGCAGAAGGGCGCCCACTTCGTCGAGCTGTGCGCGCAGCGCGGCATCCCGCTGCTGTTCATCCAGAACATCACCGGCTTCATGGTCGGCCGCAAGTACGAGAACCAGGGCATCGCCAAGGACGGCGCCAAGATGGTCACCGCCGTGGCCTGCGCCAAGGTGCCGAAGTTCACCCTGATCATCGGCGGCAGCCACGGCGCCGGCAACTACGGCATGTGCGGCCGCGCCTACAGCCCGCGCCTGCTGTGGATCTGGCCCAACAGCCGCGTCTCGGTGATGGGCGGCGACCAGGCCGCCAACGTGCTGTCGCAGATTCGCCGCGACGCGCTGGAAGCGCAGGGGAAGCAGTGGCCGGCCGAGGAGGAAGAGAAGTTCAAGGCGCCGATCCGCGCCCAGTACGAGACGCAGGGCCACCCGTACTACGCCACGGCGCGGCTGTGGGACGACGGCATCGTCGACCCGGCGCAGTCGCGCCGCGTGCTGGCGCTGGGCATCTCTGCCTCGCTCAACGCGCCGATCGAGCCGACGCCGTTCGGCGTATTCCGCATGTAAGGGAGAGAACATGAGCGACACCATCATCACCGAAGTCGACCGCGGCGTCGGCATCATCACGCTGAATCGCCCGGAGCGGCACAACGCCTTCGACGACGCGCTGATCCGCGAGCTGTCCGAGGCGCTGGTCAGGATGGACACCGACCACGACGTGCGCGTGGTGGTGCTCTCCAGCACCGGGAAGAGTTTCTGCGCCGGCGCCGACCTCAACTGGATGAAGAAGGCGGCCGGCTACAGCGCCGAGGAGACCCAGCGCGACGCCATTGGGCTGGCCGGTATGCTGCGCCTGTTGAACGACATGAAGAAGCCGACCGTGGCGCGCGTGCAGGGTCCGGCCTACGGCGGCGGCGTCGGCCTGGTGGCCGCCTGCGACATCGCCATCGCCGCCTTCGACGCGCAGTTCGCCCTGACCGAAGTGAGGCTCGGCATCATCCCGGCGGTGATCAGCCCCTACGTCATCGGCGCCATCGGCGAGCGCAAGGCGCGCCGCTACATGCTCACCGCCGAGCGCTTTTCCGCCGCCGAGGCCTACCGCATCGGCCTGGTGCACGAGATCGTGCCGGGCGAGGCCGAGCTCGACGAGGCTGTCGGCGAGATCGTCGATACCCTGCTCGCCAACGGGCCGTGCGCGCTGGGCGAATGCAAGGCGCTGATCAAGGCCGTCGCCAACCGGCCGATCACCCCCGAGGTGATCCTCGACACCGCCCAGCGCATCGCCCGCGTGCGCGCCTCGGCGGAAGGGAAGGAAGGCATGGCCGCCTTCCTCGAGAAGCGCAAACCCAACTGGGTCGCGAAATCCTGACCATGTTCACGAAAATCCTCATAGCCAATCGCGGCGAGATCGCCTGCCGCGTCATCAAGACGGCGCGCCGCCTCGGCATCCGCACCGTCGCCGTCTATTCCGCCGCCGATGCGGCCGCGCGCCACGTGCGCCTCGCCGACGAGGCGGTGCTGATCGGCCCGGCCGCCGCGCGCGAGAGCTACCTCGTCGCCGAGCGCATCCTCGAGGCGGCGAAGAAAACCGGCGCCCAGGCGGTGCATCCGGGCTACGGCTTCCTCTCCGAGAACGAGGCCTTTGCCGAGGCCTGCGCCGCGGCCGGCATCGCCTTCATCGGCCCGCCGGTGGCGGCGATCAGCGCCATGGGCTCGAAGAGCGCCGCCAAGGCGCTGATGGAGAAGGCCGGCGTGCCGCTGGTGCCCGGCTACCACGGCGACAATCAGGATGCCGCCTTCCTCGAAAAGGAGGCCGGCCGCATCGGCTACCCGGTGCTGATCAAGGCCAGCGCCGGCGGTGGCGGCAAGGGCATGCGCATCGTCGAGAAAGCCGCCGACTTCGCCGCCGCGCTCGCCTCGTGCAAGCGCGAGGCGGCGTCCTCCTTCGGCGACGACCGCGTGCTGGTCGAGAAATACCTGGTGCGCCCGCGCCACATCGAGATCCAGGTCTTCGGCGACACGCAGGGCAACTGCGTCTACCTCTTCGAGCGCGACTGCTCGGTGCAGCGCCGCCACCAGAAGGTGCTGGAAGAGGCGCCCGCGCCCGGCATGCCGCCGGAGCGCCGCGCCGCCATGGGCCAGGCCGCCGTCGAGGCGGCCAAGGCCGTCGGCTACGTCGGCGCCGGCACGGTGGAGTTCATCGCGGAGCAGGATGGGAAGTTCTACTTCATGGAGATGAACACCCGCCTGCAGGTCGAGCATCCGGTCACCGAGATGATCACCGGCCTCGACCTCGTCGAGTGGCAGCTGCGCGTCGCTTCAGGCGAACCGCTGCCGCTGGCGCAGGAGCAGCTCGCCATCCGCGGCCACGCGCTGGAGGCGCGCATCTACGCCGAAGACCCGGACAAGGGCTTCCTGCCTTCGACCGGCCGCCTCATCCACCTCGCGCCGCCGGCCGAGTCGCTCAACGTGCGCATCGACACCGGCGTCGAGGAGGGCGACGAGATCACGCCTCACTACGACCCGATGATCGCCAAGCTCATCGTCTGGGACGTCGACCGCGAGCGGGCGCTGGCGCGCATGCTGCAGTCGCTGGCGCAGTACCGCGTCGTCGGCGTCAGCAGCAACGTCGACTTCCTCTCGCGCCTGGTCGCCTGCCCGGCCTTCGCCAATGCCGACCTCGACACCGGGCTCATCGAGCGCGAGCGCGCCTTCCTGTTTCCCGAGGGGGTGGAAGCAACGCGCGAGGTGTTCCTCGTCGCCGCGCTGGCCGAGCTGCTGCGCGAGGAGGAGGCCGCCCAAACCGCCGCCGCGCGCGACCGCGACCCGCACTCGCCCTGGCACCTGCGCGACGGCTGGCGCCTCAACGCCTCCTTCCGCCGCCCGCTGCTGTTCCGCTTCGGCGAGGCCGAGAAGACTATTTCCGTCGGCTATGCCCGCGGCGGCTACGAGCTGGAACTCGACGGCATCAGTACGGCGGTGCGCGGCGAGCGCACCGGCAACAGCACACTGCGCATCGAGCTGGGCGGCATGCGTCTGCCGGCGACGGTGATCGCTGCGGGCGAGAAGCGCCACGTCTTCCTGCACGGCCGCGCCTGGCAGCTCGCCTGCGTCGACCCGCTCTACCACGCCGGCGAAGGCGAGGGTGCCGGCGGCGGACTGGCCGCGCCGATGCCGGGCAAGGTGATCGCCCTCATCGCCCAGCCGGGCAGCGACGTCGAGCAGGGCGCGCCGCTCCTGATCCTCGAGGCGATGAAGATGGAGCACACCATCGCCGCGCCGGCGAAGGGCAAGCTCAAGGCCTTCCGTTTCGGCGTCGGCGATTCGGTCGCCGAGGGCGCCGAACTGGTGGACTTCGAGCCGGCGAAGTGAGCATCGAGGAAATCGTCCCGGCGCACACGGCGGATGCGATTCCGGCCGTGCGTGCGCTGTTCGAGGAATACGCCGCCGAACTGGGCGTCGACCTCTGCTTCCAGAACTTCGCCGGGGAGCTGGCGACGCTGCCCGGCGCCTATGCGCCGCCGCGCGGCGGTGTCTGGATCGCGCGCGCCGATGGCCGCGACGCCGGCTGCGTCGGCCTGCGTCCGCTCGACGATGAAGCGGCCGAACTGAAGCGCATGTACGTGCGGCGCGCCTGGCGCGGCCGCGGCCTCGGCCGCCGCCTGACCGAAACCGCGCTCGCCTTTGCGCGTGCCGCCGGCTACAAGGCCGTCTGCCTCGACACGCTGTCCAGCCTGACCGAGGCGCTGGCGCTCTACCGCGGCTTCGGCTTCCGGCCGACCCGCGCCTATTGCCACAACCCGCTGCCGGACACGGTGTGGATGGAACTCGAACTCGATCGACGGGACGAACAGGCATGACGCTTCCGCAAAAGGTGAAGATCGTCGAAGTCGGCCCGCGCGACGGCCTGCAGAACGAAAAGCAGCTCGTGCCGGCCGCCGCCAAGGTCGAACTCATCGACCGCCTCGGCATGGCCGGCCTGAAGGCCATCGAGGCCACCGCCTTCGTCTCGCCGAAGTGGGTGCCGCAGATGGGCGACGCCGCCGAAGTGATGGCGAGCCTGCCGCGCCGCCATGGCGTGAGCTATCCGGTGCTGGTGCCCAACCTGAAGGGCTTCGAGCAGGCGCTCGCCGCGGGCGCCGAGGAGATCGCCGTCTTCGCCGCCGCCTCCGAGGCCTTCTCGCAGAAGAACATCAACTGCTCCATCGCCGAAAGCCTGGCGCGCTTCCGTCCCGTCATGGAGGCGGCGCGGCGGAACGGCATCCGCGTGCGCGGCTACGTCTCCTGCGTCGTCGGCTGCCCCTACCAGGGCGCGGTGCCGCCCGCCGCCGTCGCCGAGGTGGCGGCGCGCCTCGCCGAGATGGGTTGCTATGAGATCTCCCTCGGCGACACCATCGGCGTCGGCACGCCGGCCGCAGTGCAACGCATGCTCGACGAGGTGGCGCTGCTGGTGCCGGTCGAGCGCCTCGCCGGGCATTACCACGACACCTACGGCATGGCGCTGGCCAACATCTACGCCTCGCTCGAGCGCGGCGTCGCCGTCTTCGACGCCTCGGTGGCCGGCCTCGGCGGCTGCCCCTACGCCGCCGGCGCCTCGGGCAACGTCGCCACCGAGGACGTGGTGTACCTCATGAACGGCCTTGGGCTAGAGACGGGCATCGACCTCGACCGCCTGGTCGATGCCGGCGCATGGATCTGCGCCGAACTGGGCCGCGCGCCGTCCTCGAAAGTGGCGCGTGCCGTGCTGGCGAAACGAGGCAAGGCGTGAGCGTCCCCTCGCCCTGCATCGACGTCTGCCGCATGGATGCGCAAAGCGGCCTCTGCGAAGGCTGCCTGCGCACGGTGGACGAGATCGCCGGCTGGAGCACCGCCACGGACGCGCAGAAGACGCACATCCTCGCCGCCATCGCCCAGCGCCGCGCCTCTCTTCTCCCCCCTTTGCAAAAGGGGGGCCGGGGGGGATTTAACGGCGGTGAATCATGAAACACGCCGACTGGTATTTCGACTTCATCTCTCCCTTCGCCTACCTGCAATCCGAGGCATTGCAGCGCTTCGACGGCAAGCTGGCGATCCGCCCGGTGCCGGTGCTCTTCGCCGGCCTGCTCAGGCACTGGGGCCAGAAAGGCCCGGCGGAGATGGCCACCAAGCGCCGCTTCACCTACCGCCAGGTGCAGTGGGTGGCCGGGAAGAACGGCATCCCCTTGCGCTTCCCGCCGCAGCATCCCTTCAATCCGGTGCGCGCGCTGCGCGCCGCCGTGGCGCTGGGCAGCTCGCGCGACGCCATCCACACGATCTTCCGCTTCGTCTGGGGCGAGGGGCGCGACCCCAACGATCCGGCCGAGTGGGCCGAGCTGGCGCGGCGTCTGGACGCGGCCGACCTCGACGCGCGCTGCAATGACGCCGCCGTGAAAAGTCAGTTGCTGGAGAACGGCGAGCGGGCGCTCGCTGCGGGCGTCTTCGGCGTGCCGACGCTGGCCGTCGACGACGAACTGTTCTGGGGCTTCGACGCCACCGGCATGGCGCTCGACTATCTGGCCGATGCGCGGATATTCACGCGCGGCGAATACCCGCGCATCGACAGCCTGCCGGTCGGCGCCATGCGCAAAGAGGCATCGTGAGCCCGTTCCCGCCGCAGATCCGCGTCATCGAGCGCGGCTGGCTCTCCGCCAACAACATCGTCTTCCACGAAGGCGCCGAGGCGACGCTGATCGACTCCGGCTACCTCACCCACGCCGACCAGACGCTGGCGCTGGTCGAGCGCGCGCTGGAAGGCCGCAAGCTGGTGCGCCTTATCAACACCCATTCGCACTCCGACCACATCGGCGGCAATGCCGCGGTGCGTCGCGCCCACGGCTGCCGCATCCTCGTCCCCGCCGGCATGGCGCCGGCGGTGGCCGACTGGGACGAGGACGCCCTGCTGCTCTCCACCGCCCACCAGCAGGCCGAGCCCTTCGCCTTCGACGCCACCATAGCGCCCGGCGACGAACTGGAAATGGGCGGCCTCGTCTGGCAGGCCCTGCACGTGCCGGGCCACGACATGCACGCGCTGGCCTACTACTGCGCGGCGGAACGGATCCTCATCCCGGGCGATGCGCTGTGGCGCGACGGCTTCGGCGTCATGTTCGCCGAGCTGCACGGCGACAAGAGCGGCCTGCCGGCGCAGCGCCGCACGCTGGAGATGCTGCGCGAGCTCGACGTGCGCGTGGTGATCCCGGGCCACGGCGCGCCGTTCACCGACTACGCCGACGCCGTCGGCCGCGCGCTGGCGCGCCTCGCCGCCTTCGAGCAGAGCCCCGAGCGCATGGCGAAGAGCGCCATGAAGGCGCTGTTCACCTTCACCCTGCTGGAAAAGCGCCGCATGCCGCGCGCCGACATCGGCAGACACTTCGGCCAGGTCGCCATCTTCCGCGACGTCTCGCGCAACTTCTTCGACCGCGAACCGGCCGCCGTCGCCGCCCTGGTCATCGACGAGCTGCTCAAGGCCGGCGTACTGGCGGAAGAGGACGGCGACATCGTCGCGCGCGGCAACTGAGCGATGAACGCGACACCCGCCCGCGCCGGCTGGATCGCGGTGCTCGCCACCATCTGCATCTGGACCGGCTTCATCCTCGTCAGCCGCCACGGCGGCAAGGGTACGCTCACCGGCTGGGACGTCACGGCGCTGCGCTTCGGCGTCGGCGCGCTGGTCGCTGCATTCTTCCTGCCGCGCGTCGCGCTGCCGCCCCTCAGGGTGGTCGCGCTGTTCTCGCTCTTCGGCGGCA
>WYAY01000101.1 GCA_011526165.1 Sulfuritalea sp.
CCGATGCCCATCGACTTCAGCTCCTGCATCTTCTCGATGGTGTCCTCGATGTCGTCGATGATGACGTTTTCCGTCAACTCCAGTTTGAGCCGGGACGGGGCGGCGCCGGTTTGCTGCAGGATCTGGCGGACACCGGATACGAAGTTGGGCTGATGAAATTGCCTGGCGCTGACGTTCACCGCCATGACGAGTTCGCGCGTCGCCGCGTCCTCCTGCCAGTCCCTCAGCTGCCGGCATGCCGCCTCCAGGACCCAGTTGCCGATGGGAACGATCAGGCCGGTCTCCTCGGCGAGCGGAATGAACTCGGCAGGCTGCACCAGACCGCGCTGCGGATGCTTCCAGCGCAACAGCGCCTCGGCGCCTACGATGCGTTCGCCATCCTCGATCTGCGGCTGGTAATACAGGACCAACTGGCCCTCCTCGATGACGCGGCGCAGGGCGGACTCCGTCTCCGCCCGCGCCACCAGCGACTGCTGCATGGCCGGATCGAAGAAGCAGATTCTGTTGCGGCCGTCGGATTTTGCCTGGTACATGGCAACATCGGCCCGCTTGAGCAGTTCGTCGACGCTCTGGTGGGCGTCGTCGAACAGGCAGATGCCGATGCTCATGCTGCCGTGGTGGTCACGCCCCGCCAGCGGGAACGGATGCGTCATGGCTTCGCGGATCTTCTCGGCGACCCGTTCCGCTCGGCTGGCCGCCATGGATTCGGTGTCGCCGAGATTCTCCAGCAGCACGACGAATTCGTCGCCGCCGAGGCGCGCCACGGTATCCACCTGGCGCACGCAGCCGTGGAGCCGCCGCGCCACTTCGACCAGCAGCCGGTCGCCTGCATCGTGCCCGGCGGTGTCGTTGAGCAACTTGAAGTGGTCGAAATCGAGAAAGAGCAGCGCGCCATGGCGATGATGGCGCACGGCCGTCGCCAGGGCGTGGCCGAGCCGGTCGATCAGCAGGCGCCGGTTCGGCAGTTGCGTCAGCGGATCGAAGAAGGCCAGCTGGCGTATTTTCTCCTCGGCCTCCTTTCTCTGCGAAACATCGTTGAAGGCGATCACATAGTGGCTGATGCCGCCGTCGGGAGGGACGACGGCGGAGATGGTCTGCCAGACCGGGAATACCCGCCCATTGCGGTGGCGGAACTTCAGTTCGCCCTGCCAGTAACGGTCCAGCGCCACCGTCTGCCAGATCTTCCGGTAGTAATCGTCGTCGTGCGCATCGGACAGCAGAATGCGCGGCGTGCTGCCGAGCGCTTCAGCGGCCTGGTAGCCGGTCAGCACAGCAAAGGCGCGATTGACGCGCAGGATGTACTGGGATGCATCGGTAACGATCATGCCCTCTTCCGACTCGAAGGCCGTTGCGGCGATGCGCAATTCGTCATGGCTGTGGCGCAGCTCGCCCAGCGTGGCGGAAAGATTCTCCGCCATGGCGTTGAAGGCGGCGATTGTCTGGCGCATCTCGGGACCGCCGGCGGGCGCGATGCGGGTGCCGAGGTCACCGTCGCCGAAGCGACGCGTGCCCTCCGCAAGGGCATCCAGCGGACGCAGGCCCTGCCGCAGGATCAGCACGATAGCAGCCAGTTGCAGGGACACCGCGAGCAAGAGGAGATAGAAATGCCCCAGGAAGTTCTTCCAGAGCCGGTCGATGCCGGGAGAGGCCGACAGCACCACGGTCAGGCTGCCGCGTTCCCGTCCCTCCTCCATCAGCGGCTGCGAAACAAGGGGCGCTACGATGCCGACGCCATCGGCGAACCAGCGAGGCGCAGACGGTGCAGATGACGCTCCTTCGACAGCGACCGCGCCACCCTCGTGAACGTTCCAGACCAGTCGGCGGATGTGGGGCTGGGTAGCACGTCTCTCGAGGGCTCTGCGTACGGCATCCTCTCCCCTGAAGCCGACTCCCTCGATCGCCTGCAAGCCGGCCGCCAGCTCGTAATGGGCCTGCTTTTCCAGTTCGCCGCCCAGCTGCAGCGCATCACTCACTGTGGCCGATGCCAACAGCAGCGCCCCCGTCACGACCAGCACGACGGCTGTGCCGACAGCCATACGGGCTGCGAACGTCAAACGTGACCAGAATCGTTCGAACAAATCACTCATTTACATGGCGAATAGTGCCGGCAGTCTAACCGTTTTCCATGGCGACGGAAATGCCCGCTGCGTAGCGGCCGGTGCCAGGCAGGCAAAGCGCTCCCCCTGCCTTCCCTTCCGCTGCGACTTGATTCAAAGTTATGTACTTGGCCGAACCGACTGGAGCGCATCCCGATGACCCTGCCCCTCAGCGAGGCGGACCTCGACGAACTCATCGCCATGGCCGACGGCGCATCAGCCGGCTTCGGCGGCAACCCGGACTGGGCGTGGCCCGACACGTTGCTCGGCCGCACCGTCGTCGCCCTGATGGGGCGCGCCCCGACACGGCTGGAGGTGCTCGCCGCCGCGCGCCGCCACGAGGAACGCTGCACCGAGGCGGAGGCCGCGGCTGGCGATGCTACGATGGTGGCTTCGCAACGGAGCTCGCCATGACCCACACCGCCCCTCGCCTGCGCCTCGGCATCCCCAAGGGCAGCCTGCAGGAAACCACCCAGAAGCTGTTCCAGCGCGCCGGCTACGACCTGCGCATTTCCGGCCGCTCCTACTACCCGGACATCGACGACGCCGAGATCCAGTGCATCCTCATCCGCCCGCAGGAGATGGCGCGCTATGTCGAGCAGGGCGTGCTCGATTGCGCCATCACCGGCCTCGACTGGATGCTGGAGACCGGCGCCGACGTCGAGGAACTGGCGGACCTGCGCGCCCCCTGGCCCAACTACGGCACGGTGCGCTGGGTGATGGCCTCCAAGGAAGGTTCGCCCTTCGATACCGTGAAGGATCTTGAAGGCCGCCACATCGCCACCGAGGCGGTGGGCATGACGAAGCGCTTCCTTGCCGAGCACGGCGTCGATGCCAATGTCGAATTTTCCTGGGGGGCCACCGAAGTCAAGCCGCCGATCCTCGCCGACGCCATCGTCGACGTCTCCGAGACCGGCTCCTCGCTGCGCGCCAACCAGCTGCGCGTGATGCACGTCGTGCTGGAGAGCACGCCGCGCTTCATCGCCAACCGCGCGTCGGCGCAGGACGCCTGGAAGCGCGCCAAGATCGACCGCATGCTGATGCTGCTGAAGGGCGCCATCGCCGCCGCCACGCGCGTGCTGCTGGCGATGAACGTGCCGAAGGACCGCGTCGAGGCCGTGCTGAAGATCCTGCCCGCCCTGGCCACGCCAACGGTGTCCACCCTCTCGGATCCCGCCTGGGTAGACCTCAGCACCGTGGTCGCGGAAAAGCAGGTGCGCGAACTGATCCCGAAGCTCTATGAAGCGGGCGCGCGCGGCATCATCGAACTGCCGATCAACAAGATCATCGAGTAGTTTCCGCAAGGAGGCCACATGGCGAACGACCCTTTCAAGACCCTGCGCAGCTTTCGCCTGCCGGACGGCAAGTCGGGCCGGCTGCACTCCCTGCCGGCGCTGGAGCAGGCCGGCCTGGGGACAATTTCCCGCCTGCCGGTGTCGATCCGCATCGTGCTCGAATCCGTGCTGCGCAATTGCGATGGCGTCAAGGTGGCCGAATCGCACGTGCGCGCGCTCGCCGCCTGGAAGCCCAATGCGCCGCGCGCTGCGGAGATCCCCTTCATCGTCGCCCGCGTCGTGCTGCAGGACTTCACCGGCGTGCCGCTGCTGGCCGACCTGGCCGCCATGCGTGACGTCGCCGCAAGCATGGGCCGCGATCCGGGCCGCATCGAGCCTCTCGTACCGGTCGACCTGGTGGTGGACCATTCCGTGCAGATCGACCATTACGGCTCGAAGCACGCGCTCGACCTGAACATGAAGATGGAGTTCCACCGCAACCGCGAGCGCTACCAGTTCCTCAAGTGGGGCATGCAGGCCTTCGACACCTTCAAGGTGGTGCCGCCCGGCATCGGCATCGTGCACCAGGTGAACCTCGAACACCTGTTCCGCGGCGTGTCATGCCGCGACGGCGTGTACTTCCCCGACACCCTCGTCGGCACCGACTCGCACACTACGATGATCAACGCGGCCGGCGTGGTCGGCTGGGGCGTCGGCGGCATCGAAGCCGAGGCCGCCATGCTCGGCCAGCCGGTGTACTTCCTCACGCCCGACGTGGTCGGCGTGCATCTGCGCGGCAGCTTGCGCTGGGGCGTCACCGCCACCGACCTGGTGCTGACCCTCACCGAGATGCTGCGGCGCGCCAAGGTGGTGGGCAAGTTCGTCGAGTTCTTCGGCGAGGGCGCCTCGGCCCTGACCCTCACCGACCGCGCCACCATCGCCAACATGGCGCCCGAATACGGCGCCACCATGGGCTTCTTCCCGGTCGACGAAGCGACGCTGGACTATATGCGCGCCACCGGCCGCAGCACGGCGGCTGTCGGCGCGTTCGAATCCTACTTTCGCGCCCAGGGGCTGTTCGGCATGCCGCTGCGCGGCGACATCGACTACAGCCAGGTGCTGGAACTCGACCTGCCGACCGTCGAGCCTTCGCTGGCCGGGCCGAAGCGCCCGCAGGATCGCATCCCGCTCGGGCAGGTCGGGGCCGTGTTCGCCCGCCTGTTCTCGCAACCGGCCGACCGGGACGGTTTCGGCCGCCCCGCTGACCAACTCGGCAGGCGCTGGCCCACCCGGCGGGAAGACGGCGGCGTGATGACCGGCGGCGGCGCCGTCGCCGGCACTCTGCTCGAATCCGGCGCGCCGCGCGATGTCGTCGAGATGGTCGACAACCGGCCGACGCCCGACATCGTGCTGGACGTGCCGGCGCATGCGGCCGGCGACATGGCGATCGGCCACGGCGACGTGCTGATCGCCGCCATCACCTCCTGCACCAACACTTCCAACCCCGGTGTGATGATCGCCGCCGGCCTGCTGGCGAAGAAGGCGGTCGAGCGCGGCCTGCGCGTCAAGCCGCACGTCAAGACTTCGCTTGCCCCCGGCTCGCGCGTGGTCACGGATTACCTGGAGCGCGCCGGCCTGCTGCCCTATCTGGAAAGCCTCGGCTTTTTCGTCTCGGCCTATGGCTGCACCACCTGCATCGGCAATGCCGGCCCGCTCGAGCCGGCGATCGAGGAAGTCATCGTTTCGAGGAACCTGATTTGCGCCGCCGTGCTGTCGGGCAACCGCAACTTCGAGGCGCGCATCCACTCCAGCATCCGCGCCAACTTCCTAGCCTCGCCGCCGCTGGTGGTGGCCTATGCCCTGGCCGGTACGGTGCTCAAAGACCTGATGACCGAGCCGATCGGCACCGATGCGCTGGGCGCCGGCGTCTTTATCGGCGACATCTGGCCGACAGCGCAGGAAGTCGCCGAGGCGCTGCATCACGCCACCGACCCCGCTGCCTACCGCCGCCTCTACCGCGACTTCGCCAAGGGGCACGCCCTGTGGAGCGGGGTACCCGCGCCCGAGGGGCGGACTTACGCCTGGCCGGCTTCCACCTACATCGCACGTCCGCCCTTCTTTTCCGGGTTCGACATGCGGCCGCGCCCGCTCGTGGACATCCTCGACGCGCACATGCTGTTGCTGCTCGGCGACTCGGTGACAACCGATCACATTTCCCCTGCCGGCGCCATCCGCGCGGGCAGCCCGGCCGGCCAATGGCTGCAGGCGCAGGGCGTCAAACCGACCGATTTCAACTCCTACGGCTCGCGCCGGGGTCATCACGACGTCATGATCCGCGGCACCTTCGCCAACGTGCGCGTGAAAAACCTCATGCTGCCGCCGCGGGATGACGGCACGCGCGTCGAGGGCGGCTTCACCCTCCTCGACGGCAGGCAGGTAACGGTGTTCGAGGCCGGCATGGAGTACCAGCGCCGCGGCGTGCCCTCCATCGTGCTGGCCGGCGAGGAGTACGGCACCGGCTCCTCGCGCGACTGGGCGGCGAAAGGCACCCAGCTGCTCGGCGTCAAGGTGGTGGTGGCCAAGAGCTTCGAGCGCATCCACCGCGCCAACCTCGTCGGCATGGGCGTGCTGCCGCTGCAGTTCGAGGGCCGCAAGAGCATCGACACCCTGCACCTGAAGGGCGACGAGACCTTCGACGTGGTCGGCATCGGCGACGACCTCAAGCCGCAGCAGGAACTCACCCTGCGCATCCACCGCGCCGACGGGCGCCGCGACGACGTCACCGTGCTCTGCCGCATCGACACGCCGATCGAGGTGGAGTACTACCGCTACGGCGGCATCCTGCCGTATGTGCTGAGCGGATTGCTGGAGCAACGATGACGGAAGAAAAGCGCTTCGGTCCCGTGCGCCTCATCCGCGGCGGGCCCAAGGGACGCTATCCCTTGTCCCATTCCGTCTACGTCGAGGACGCCGGAGTGATCATCGATGCAGGCGCCGACGAGGTGCGCTACCGCGAACTCATCGCCGGCCCGGGGGTCCGGGAGGTCTGGCTGACGCACTGGCACGAGGACCATCTGACCCATCTCGATCTCTTCGAAGGTCTGCCGCTGCGGCACATGGCCGTGGAGGCCGGCGCTCTGCAGGGCATCGAGGCCATGCTCGACTGGTACGGCTACGACCGGGAGGCGTACCGCGATTATTGGCGCAAGACCCTGCGCGAGGACTTCCACATCAAGCCGCGCCGAGCCGCGTACAGCTTCACGCCGGGAGAGGTCATCGATCTGGGTTCGTGCACGGTGGAGGTCATCCACGCACCCGGCCACACGCCGGGCTTCGTCGCCCTCTTCTTCCGCGAGCCGCAGGTACTGTTCATGGGCGACTACGACCTCACCGCCTTCGGCCCCTGGTACGGCGACCGCGCCGGCTCGATCGAGCAGACCATCGCCTCGGTGCGCAGACTCCAGCAGGTGCCGGCAAAGATATGGCTGACCAGCCACGAGGACGGCTGCTTCGAGGGGGACGTGGCGCCGGTTTTCGACCGCTACCTCGCCGTGATCGACGAGCGCGAGGCGAAACTGCTGGACCTACTCGCCGTGCCGCGCACGATGGAGGACATCGTCGCCGCCTGCATCGTCTACCGCAAGCCGCGCGAGCCGAAGGCGTTCTTCGAGTGGGGCGAGGGCGCCATCATGGGCAAGCACCTCGATCGCCTGCTCGGCAGCGGCGCCATCGCGCTGGAGGACGGCCGCTACCGGCGGCGGTGAAAAGTCAGTCGCCGCAGGACGGCGTCAGACTTCTTTAGACCTTGTCCGACACCTTCTGTCCGGCCGAATTGTCGGCCGTATCGGTGGTGCCGCCGACGATGCCGTAGGCCTGCATCAGGCGCACCACCTGCAGCATCGTCTCGACGTTGTCTCCGGCTGCCGGCCGGAAGGCGCCGCCGGCGTCGATGCCGGCGAAGGTCTTCGCCTCCTTGAGGCTGACGCGGCCGTCGCCGTTGGCGTCGGCCTGGTCGAAGTTGCCGACGACGCTCGACAACTGGCCGGCAAGCTCCTCTCGGGTGAAACCGGCCTCGGCCGCCGGCGACGGATTGCCCTCGCCGTGCAGCCGCAGGCGGTGGAAATGCTGGTCGAGCTGGTCGGCGACCCGGTTGATCGAACCCGTGAACTCTTCCCTGCTGATGGCGCCGCTGCCGTCGGCGTCGAGTTTCGCGAAGAGCCTCTCGGCGCCGGCTGTCGCCTTATCCCCGATCCTGTCGAAAGCCTTTTCCAGATCGGCCGGTTCTATGGCACCCCGCCCCATGGCGTCGAGCTCAGCGAAAAGCTTGTCCGCCTTCTGCTGCGGCTGCGCCGCCTGCGGCGTCTCGGGTGCGTTGAAGCTGCGCGCGATCTGGATGACCGACGATACGATTCCGATGATGGCTGCAATACCCATGGCCCTGCCTCCTGCCTGTCCACGCGCGTCCGACACCGGCGCGCAGCCAGCTCATTGCAAGATCCCGGCCAGAAATGTCGGCTATCTGATTTTCAAGGGAAATCCTTGACCTCGGGTTTTCAAGGCTGCAAGGCTTGCCGCGTCCTGTCGCCTTGACCGGCATGAATTGCCGGTCAAGGCGAGCCCAGGCCGGCGCCTGCCCGCTTGCCAGGCACGATAAATGCCGGTATATCTATTCGCGGGAGAGATTCCGCTCTGACGGGGCTAGTACCTGTCCGGTCAGATTCAGGGGATCAGTTTGGTCGCGGCCGAAGAGAAGGATCTCAGGCTGGCGCAGGAACACGCGGCGGCGTTCCTGCGACTTGCAGCGTTATGCCTATTGTTCGGCAGCATCGTCTATTTCGCCGTGCTACTCCTCGGCGTACCCGGACAGCGGATGCGCCTGGCGGGACCTGCGTTTCTGGTGCTGGTCTGCGCCCTGGCGCTGTACTGCCACCACTGCGGCAAAATCCGACCCGGCCTGCTCGTCCTTGGCTTCGGCCTGTGGGCGGAAATCACCCTGCTGTCTATCATTACGGGTGGCGTCCAGGCGCCGGCGCTGTATCTCTACCCGCTGATCATCCTGATGGCCGGCTGGCTGCTCAACCGTCAGTTGGCGCTCGTCTTCGCACTTCTATCGATCACCGCCATCGTCGGCCTGGCCGTCGCCGAATCCTCGACCTTGCTGCCGCAGGCCAACAACAGGCCAGTACTGCACGTGCTCGTTCAGTCCGGTACGCTGATCTTCGTATCGATCATCCTCGGCCACATCGTCTCGGGATACCAGGCACGACTGGAGGAGGTAAAGCGCCTCACCTCGAACCTCGACCAGCAGGTGACGGCCCTTGCCGCCAGCGATGCCAGCTTCCGCGACCTGTTCAACTCGGTCAACGAGGCCATCTACATCCAAGACCGCGCAGGACTCTTCCTCGATGTCAACGAGGGTGTGGTGCGAATGTACGGCCATCCGCGCGAAAGTTTCATCGGCAGGTCCCCGGAATTCGTATCCGCCCCGGGGAGGAACGATCTCGCACGGGTCGGCAGCATGGTGGAGAAAGCGTTTGCCGGAGAGCCGCAGCGCTTCGAGTTCTGGGGCCTGAGGGCGAACGGCGAAGCGTTCCCGAAGGAGGTACGCCTGGTGCGTGGCTCCTGGCGCGGTCAGGGGGTTGTCTATGCCACCGCCGACGACATCACCGAACGCCGGCGTGCCGAAGAAGAATTGCGTGCATCGGAGTCGAAGTTCCAGCAGGTCTTCATGGCCAGCCCCGTCGCCATCGCCATCACCCGGCTCGAGGACGGGCGCTATATCGACATCAACGACGCATTCGTCGACCTGTTCGGCTGGTCTCGCGAGGAGGCCATCGGCCGAAGCTCGGTGGAAATGGGCAAATGGATTCGTCCTGAGGACCGGCAGGACTGGTCGAACGAACTGAAGCGGCGTGGCAGAGTGGCCAATCATGAAATCGAGTTGCGCAACAAGCGGGGCGAAACGCTGAATGTTCTTTTCTCTGCAGAAACCATCATGCTAGGCAGGGAACCCTGCGCCTTGGTTCTCTCCATTGACCAGACCGTGCGCAAGCAGGCGGAAACGGCGCTGCTGGAAAGCCGCCAGAAACTCGCCGAGGCACAGCGCATCGGCCGTGTCGGCAGTTGGGACCTCGATTTGCCAAGCGGTCGCATGACGTGGTCGGAAGAGGTTCACCGCATCTACCAAAACCAACCGGGCGCCTTCAGCGGCACCTTCGACGACCTGTTGAAAATGGTGCCCCCTGAAGACAGGGATGCCGTCAAGGACGCTTATCTGGACGTCAGCGAAAGGGACAGTCCATGCGAGATCAAGCACCGCATCCTGACGCCTGGCGGCCGGGTCAAATGGATCCGTGCCAGCCGCGAACTGTCCTTCGATGCTGCCGGAAGGCCGCTTCGCGCCCTCGGTACCGCGCAGGACATCACCGAGCAGGAGGAAGCCAGGGCCGAAATCCAGCGCTTGAACTCGGACCTCGAACTGAGGGTGCAGCAGCGGACAGCCGAGCTGATGGCTTCAAACCGCGAACTGGAATCCTTCGCCTATTCCATCTCGCACGACCTGCGCACTCCGCTGCGTGGCATCGACGGTTTCAGCCATCTGTTGGCTGAAGAATATGGAGACAGGCTCGATGCCCAGGGCCGCAGCTATATCGAACGCGTACGCAGCGCCGCCCAGCGCATGGGCTCGTTGATCGACGATATCCTCCAGCTCGCGCGCATCACACGCCAGGAAATGCGTTGGGAAAAGGTCGACCTCAGCCGACTCGCAGCAGAATCGATACAGGAAATTTCGCGCGCTTCCCCCGGACGCAATATGGAGATTTCGATTGCCCAGGGCTGTATGGCCCATGGCGATCCGCAGCTGCTGCGCGAGGCACTGCAGAGCCTGCTCGAGAATGCCTGGAAGTATTCGCACAAGAACCCGCAAGCAAGGATCGAGTTCGGCTCGGAAACCATCGACGGCAAGCTGGTCTATTTCGTACGTGATAACGGCGTCGGCTTCGACAGCCAATACGCCGGCCGGATGTTCGCTCCCTTCCAGCGTCTTCATAGCCCAGAGGAGTTTGGCGGCAACGGCATCGGTCTGGCCACCGTCGCACGCATCGTGAGCCGCCATGGCGGGCGTGTCTGGGCCGATGCGATGCCTGGCGAAGGGGCGACCTTCCGCTTCACGCTCGGCTGAGCATCAGGCGTACTCCAGCAGCAGATCCTTGGCGTTCACCGCCTCGCCCGGCTTGACGTGGATGGCGGCCACCACGCCGTCGCGCTCGGCGGCGAGCATGGATTCCATCTTCATCGCCTCGATCGACACCAGCGGATCGCCCTTGCCGACCTTCTGCCCGGCCTGCACGGCGACGGTGACCACCGTGCCGGGCATCGGCGCGCCGACGTGGCGGGCGTTGCCTTCCTCGGCGCGCGGATGCTGTTTCAGCGCCGCCATGCCGGCCTTCGGGATGCGCGCCGTGCGCGGCTGGCCGTTCAGTTCGAAGGCGACCTTGACGTGGCCCTCCTCGTCCGGCCCGCTCATGCCCTGCTGGCTGACGATGAGGGTCTTGCCCCGCTCGATCTCGATGGCGATCTCCTCGCGCTCGCGCAGGCCATAGAAGAAGGCGGGCGTCGGCAGCACCGAGACGTCGCCGTAGTGGCTGCGGTGGGCGGCATAGTCCTTGAACACCTTCGGATACATGAGATACGAAGCGAGGTCGGTGTCGCTCACCTTGCGGTTCACCGCCGCCTCCGCCTCGGCGCGCCTGGCCCCCAGGTCCACCGCCGGCAGGAAGTCGCCGGCGCGGCCCGGCAGCGGCTTCTCGCCGCGCAGCACCTTCTTTTGCAGCTCGGCCGGGAAGCCGTCGGGCGGATAACCCAGTTCGCCCTTCATGAGCGAGACGACCGATTCGGGGAAGGCGACCTCGCGGTTCGGGTCGCGCACCTGCTCCGGCGTCAGGTCGTTGGCGACCATGAACAGCGCCATGTCGCCCACCACCTTCGAGGTCGGCGTCACCTTGACGATGTCGCCGAATAGGAGGTTCACCTCGGCATACGCCTTCGACACCTCGGCCCAGCGGTGCTCGAGGCCCATGGCGCGGGCCTGCTCGCGCAGGTTGGTGTACTGGCCGCCCGGCATCTCGTGGCGATAGACGTCGGCGGTGCCGGAGCGGATGTCCGCCTCGAAGGGCGCGTAGGCGCGGCGCACGCCCTCCCAGTAGAGCGAAATCGCCTGCATGGCGTCGAGGTCGACGCCGGGATCGCGCGGCGCGCCCTGCAGGGCCGCGGCGATCGAACCGAGGTTGGGCTGCGAGGTGAGGCCGCTCATGGCGTCGAGTGCGCCGTCGACGGCGTCGACGCCCGCCTCCACCGCCGCCAGCACGCTGGCCGCGGCGATGCCGCTGGTGTCGTGGGTGTGGAAGTGGATCGGCAGGCCGACCTCCTGCTTGAGCGCCCGCACCAGCTCGCGCGCCGCGCGCGGGCGGCAGACGCCGGCCATGTCCTTGATGCCGAGGATGTGGGCGCCGGCCTTCTCCAGCTGCTTCGCCAGATCCACGTAGTACTTCAGGTCGTACTTCGGCCGCGCCGCATCGAACAGGTCGCCGGTGTAGCAGATCGCCGCCTCGCACAGGGCGCCGCTCTCGCGCACCGCATCCATCGCCACGCGCATGTTGTCCACCCAGTTGAGCGAGTCGAAGACGCGGAAGACGTCGACGCCCTCCTTCGCCGCCTGCTGCACGAAGTAGCGCACGACGTTGTCTGAGTAATTGGTGTAGCCGACGGCGTTGGATGCGCGCAGCAGCATCTGGAACAGCACGTTGGGGATGGCGGCGCGCAGCTGCGCCAGACGTTCCCAGGGATCTTCCTTGAGGAAGCGCAGGGCCACGTCGAAGGTCGCCCCGCCCCAGCACTCCAGACTGAACAGGTCCGGCAGCATGCGCGCGTAGTGCGGCGCGATCTCCAGCATGTCGTGCGTGCGCATGCGCGTGGCGAAGAGCGACTGGTGGGCGTCGCGCATGGTCGTGTCGGTGAGCAGCACGCGCGGCTCGGCCTTCATCCACTCGGCGAATTTCTCCGCGCCCATCTGCTTCAGGCGGTCGCGCGTGCCGGGCGGCGGCGCCTGGGTCAGGTCGCAGCGCGGCTTGAGCGGCTTCGGGAGCGGCAGGTGCGGCAGCGCCCGCCCCTTCATCTCCGGGTTGCCGTTCACCGCCACCTCGCCGAGGAACTTCAAGAGCTTGCTGCCGCGGTCGCGCCGGCGCTGGAAACTGAACAGCTCCGGCGTGGTGTCGATGAAGCGCGTGGTGCACTCCCCCGAGCGGAACAGCGGATGGTCGATGACGTTCTCGAGGAACTGCAGGTTGGAGGCGACGCCGCGGATGCGGAACTCGCGCAGTGCCCGGTCCATGCGGGCGATGGCCTCGTCGGGCGTATGGCCCCAGGCCGTCACCTTCACCAGCAGCGAGTCGTAATACGGCGTGATCACCGCGCCGCCGTAGGCCGTGCCGCCGTCGAGGCGCAGGCCGAAGCCGGCCGCGCTGCGGTACACGCTGATGCGGCCGTAGTCGGGCGTGAAGCCGTTTTCCGGGTCCTCGGTGGTGACGCGGCACTGCAGGGCGTGGCCGTGCAGCCGGATGTCTTCCTGGCGCGGCACGTAGGCGTCGGCGTCGCCGATCCGGGCGCCTTCCGAGATGCGGATCTGCGCCTTGACGATGTCGACGCCGGTCACCTCCTCGGTGACGGTGTGCTCGACCTGGATGCGCGGGTTGACCTCGATGAAGTAGAAGTCGTTGGTGTCGGCGTCCATGAGGAACTCGACGGTGCCGGCGTGGGTGTACTTCGCGGCGCGGGCGAGCTTCAGCGCGGCGCCGCACAGCTCGGCGCGGCGCGATTCCTCCAGGTAAGGCGCCGGCGCGCGCTCGACCACTTTCTGGTTGCGCCGCTGCACCGAGCAGTCGCGTTCAAAGGCGTGCACCAGGTTGCCGTGCGTGTCGCCGATCACCTGCACCTCGACATGGCGCGCGCGGCGCACCAGTTTTTCGAGGTACACCTCGTCGTTGCCGAAGGCGGCCTTGGCCTCGCGCCGGGCGACTTCCATGGCCGGGCCGAGGTCGGCCTCGGTCTCCACCACGCGCATGCCGCGCCCGCCGCCGCCCCAGCTCGCCTTGAGCATGAGCGGATAGCCGACGGCGGCCGCCAGCTTCTGCGCGCCGGCGAGGTCCTGCGGCAACGCGCCGGTCGCCGGCACCACCGGCACGCCGGCCTGATCGGCCAGCTCGCGCGCCGACACCTTGTTGCCGAGCAGGCGCATGACTCCGGGCTTGGGGCCGATGAAGACGATGCCGGCTTGCGCGCAGGCCTCGGCGAAGTCCGGGTTCTCGGAGAGGAAGCCATAGCCGGGGTGGATGGCATCGACGTGGGCCTCCCTGGCGACGCGGATGATGTCGTCGATGTCGAGGTAGGCCTGGATCGGCTTCCTGCCGGCGCCGACGAGATAGGACTCGTCGGCCTTGAAGCGGTGCAGCGCGAAGCGGTCCTCGTTCGAGTAGATGGCCACCGTGCGGATGCCCATTTCGGAGGCCGCGCGCATGACGCGGATGGCGATTTCGCTGCGGTTGGCGACGAGGAGGCTGC
>WYAY01000102.1 GCA_011526165.1 Sulfuritalea sp.
CGCGAGATCGCCAACGGCTTCTCCGAGCTGAACGATCCGGAGGACCAGGCGGCGCGCTTCCTCGAGCAGGCCAAGGCCAAGGAAGCCGGCGACGAGGAGGCCATGTACTATGATGCAGACTACATCCGCGCGCTGGAATACGGCCTGCCGCCGACCGCCGGCTGCGGCGTCGGCATCGACCGCCTCGTGATGCTGCTCACCGACAGCCCGAGCATCCGCGACGTGATCCTCTTCCCGCAGCTGCGGCGGGAAGTGTAAGGAGTTGTTTCAGGCGTCAGCCCAGGCTCGGCCGATGCGTTATTCGCGCTGAAGTTTTGCATAGGAGACCAGCATGGAAGCCCAAGCCACAGGCAAAAAACTGCATCCCGTCCTCTGGGTTGCCGCCGTCGCGGTGATCATCCTCTCTGCGGCCGGCGTCGCCGCCATCTTTGGCGTGATCCCGACCGTCGGCAGTTCCTCAAAGCAGGCTGAGCCGGTCACCGCGGCCGTCCAGACGCCGGCCGCCGCCCCGGCCAAGCCCGCCGAGCAGGCGCCGGCCGAATCCAAACCGGCCCCGGCCAAGAAAGTGGCGGCCGCCAAACCGGCTGAACCCAAGCCCGAGCCGAAGGCCGAAGCCCAGCCCACCCAGGCTGCCGCTCAGCCGGCGCCGCCACCCGCCATCTGCGCCAACTGCGGCACCATCGAGTCGATCGTCGAGAAGACGCAGAAAGGCGAAGGCACCGGCATCGGCGCTGTCGCCGGCGGCGTCGGCGGCGCGTTGCTCGGCAGCCAGGTCGGCAAGGGCAGCGGCAAGACCGCCGCCACGGTGATCGGCGCCGCCGGCGGCGCCGTCGCCGGCCACCAGGCCGAGCGCTACATCCGCAGGACGAGCAAGTGGGAGATCATCGTGCGCATGGAGGACGGCACCGCCCGCGAATTCGATGTCGCCAGCCAGCCCGTCTGGCGCGTGGGCGACAGGGTGAAGGTGGAAAACAACGTCATCACCGCGCGATAAGTTGCCGCGACCCATCGAACCGGCCGCGCCGTCCTTCCGCGACGGCGCGGCCTTCAGCGAATCCTACGGCGACACCTACTGGTCGCTGGATGGCGGGCTCGACGAGACCCGCCATGTTTTTCTCTCCGGCAACGACCTCCCCGCGCGCTGGCAGGCGCGCCGCCGCTTCGCCATCCTCGAAACCGGCTTCGGCACGGGGCTGAATTTCCTCTGCACGTGGCAACGCTTCCGCGAGACGGCGCCGGCCGACGTGCGCCTGCATTACCTCTCGGTCGACAAGCATCCCTTCCGCCGCGACGACCTGGCGGCGCTCTTCCGCCAGTGGCCGGAACTGGCCTCGCTCGGCGCCGAACTGCTCGAGCGCTATCCCCCGCTCATCCCCGGCTTCCACCGCCTGCACCTCGACGGCGGCCGCATCGCGCTGACGCTGCTGTGGGGCGAAGCGACGGACATGCTGGCGCAGGTCGAGGCACGCATCGACGCCTTCTTCCTCGACGGCTTCGCGCCATCGCGCAATCCGGACATGTGGGACGATGTGCTGTTCGCGCAACTGGCACGGCTGGCCGCGCCGGGTGCGACCTTCGCCACCTACAGCGCCGCCGGAAAAGTCAGTCGCGGCATGGCGGCGGCGGGCTTTGCAGTCGAGAAGAAAGCGGGCTTCGGCCGCAAGCGCGAGATGCTCTGCGGCCGCTTCGCCGGCGCAGTGCAAGCTGGAACGGAGAGGGAGCGCCGCGCCCTCGTCATCGGCGGCGGCATCGCCGGCTGCCTCGTCGCCGAGCGCCTCGCCGCGCGCGGCTGGACCATCGACCTCATCGAGCGGCGCGACGGCCTGGCGCGCGAGACCTCGGGCAACCCGGCCGGCGTGCTGCAGCCGGTGCCTTCCGCAGACTGGAACCGCCTGTCGCGCCTGACGCTGGCCGGTTTTCATTACGCCCTGCGGCGATTGCAGGAATTTTCTTCGGACCCGAAACTGGTCTGGCAGCTCTGCGGCGTGCTGCGCCTGGCGCGCGACGCGAAGCAGGTCGAGCGCCAGCGGCGCATCGTGGAAAGCGGCCTATTGCCGCCCGGGGTGCTGCGCTGGGTGGACATCGAGGAAGCTTCCGCGCTGGCCGGCTGGCGCGTGCCGGCGCCTGGCTGGTGGTTCCCGCAGGGCGCCTGGGTCCATCCGCCGGCGCTGTGCGATGTTGCCCTGCGCGTTGCCGGCGAAGCCGTGCGTTTGCATGCGCAGCACGAGGCGGCCGACCTCGTGCGCGTCGGCAACGCCTGGCGCGCCGTCGACGCGGCGGGAAAGGCCATTGCCGAGGCGCCCGTGGCCATCCTCGCCAACGGCCACCAGGCGCGACGCTTCGCCGTGTCCGCGGCGCTGCCCCTGCGCCCCGTGCGCGGCCAGATCACCTGCATCCCCGCCGAGCCGGGCCGTTCGATCAAGGCGGTGGTGTCGCGCGAAGGCTATGTCACGCCGGCGACCTCCTTCGGCGTGCATGTCGTCGGCGCCACCTACGAGGAAGGCTCCACCGACGAACTGGCGCGCGAGGAAGACCATCGCGCCAACCTGGCGCGCCTCAAGCAGCTGCTGCCGGATTTCGCCGCGACGGTGGATGCCGCCCGCGTCGGCGGCCGCGCCGGCATCCGCACGGTGGGGCCGGACCGCCTGCCGCTGGTCGGCGGCATTCCGGGCCAGGAAGGGCTGTTCGGCCTGCTCGGCCTCGGCTCGCGCGGCCTGGTCTACGCGCCGCTGTGCGCCGAACTGCTCGCCTGCGGGATCGAAGAGGAACCGCTGCCGGTCGAGCGGGAACTTGCCGCCGGCCTCGCGCCGTCGGCGCGTCTAGGCGTGGCGCCCTAGCCGCGCCAGCACGACCTCGCGGCCGAAGGCTTCCAGCACCGCGTCGATCGACGGCGTCTGCGGCTGGCCGGTGAGCACCACGCGCAGCGGGATCGCCAGCTGCGGCAGCTTGAGGCCGCGCGCGGCGACGACGTCCTTCAGCGCCTGGTTGAGCTGCGCCTTCTCCCACACCGTCGTCTCCAGCCGCGTGCGCAGATCGCGCAGCGCGTCGCGCGCCGCCTCGGTGACGTGCTGCGCCAGCAGCTCGGCGCCGGGGTAGACCTCGACGTAGAACGGCTCGACGGCGTCGGCCAGCTCGTTCAAGGTCGACACGCGGTCCTTGTAGAGCGCCGCGACTTTTTCCAGCGACGGGCCGGCGGCGGTGCCGATGCCGCGCGCCGCCAGTCGCGGCGCCACTTCCTCGGCCAGCATCCTGTCGTCGCGCACCTTGAGGTGCTGCTGGTTCAGCCAGGCCAGCTTCTCCGGATTGAACTGCGCCGGCGAACGGCTGATGTGCTCGAGGTCGAACCAGTCGACGAACTGTTCGAGCGAGAACACCTCGTCGTTGCCGTGCGACCAGCCGAGCCGCGCCAGGTAGTTGAGCAGCGCCCCGGGCAGGAAGCCGTCCTCGGCGTACTGCATCACCGACACCGCGCCGTGGCGCTTGGAGAGGCGCTCGCCGTCGCTGCCGAGGATCATCGGCACGTGGGCGAAGGCCGGCAGCGGCGCGCCCAGCGCGCGGTAGATGTTGATCTGGCGCGGCGTGTTGTTGACGTGGTCGTCGCCGCGGATGCAGTGGCTGATGCCCATGTCGAGGTCGTCCACCACCACGCCGAAGTTGTAGGTCGGCACGCCGTCGGCGCGCAGCAGGACGAGGTCGTCCAGCTCGCCGTTGGCGATCTCGATGCGGCCCTTGACGAGGTCGTCCCAGGCGACGATGCCGTCGTCGGGATTGCGGAAGCGCAGGATCGGCTTGACGTCGGCCGGCGGCGTCTTGCCCTTGGCGTTCTCCGGCCGCCAGCGGCCGTCGTAGCGCGGCTTCTCGCCTCTCGCGCGCTGCGCCTCACGCATGGCGTCCAGTTCCTCCTTGCTGGCGTAGCACCAGTAGGCGTGGCCGGACTTGATCAGTTGCTGCGCCACCTCGGCATAGCGCTCGAGGCGCTGCATCTGGTAGAACGGGCCCTCGTCCCAGTCGAGGCCGAGCCAGGCCATGCCGTCGAGGATGGCGTCGATGGATGCCTGCGTCGAGCGCTCGATGTCGGTGTCCTCGATGCGCAGGATGAAGGTGCCGCCGTGCTTGCGCGCGTAGGCCCAGGAATACAGCGCCGTGCGGGCGCCGCCGACGTGGAGGTAGCCGGTCGGGCTGGGGGCGAAGCGGGTGCGGACGGGTCGGTTCATGGCGGTACGGATAAAACTACGGATTTTAAGCGATCGGCAGCCGGCCCCGGGCGCAAATTGACCGGAATCGGCCGCCATGAGAGAATGCGCGCCTCCCAGACGGGCGGCTAGCTCAGCGGTAGAGCACTGCCTTCACACGGCAGGGGTCACAGGTTCGAACCCTGTGCCGCCCACCAGGA
>WYAY01000103.1 GCA_011526165.1 Sulfuritalea sp.
CGAGGAAGGGGGCGAGGAAGATGGTCCAGATCTCGCCCGAGTTGCTGGTCATCGTGTACTTGATGAACTTGCGGATGTTGTCGAAGATGCGCCGCCCCTCGCGCACCGCATGCACGATGGAGGCGAAGTTGTCGTCGAGCAGCACCATGTGCGCCGCCTCGCGGGCGACGTCGGTGCCGCCCCTGCCCATCGCCACGCCGATGTCGGCGCGCTTCAGCGCCGGCGCGTCGTTCACGCCGTCGCCGGTCATGGCGGCGAACTCGCCGGCCGCCTGCAGCGCCTGGACGATGCGGATCTTCTGCTCGGGGTCGACGCGGGCATAGACGCGGATGTCCTTCACCTGCGCGGCGAAGTCGGCGTCGGAAAGCGCGGCCAGCTCGACGCCGCTGACGACGCGCCCGCCGTCGTCGAGGATGCCGAGCCGCTCGGCGATGGCGCGCGCCGTGGCCGGGTGGTCGCCGGTGATCATCACCGGCACGATGCCGGCCGTGCGGCATTCCTCGACGGCCGCAGCGGCCTCTTCGCGCGGCGGGTCCATCAGGCCGACCAGGCCGAGGAAGGTAAGGTCGTTCTCCGCCTCGGCCATGTCCGCCGGCAGCGCGTCGAGGCGGCGCTCGGCGAAGGCCAGCACGCGCAGGCCGCGCGCCGCCATGCGTTCCGCCTGCACCAATGCGTCGGCAGCGTCGAACGGCGCGGGACCGCGCGGGGTGAGCCGCCAGGTGCAGCGTTCGATCACGGCTTCCGGCGCGCCCTTGACGCAGGCGAGGTATCCCTCCAGCGGGAGCGGCCTGCCGTCCGCGGTGTTCGCCGCCGGAATCGCGGCTGGCAGGCCGCTCCCATAGACCGTTCCCGCCATGCGGTACACGGTGGCCATGCGCTTGCGCTCGGCGTCGAAGGGTAACTCGCCGTATCGCGGGAACTGACTTTTCAGCGCGGCGTGGTCGACGCCGTGCGCAGCCGCCGCCTGCAGCAGCGCCACCTCGGTCGGATCGCCGACCAGAGCGCCCGTCGCATCCGCCGCCGCGTCATTCACCAGCGCCATGCAGCGGAACAGGCTCGGCCAGGGTTCGGCCGGCGATTCGTCGCTTTCGGCGTAGAAGGCTTCCGCATGCATGCGGTTCTGCGTCAGGGTCCCGGTCTTGTCGGAGCAGATGAAGGTGATCGAGCCGAGCGTCTCCACCGCCGGCAGGCGGCGGATCAGCGCGTTCTGCTGCACCATCTTCGACGCGCCGAGGGCCAGCGAGATCGCCACCACCGCCGGCAGCGCCTCGGGGATGGCCGCCACGGCGAGGCTGACGGCGGTGAGGAACATCAGCACCGCCGGCTCGCCGCGCGCCAGGCCGGCGAGGAAAACGATTGAGCAGATCGCCAGCACCGCCCAGGCCAGCCGCGCGCCGAAGCGCGCCAGGCGCTTCTGCAGCGGCGTCTTCACCTCTTCCGCGCCGGCGAGCAGGCGCGCGATGCGGCCGAGTTCGGTGGCCAGGCCGGTGGCGACCACCACGCCGGTGGCGCGGCCGTTGGCCACCAGCGTGCCCTTCCAGGCCATGTTGGCCCTGTCGCCGAGCGGCAGCGGCGCCTCGGCGAGCGCGGCGACCTGCTTTTCGACGGGCTGCGATTCGCCGGTGAGCGCCGCCTCGGCGACGGTGAGCCGCGCCGCTTCCAGCAGGCGCAGGTCGGCCGGCACCACGTTGCCGGCTTCCAGCAGCACGATGTCGCCCGGCACCAGCTCGACGGCCGGCAGCTCGCGCAGGCTGCCCTCGCGGCGCACGCGCGCCGAGGGCGCCGCCATCCGGCGCAGCGCCGCCATGGCTTTTTCGGCGCGCCATTCCTGCACGAAGCCGATCACCGCGTTGAGCAGCACGATGACGACGATGGCGAGGGTATCGGCGGGCTCGCCGACGATGCCGGAGACCACCGCCGCGGCGATCAGCACCAGGATCATGAAGTCGGCGAACTGGTCGTACACCATGCGCGCGATGCTGCGCGCGGCGGCTTCCGGCAGTTCGTTGCGGCCGTGCTGCTCGAGGCGCGCGGCGGCCTCGGCAGAAGTCAGTCCCTGCGGCACGGCGCCGAGTTCGCCCAGCGCCGCTTCGGCGCTCAGGGTGTGCCAGTCGATGGGGTCATGCGCCATGGCGGTAGAGGATATAGGCATTGAGCAGATAGAGCGCCAGCAGGAACACGCTGACCCAGCTCACGCTGCGCCAGAGCTGGCCGGCCGGGCGGTAGAACAGGCCGATGACGGCGGCGCCGGTCATGATGATGGCAGAGACGGCCGACACGGCGTGCGCCGGCGACACGCCGGCGAGCAGCGGGCCGTCGAGGTAGAACAGGTCGTCGATGGCGAGGATGAGGATGTCGAAGAGGTTGCTGCCGAGCAGGTTCGCCACCGCCATGTCGATGGCGCCCAGGCGCAGCGCGGCGAGGGTGACGGCGACTTCCGGCGCCGAGGTGGCGGCGGCCACCAGCAGGGTGCCGACGAAGGAGTCGTGCCAGCCCATCTCGCGCGCGATGGCGGCGCCGACGAAGGGCAGCCAGATGCCCGCCGCCACGACGAGGCCGGCCGCCAGCGCATAGCCGGCGGCGGCGCGGCGCAGGCTGACGTCCGGATAGCGCTCCGCCGCCGCCTCGACGAACTCGGCGAGCTCGCGCCGCTCGTAGCGGTGCAGCGTGCGCATGGCCAGGAAATACAGCACGACGATGAACGGCGTGGTGGCGCCGACATGGCCGAGGGCGAGGACCTCGCCCCTGCGCGCCAGCAGCAGCGAGAAGGCGACCGTGCCGATCAGCACGATGCCGAAGGCGGCCGAGAGGACGTGGCCGCGGCTGGCGCGGCTGTAGATCGACTCCTGCGGATAGAGGAAATCGACGACGACGAGGATGGCGAGGTTGAAGACGCAGCTGCCGAGTACGTCGCCGACGGCGATGTCGGGCACGCCGGCCACCGTGACGGCGGAGAGGCCCGAGACCAATTCCGGCAGCGAGGTGACGGTGGCGAGCAGCACCAGGCCGACCCAGCTGCGCCCCAGCCCGGTCTTCTCGGCGATGACGTCGCCGTAGCGCGACAGCCGCGCGCCGCCGAAGCCGATGGCGGCGATGCAGACGAGGAGGCTGAGCCAGTTCACCGGACTGTTCTCCACCCGGCACCCTCGTCTAGCGCAGGGGTGACGGGCGTTCGCCGGCCGTGCGGGGCGCTCATGCCGGGAAGCGCAGCAGCAGCCAGGCCGCCGCCAGCGCCAGCGTGGCGAGCGTCACCGGCACGCCGACGCGGGCGTGCATGCGCCAGTCGATGCGGATGCCGCGCCGCGCCGCGCAGTCGACGACGATGATGTTGGCGATGCTGCCGACGATGAGCAGGTTGCCGGCGAGCGTGGACACCAGCGCCAGCAGCGGCCCGGACCAGGGCTCGCCGGCCGCCGGCAGCAGGAGCATCACCGCCGGCACGTTGGAGACGAGGTTGCTCGCCACGAAGGCGGCGCCGAACATCGGCGCGGGTGCGCCGAGCGGGAGGCCGGCCTCGGCGAGAAACTGCATGGCGCGCGCGGCCAGCCCGGTCTCCTGGAAGGCGTGGTTGACCACGAACAGGCCGATGAACAGCACCAGCAGCTCCCAGTCCACCAGCCCGAGCATCTTGTTCGTGTGCAGGCGGCGCGACAGCAGCAGGAGGCCGGCGCCGGTGAGCGCCGCCACCTCGCGCGGCACGTCGGTGAACAGGAAGACGGCGATCAGCGCGCCGGCCACCAGCAGCCCCTTCGCCGTCTGCCAGGCATCGTAGGCGGCTGCGTCCTCCTCGTGCCGTTCCGGCAGGACGGCCGCTTGCGCGGCGTCCAGCGCCCAGCGCCCGCGCGAGAGGAAGGCGACGATGGCCCAGGTGGCGGCGAGGCCGGCCAGCACCGGCACGGCCGCCTCGCGCGCGTAGCCGGCGAAGGACAGGCGCAGCGTCTCGCCGATCAGCATGTTCTGCGGGTTGCCGATCAGCGTCGCCGCCGAGCCGACGTTGGCGGCGCAGGCCAGCGCCAGCAGGAAGGGCACCGGATTCAGGCCGCGCTTCAGGCAGGCATCGGCCAGCACCGGCGCCATGGCGAGGCAGACGATGTCGTTGGAGAACACCGCCGAGAGCGCCGCGACGGCGGCGATGAGCAGCGCCAGCAGCGCCGGCGGCCCGACCGGAGAGGCGGCGATGCGCCGGGTGACCCGCGTGTAGAAGCCGCCCAGGCGCATCTGCGCCGAGAGCACCATGAAGGAGAACAGCAGCAGCAGGGTCGGCAGGTGCACCGACTGCGCCGCCTGCTCGGGACTGACTTCCCCCAGCGCCACCAGGGCGATGGCGCCGAGCAGGGCGATGCCGGTGCGGTCGATCTGCAGGAAGGGCAGTTCGCCGAGGAACATGCCCAGGTAGACGACCAGGAAGACGACGAGGACGGTGGTAGGCACGGCGGCGCCGTCCTGCAGGGACTGACTTTACTTGATCAGCGTGACCGGCACGTCGGAGAGGTGGACGACCTGCGAGGCGACGGAGCCGAGCAGGGCGCCGGCGACGGCGCCGAGGCCGCGCGTGCCCATGACGATGCCGTCGCAGTTGTGCTCCAGCGCGGCCTTGGCGATGGTCTCGGCGACCGGGCCGATCAGCACCTGCGGCGTGTAGCGGAGGCCGGCGGCGTCGAGCAGGGCGCGGGCCGACTGCAGGGCGTCGCCGCCCTTGGATTCCTCCATGGCCTCGACTTCCTCCTTCTTGAGGAAGCGGCGCACCTGCCAGTCGTCGATCTCCGGCTGGACGTTGAGCAGGACGACGTCCATGGCGGGGCAGGTGCCGGCCAGCGCGATGACGTGCTGCACGGCGCGCTCGGAATTGGACGAGCCATCCACGGGGACGAGGGCTTTGCGCATGTTGCGGATTCCTTCGAAGAAATGCGGGTGGCCGGATTATCCCATTGTTCGCACGCAAAATGTCCGCGCCGGGCGGATTGCGGAAACCCCGTACGCGCCGGGCGCGGCCGGATGATAAAATCCCGCGCTGCCGAACCCGGAGCCCTTCATGCCTTTCACCCGCAACCGCATCTTCCGCCCTTGCGCGGCCGCCGCCCTGTTCCTGTTCGCCTCGGTCGCCCGGGCCGCCGACGGCCCCGCCGTGGCCGGCATCCCGGTCGACTTCATCCTCTTCGCGGCGACGCTGCTCGGCGTGGCGCTGTTCCACCACCACGTGCTGAAGGTGGCGCTCGGCGGCCTGCTGGTCATCGCCGTGTACAAGATCGCGTTCACCGGCTTCAAGTTCGGCCCCGGGCTGGCCGGCTTCGGTGCGCACATGGCGCACGAGGCGGTGCTGCTGGTGAACCTGTTGTGCCTGCTGGTCGGCTTCGCCCTGCTGGCGCGCCACTTCGAGGACAGCGGCGTGCCGGAAGTGCTGCCGAAGCTGCTGCCCGAGGGCTGGCTCGGGCCCTTCGTGCTGCTCGTCATCATCTGGGTGCTGTCGGGCTTCCTCGACAACATCGCGGCGGCGCTGATCGGCGCCACCATCGCCGCCAGCGTCTTCAAGCGGAAGGTGCACATCGGCTACCTCGCCGCCATCGTCGCCGCCTCGAATGCCGGCGGCGCCGGCAGTGTGGTCGGCGACACCACCACCACCATGATGTGGATCGCCGGCGTCAGCCCGTTCGACGTGGTCGAAGCCTACATCGCCGCCGCCGTGGCGCTGCTGGTGTTCGGCTTTCCGGCCGCCAGGCTGCAGCACAGGCACCAGGCCATCGTGCGCAACCTGCAGGCGGCGCACCACATCGACTGGACCCGCGTCGGCGTCGTCGTCGCCATCCTGGTCGGCGCCATCGCCACCAACGTCACGGTGAACCTGAAGTTCCCCGAGGCGGCCGACCACTTCCCCTTCCTCGGCGTGGCGGTGTGGGTGGTGCTGCTCGGCGCCATCCCGGTGAGGAAGCCGGAATGGAGCCTGGTGCCGGACGCCTTCAAGGGCTCGATCTTCCTGCTGGCGCTGGTCACCTGCGCCTCGATGATGCCGGTGGAAAAGCTTCCCGCCGCCTCCTGGCAGTCGGCGCTGTCGCTCGGCTTCATCTCCTCGGTGTTCGACAACATCCCGCTCACCGCGCTGGCCCTCAAGCAGGGCGGCTACGACTGGGGCTTCCTCGCCTATGCCGTCGGTTTCGGCGGCTCGATGATCTGGTTCGGCTCCTCCGCCGGCGTGGCGGTGTCGAATCTCTTTCCGGAAGCCAAGTCGGTCGGCCAGTGGCTGCGCCACGGCTGGTTCATCGTCATCGGCTACGTCGTCGGCTTCTTCGCCCTGCTGCTGATCCTCGGCTGGCATCCGCACGAGAAGCAGAAGGCGGCGCAGCAGGCCGCGGCCGTGCAGGTGACGGCCGCCGCGCCGGCGTCCGCCGCATCGCGCTGAGACCGATGCGGCGCCCTGCCGCATCGGTTATCCTTGGGCAATCATGCACGAAGGGCTCCTGCTCGTCCTCACCCTGTTGACCGCCGCCGTCCTCACGGTGGCGCTGGCCAAGGCCTTCCGCCTGCCCTCGCTACTGGCCTACCTGGCCATCGGCGTTGCCGTCGGCCCGCACGCGCTGGGCTGGCTGCACGAAAGCGAATCGACCGAACGCCTGGCCGAATTCGGCGTGGTGTTCCTGATGTTCTCCATCGGCCTGGAGTTCTCCCTGCCGCGCCTTGTCGCCATGCGCTGGCAGGTGTTCGGCCTCGGCGGCGCCCAGGTCGTCGTCACCATCCTGGCGACGATGGCCATCGCCCATTTCGGCGATATCCCCTGGCAGGGCAGCCTGGCGCTCGGCGCGGCGTTCGCCATGTCGTCGACGGCCATCGTCGGCCGCCTGCTGGCGGAGAAGCTCGACCTGCACTCGGCCTCGGGGCGGCGCACCATGAGCGTGCTGCTGTTCCAGGACCTCGCCGTGGTGCCGCTGCTGATCCTCATCCCGGCACTGGCCGACGCCTCGCGCCTGGCCGGCACGCTGGGAATCGCCCTGGTGCAGTCGGTGGCCATCCTGCTGCTGGTGACCTTCGTCGGGCGGCGCCTGATCCGCTGGTGGTTCGATCTCGTCGTGCGGCGCAAGTCGGCGGAGCTGTTCATGCTCAACGTGCTGTGGATCACCACGGCGCTGGCCTTCCTCACCGAGTGGGCCGGGTTGTCGCTGACGCTGGGCGCCTTCCTCGGCGGCATGCTGATTTCGGAGACCATGTACCGCCACCAGGTGGAGGCCGACATCCGCCCCTTCCGCGACGTGCTGCTCGGCCTGTTCTTCATCACCATCGGCGCCCAGCTCGACGCCGCCGTGGTGTGGCAGCGCTTCGAGTGGGTGTTCCTGGTCCTGCTCGGGCTGGTGGCCGGCAAGGGCCTGCTGATGATCATCGTCACGCGCCTCGCCGGCGCCGACACGCCGGTCGCCTTCCGCACCGCGGCGCAGCTGGCGCAGGCCGGCGAGTTCGGCTTCGTGCTGCTGACGCTGGCCGCCGGCCATCGCCTGCTCGCGCCCGAGGTGGTGCAGCCCGCGCTCGCCGGCATGCTGCTGTCGATGCTGGCGGCGCCCTTCGTCATCGAGCGCGCGCGCCACTGGAGCACGCGCCTCTCCCGCGACGAATGGCTGCAGCAGGCGGTGGCGCTGCAGGAGGTGGCGAGCCACGCCCTGGGCATCGAACACCACGCCATCATCTGCGGCTACGGCCGCACCGGCCAGAACGTGGCGCGCTTCCTCGCCAAGGAGAAGGTGCCCTTCATCGCCCTCGACATGGACCCGCACCGCGTGCAGCAGGCGCTGTCCGCCGGCGAGAACGTGGTGTTCGGCAACGCCGACCGGCGCGAGGTGCTGCTCGCCGCCGGCCTCGACCGCGCCCGCATCGTCGTCGTCACCCACCCGGACGTGCCGTCCGCCCTCAAGGTGCTCGGCCTCGTGCGCGCGCGCCGCCCCGAGCTGCCCGTGGTCGTGCGCGCGGCGGACGACGCGCACCTGGAGGAGTTCAAGCGCGCCGGGGCGAGCGAGGTGGTGCCCGAGGTGCTCGAGGGCAGCCTGATGCTGGCGGCGCAGACGCTGACGCGGCTCGACGTGCCGCTCGATCGCGTCATGGAAGGCATCGGCGAAGCGCGCGAGCGGCGCTACGAGACGCTGCGCGAGCGCTATCGCCAGACCGGGGCGGACGCCGCGCCCGGCGCAAAGACCGCGGAGGGCTCTTCATGAAGCCCGAGGTGAGAACGACTTCGCCGGCAAGCCATTCGCGCCGCCGCTTCCTGGCCGGCGCGGGCGGCGCCGCCGCGCTCGGCTTTCCCATGATCGCGGCGGCGCAGAAGCCGCTGACGATGCGCTGGCAGTCGTCCTGGCCGGCCAACGACATCTTCCACGAGTACGCCCTCGACTTCGCCGCGCGGGTGAACGCCATGTCGGGCGGCCGCCTGCGCATCGAGATGCTGCCGGCCGGCGCGGTGGTGAAGGCCTTCGACCTGATCGACGCGGTGTCGCGCGGCCGGCTCGACGGCGGCCACGGCGTGGTGACCTACTGGCACGGCAAGAACGCCGCGCTCGGCCTGTGGGGCTCCGGCGCCGCCTACGGCATGGACGCCAACACCATGCTCGCCTGGCACCACTACGGCGGCGGCCGCGAGCTGCTCGCGGAGATCTACCGCAGCCTCAAGCTCGAAGTGGTGTCCTTCCTCTACGGGCCGATGCCGACGCAGCCCTTCGGCTGGTTCAGGAAGCCGGTGCGCAAGCTGGCCGACCTGCGCGGCCTGCGCTTCCGCACCGTCGGCCTCGCCGCCGAGATGTACCAGGCGCTCGGGGTCGAGGTGAACCCCCTGCCGGCGGCGGAGATCGTGCCGGCGCTCGACCGCGACATCATCGACGCGGCGGAATTCAACAACGCCACTTCCGACCTCGAACTCGGCCTGCCCGACGTGGCGCGCCACTGCCTGCTGCAGAGCTTCCACCAGAGCGCCGAGCAGTTCGAGGTGACCTTCAACCGCGCCCGCTTCGAGGCCCTGCCCGAAGAGCTGCGCGCCATCGTGCGCCATGCCGTCGAGGCCGCCTCGGCGGACATGTCGTGGAAGGCCATCGACCGCTACTCGCGCGACTACCTGAAGATGCAGGACAAGGTCCGCTTCGGCAAGACGCCGGATGCGCTGCTGCGCCGCCAGCTGGAAGCCTGGGAGCGGATCGTCGCCGGGAAGAGCGCCGAAAATCCGATGTTCAGGAAGGTGAGCGAGTCGATGCGCGCCTTCGCCGCGCGCGCCTGCCGCTGGCAGAACGACACCCTGGCCGACTACAAGATGGCCTACCGGCACTTCTTCGGGCCGGGGAAAAGGGGCTGATTCGCCGCCTCGTTGCATCGGACCATCTGATGCCTCAGGCCGACTGCTGCCCGAGGAAGGGGCGCTGTTTTTTGACGGAGCCGAGAATGTGGCCGCTCCACCACAGGGCGAGGAAAGCCTGCAGTTCTTCCTTGTCGAAATTCTCGGCAGTGACGATCTCGGCGGCGAGGTAGTCGAACTCCTCGCGTTCGTGCCGGTGTTCTTCCAGATCGGGATAGCCGGCGCGCTCGAGCAGCGCCTCCTCGGCGGCGAAATGCTCGCGCGAGAGCGCCATCAGTGCCTCGAAGATCCGGCGGAATTTCTGCTCGCCTTCGGGGCCGGCCTCGGCGAGGCAGTCGGCGAGGGCGTTGCAGTGCGCCAGGAGGTCCTGATGCTGGGCGTCGAGGGTCTCGCTGCCCACGCTGTTGCGCGGATCCCATTGCACGCGGTTCGGCATTTCTAGAACCCCAGCGACTCGACGACGACGACCAGGTCGGCGAAGCTGGCCGCTTCGAGCTTCGCCGCCAGCGCCGGCTTGTCGAGGCCCTCGCACTCGAAGTCGGTCATCTGCACCTCGAAGGGCAGCTCGCGGATTTCCAGCGGCGACATGAAGCCGATGTTGCAGATGTGCGCGATGCACTTGCGCTCCGGCTCGGAGAGCGCGAGGCCGTGGTGCCTGAGGATCTCGAGGTAGCGCTCGGCGGTGCGGTTGAGCCGGCCGCTGATCTCCATGGTGTTCTTCTGGCCGTCGGTGAGGATGGCCAGCGGCGGCCCGAAGAAGACCGGCGTCTTGCCGATCCTGCGGGTCTGCTCCTCGCGCCGCAGGGCGGGGGCGACCCAGGCGGGGTCGCCCCGGGCGGGGCCGGGCTTCTCGGGCGTATCGGACATCAGCGCGACATCAGTGCGGGATCGGATGCAGCAGCTCGTGCTTGGCGTCCTTCATGCCCTTCGGCAGCTGGGGCGAAGGCTCGGGCTGCAGCTGGACGAAGCCGCGGTTGCGCGCGCCGTCCTGCACGTTGTGCGGGTTGTGGCACTCGGTGCAGGTGAACCAGCGCTTCTTGCCGGTGCTGGTGAACTCGCCGATGCGCTTGCCGTGGATGC
>WYAY01000017.1 GCA_011526165.1 Sulfuritalea sp.
ATACTTCTTGTATAGTGACTATCTTCATGGTGTTTCACCTTATGCCTTGTTATATTTCTTCTTTTTTATTTTCGCCCCCCCCCGGGGGGGGGGTGGGGGGGGGGGGGGGGGTGGGACCGGCCGCTTGCCCCTCTCCCCGGCCCTCTCCCCGCAAGCGGGGAGAGGGGGTACTCATTTCAAATCTTCGACAGGATCTTGTCCCACTTGCCCTGCGCCTTGAGGATCAGTTCTGCCGCCTCGCGCACGGCGCCGTAGCCGCCGCGCGCCTGGGTCACGTACTCGGCGGCGTCCTTCACCTCCTTCACTGCATCGGCGACGGCGATGGGCAGGCCGACGCGCTTCATCATCGACAGGTCGACCAGGTCGTCGCCGACATAGGCCACCTGGGCGTCGGTGATGTTCATCTCCTTCAGCATCACCTCGTAGGGCTCGGTCTTCTTCTTGATGCCCTCGTGGAAATGCTTGATCTTCAGCTCCTCGGCGCGGTGGCGCACGGCGCCGGACTTCTTCGAGGTGATGATGGCGACGTCGACGCCGGTCATCTGCAGCGCGACCACGCCGAAGCCGTCCTTGATGTCGAAGTTGCGCTGCTCCAGGCCGTTGTCGTCGATGACGATGCGGCCGTCGGTCATGACGCCATCGACGTCGAGGATGACCAGCTTGATGTCTTTCGCTTTTTCCATGTCGTTTCCCTCAGCCGATGCCGTACTCCGCCCAGCGGCCCTTGACCTTGGCCAGCGTCGCCTCGTCGAACTTCACCTCGACCGGCTTCTCCTTCCACTCGTAGGGGATGCAGGCGTCCATCAGGATGCGCGAGGTGGTCAGCTTGTCGGAGTTCGGGTCGAGCGCCGGGTCGAGCGGGGTCGAGCGGCCGCGCTTGATGAGCTCGGTGCCGCGCATCGGGTCGTAGCGGCACGAGAGCGCCCAGATGACGCGTTGCAGGTCGTCGGCCTGGATGTCCTCGTCCACCGTGATGATGCCCTTCATGCCGTAGGAGCCGGTGTTGCTGGCCATCACCGCGTCGGCGACCTGGCGCGAGTGGCCGGGATAGGCCTGCTTGACCGACACCACCGTCCAGAAGCGGCCTGCCGACTCGGGCATCACGCACACCGACTGGATGCCGGGGATCTTCATCTTCTCCAGCTCGGTCCACAGCGTGGCGGTGCGGGTGAAGGCGAGCAGCATGTGCACGTCGGTGACCGGGCGGCCCTGGCCGGTGGCCCAGAGGATCGGGTTGTTGCGGTGGAGGATCTGCTTCACTTCCAGCGCCGGCTTGGCGATCTGCTTGTACAGCTCGTCGGTGTAGTAGCCGGTGTACTCGGCGAAGGGGCCCTCGGGGCGGAAGTTGTTGGGATCGATCTCGCCTTCCAGCACGATCTCGGCGCCGGCCGGGATCGGCAGGCCGGTGAGCGGCGCCATCAGGTACTCGGCCTGCTGGCCGCGCACCGTGCCGGTGATGTCGAAGTCGCTGGCGCCCTTGTGCATCAGCGTGCCGGCCATGAACAGCAGCGGGTCGCAGCCGATGACGGCGGCGGCCGGCATCTTCTTGCCCATCTTGGCGTACTTCTTCATGATGCGCTCGCCGCGCTTGCCGGGCAGGATCTGCACGCCGCAGGTCTTGTTGTCGAGCATCTGCATGCGGTAGGTGCCGAGGTTGGTCTCGCCGGTCTCGGGATCCTTCAGCACGACGAACACCGTGGTGCCGATGTAGCGGCCGCCGTCGAGCGGGAAGAACTTCGGCACCGGGAACATGCTGAGGTCGACCTTGTCGCCGGAGATGACGTTCTCCAGCACCGGGCCGTCCTTGACCTCCTTGGCCTTGATCAGGCCCTCGGCGCTGATCGACTTCTTCATCCAGGCCTGCGCCGACTGGCAGATCGAGTAGTCGTGCGGCAGCCCCAGCATGATGGCCAGCCGCTTGGTGGTGGCGAAGGCGCCGGTGAACACCGGCGTCTTGTAGCCGGCGACGTTCTCGAAGAACAGCGCCGGGCCCTTCTGCTCCTCGGTCAGCTTGGAGATGTGGGAAATCTCCATGTTCCAGTCCACCTCGGCCTTGACGCGGTGCAGCTCGCCGGCGGCCTCGCATTGATTGATGAAATACCTCAGATCCATGTCGTGTCTTCTCCTTCAGGGTTTTTCTTCACATTTGGTGTCTACGGATTCCAGAACGCGGAAGCCGGCGGCCTCCAGCACCGCCACCACCTTCTTCAGCGCGGCGGAGTGGAAGCGCACGATGACCTTGCGCTCGTGCGGCTGACCGTCGCCGCCGTCCTCGCCGCGCGCGATCGGGTAGATGGCCTGCACCTCGGCGCCGGCGCCCTCCACCAGGTCGGCGATGCGGCCGATGGTGCCGGCCTTGATCTCCATCGGGCCGAGGGTGACGCCGCAGCGCTTCTCCCAGGCGCCGAGGAAGTGGGCGGCGAGCGAGAAGATCTCCTTCGAGGAGATGACGCCAATCACCTTGCCGCCGTCCATCACCGGGAACTGGCCGATGCCCAGCTCCTGGCCGCGGCGCAGGCATTCCTCCATGGTGTCGGTGGCCTGCACGGTGGCCGGGTTGCGCACCATGATGTCCTTCACCTTGAGGCGGTTGGCGAAGAAGTGGTACTCGTCCGGGTTCTGCGTGCGCGAAACGAAATGGGCGGCGCGCAGGCAGTGCTGGCGCGTCACCACGCCGCGCAGCCGCCCGCCCTCGATGACGGGCAGGGCCTGCAGGTTGTGCTCGGAGAGAATGCGCTTGGCTTCCGACAGCAGCGTGTCGCCGTCGACCAGCGTCGGGTTCTGCTGCATCCAGTTGCGTACGATCATGAGACTTTCTTTCCGGTGAGCAGGCTGGAGAGGATGAAGTCCATCGCCGAGGAGGCCTTGCCGGCCACGGCGGCCTCCTTCTCGCGCTTCTCGCTCCACACCGTCTCCGGCCGCGCCTGCAGGATGAAGATGTTGCCGCCGGCGGGCAGGTCCTTGTCCACCGCCCACTCGATGTCCATCTGGCGGCCGTAGTGCTTCTCGATGGCCTTGCCCATGCGCGCCAGCTCGACGATTTCCTCGTCGATGATGGACTGCACGTTTTGCCGCTCGAACGGCGTCTCGATCTTCACCGACTTCTGCGTCTTCGCGTCCACCGTGTAGGTGATCTCCTTGTTGCAGATGGTGCGCTCGAGGATGTCCAGGGTGACCTTGTTCACGATGAAATGGTCGGGCGTCACCTCGCCCGAGACGACCGATTCGCCGAAGCCGAAATTGGCGTCGATGGCGATCACCGAGCGGTCGCCGTTGGCCGGGTTGCAGGTGAACATCACACCCGCCGTGTAGGAATTCGCCATCTTCTGGAAGCCGACCGACAGCTTCACCTCCTCGTGCGGGAAGCCCATCTTCATGCGGTAGGAGATGGCGCGCGCGGTGAACAGGCTGGAGATGCAGCGGCGGGCGTGGTGCAGCAGGTCGTCCACGCCGCGAATCCACAGGTAGGTGTCCTGCTGGCCGGCGAAGCTGGCGCCGGGCAGGTCCTCGGCGGTGGCGCTGGAGCGCACCGCCACCGGCACCGCCGGCACCATGCAGCGCACGGAAAGCCTGCGGTAGTACTCGGCGACGGCGTCTTCCAGTTCCCAGGCGAAGGGGTGCTGCTCGATCATCTCGCGAATGTTGCGGCTGACCAGTTCGAGCTGCTCGAGATCGTCGTGCACGACGCCGGCGAGCATGCCCGGGATCTCCCCGCCCACCCCGGCGTCGCGCATGAAGCGCGAATAGCCGTGGGTGGTCAGGGCAAAGCCGGGCGGCACGCGCACGCCGGCATTGATCAGCTCACCGAGCGAGGAGCACTTGCCGCCGACCAGCGCGACGTCCTCCTTGCGCACTTCCTCGAACCAGCACAGCTCCGGGGCCGCGGACGACCCGGCCCCGGCAGCCGTGTTGAGGTTTGTTGCCATTGTTGCGTTTGCTCCCAAAGTATCAACGAGAGACGGTGATGGCGCCACTCGAACCATCGACGCGGATCATCATGCCCGTCTCGATGATCTTGGTCGCGTGGCCGGTGCCGACCACCGCCGGCATGCCGTACTCGCGGCAGACAATCGCCGCGTGGCTCATGACGCCGCCGACGTCGGTGACGCAGGCCTTGATCTTGGCGAAGGCCGGCGCCCACGACGGCGAAGTGGTGGGGGCGACGAGGATCTCGCCTTCCTGCAGCGAGCGGATGTCCTCCACCGTGCGGCAGACGCGCGCCTTGCCCTCGACGATGCCGGGGCTGCCGGCGAAGCCCTTGAACTCCTTGACGGTGGACAGATCCTTGACCTCCGACACCTTGGCCCAGTCGGCGAGCGAGGAGTTGGTGACGCCCCAGAGCACGATGGTGAAGGGCTCCTGGATGACTTCCGGCGCGGTGCCGATGGCCGGCGGCGCATTCCACTCCTTGAACTTGGCCATGACGCCCTTGCGCCACTCGACTTCCTTCGGCCAGGTCTGCGTGCCGCGCGGCGTGACGCCGGTGGCCCAGGCGGTGACGACGTCCCACAAGGCCTGCTTGATCTCGTCGCGGCGCAGCAGCCAGACGTCCTCGACGTCCTTGATGATGCCGTGCTCGACGAGGATGGCGGCGAC
>WYAY01000104.1 GCA_011526165.1 Sulfuritalea sp.
CCGCAAGGGCGCCGCCGGCTACGACATCTGCTTCCTGCACCCGAAGGCCAGCGAGGAGTTTCCCATCGCCGGCGAAGGCGTGCTGATCGAGCTGGTGCAGGCGCCGCCGGAAGTGGTCGAAGCGTTTGCGAAACTCGCCTGAAGGAGAAAAACATGAGGAGGAGATTGTTCCTGGTCGGGGTCGCCGTGCTGGCGGGACTGACTTTTGCCGGCTGCTCGACGGTGTCCGACCCGCGCGCAGAGCGCGGCACGGGCGTCACCGTCAGCTATGCCGCGCCCTTCGATCAGGTCTGGGCGGCGCTGCCGGAAATGCTGAAGGAGCTCGGCATCCAGGTGACCGGCCAGAACATGAACGAGGGCTACATGCTGGTCCAGGGCGGCGGCACCATGGGCGACGGCGCGACGATCTACGTCGAGCGCATCGGCACCAGGGGGAACAGCCGCGTCGAGGTCGTCCCGAGCAAGACGCTCGGCGTGAACCTCTCGCTCGGCGAGATGCCGAAGGACATCCACAACCGCCTGTCCCAGCGCTTCAAGCGGTTTTGACCGGCGGCTGCGGGCGGTTGGCAACCCAGGCCACCAACTGGTCGGCCGGCATGGGGTGACTGATATGGTGGCCCTGCGCCTCGTCGCAGCCGGCATTGCGGATGAAGTCCAGCTGGCCGGCGTTCCCCACCCCTTCCGCGACGACCTTCAGGCCCAGGCTGTGGGCCAGGCCGATGATGGCGGTGACGATGCTGGCGTCGTCCGGATCGACTGCGATGTCGCGGACGAATGACTGATCGATCTTCAGGAAGTCCACGGGGAAACGCTTGAGATAGCTCAGGCTGGAGTAGCCGGTGCCGAAGTCGTCGATGGCCAGCCCGACACCCAGCCGGTGCAGCGCCTCGAGCGTCTTGAGGGTGTCCGGGGTCTGCTGCATCAGCACGCCTTCGGTGATTTCCAGTTCCAGCAGCTTGCACGGCCAGCCATGCTGCTCCAGCGCGCGCGCCACGGTGTCGACCAGATCCGTTTGGCGGAATTGGCGGGGCGAGAGATTGACCGCCACCGGTATCGGCGGCAAGCCGGCCGCGCCCCAGACCGTCCCCTGCCGGCAGGCTTGATTGATGACCCACTCGCCGATCGGGACGATCAGCCCGGTGTCTTCCGCGACCGGGATGAAGTGTTCGGGCAGGACCAGGCCGCGTTCCGGATGGCGCCAGCGGATGAGCGCCTCGATGCCGCAGACGGCGCCGCTCGCCACCGCAATGCGCGGCTGGTAATGCAATTCGAACTCCCGCCTTTCCAGCGCCCGGTGCAGGTCGTTTTCCAATCGCAGCCGCTCGGCCGCCGTGACGTTCATTTGCTCGAGGAAGAACTGGTAGTTGTTCCTGCCCATGTCCTTGGCGTGATACATGGCGGAGTCGGCATTGCGTAGCAGGGACTCCGTGTCGGTGCCGTCTTCGGGGAAGAGGCTGATGCCGATGCTGGCGGACACCCGCAGTTCGTGGCCGCCCGGTTCGAACGGCCGGGCAAGGGCCTCGACCAGCTTGAGGGCGACCCTCTCGGCGTCCTTGGGGCGGTCCAGGTTCGGCAGGACGACGACGAACTCGTCCCCGCCGAGGCGCGAGACGGTGTCGCCTTCGCGCAAGATTTCCGACAGGCGCTGCGCGACGGTCTGCAGGAGGGCGTCGCCGACCATGTGGCCGAGCGAATCGTTGATGGTCTTGAAGCGATCCAGATCCATGAACAGGATCGCCACATGCTGCCGTTCGCGATGCGCCAGTGCGAGGGCCTGGCCCAGCCGGTCGATCAGCAGGCGCCGGTTGGGCAAACCGGTCAGGGCGTCATGGTTGGCCAGGTGCATGACGCGCTCTTCGGCCTGCTGCCGCTCGGCGACCTCTTCCTGCAGACGCAGGTTGGTCGCGGCCAGCTCGGCGGTTCGCTCCGCCACGCGGATCTCGAGTTCCTCGTGCGCGCGCAGGAGCGCCTGCTGCGCTTCGCGCCGCGCCGACACATCCTCCGTCGTCCAGATGGTGCCCTGGCTGGCATCGCCGGGCAGGACGGCGCGGGCGAGGATGCGGCACCACAGGCTCGAGCCGTCCCTGCGCACGTTGTTCCATTCGACGTCGAGCTGGTTGCCCGAGAGCAGCACCGGCCCGGCCTGCTGGCCGAACCTGCCGTAATCCTCGTCGCTGGCGAAGAAGACGCGCGCCGACCGGCCGACCAGTTCGCCCGGGCCCCAGCCGAACATCCGTTCCATGCGGGTGTTGCAATGCCGGATTTTCCCCTCCTGGGTGAACAGGATGCCGACGGAGGCGTTTTCCAGGATCGCCTGCTGCTGCAGCATGAGCTGCCGCGTGTTCTCTTCGGCGCGCCGGCGGTCGGTGACGTCCTCGCCGATCCAGATCGTGCCCTCCGTGGTCGCGGCCGGATTGACCGCCTTGGCGACGATGTGGCACAGGAAGGTGCTGCCGTCCTTGCGCCGCATCGGGCGTTCCACTTCGTAGGCCTGCCCGGAGGCCAGCACCGGACCCGCGTTGCGCCCGACCTCCACGTAATCTTCGAGGCTCAGCCAGAAAACCGAACCCGGCTGGTCCCGCAGTTCCTCGGGCGAGGCCCAGCCGAACATTGCAGCGAAGCGGTCGTTGCAGTGCAGGACCTTGCTGTGGCGCGTGAACAGGATGGCGACCGAGGCGTTCTCGAGGATGGCCCGGTATTCCAGCATCAGTTCCGCCTGGTCCGGCGGCATCTCGGCGGCGTTCGCTTGACCGGTTGCTGTCATGTTTTTGGGCGACGACATAACTCCTTACCCGAATACGGCAGCCACGGGGGGAACTTGAGAACCCATGCCCTCTTACTCAACCTAGTCGATTTCACGCAGTCCTGCCGGCCCCTTCACCCAGGCGACCAGGCCGGGGGACTCGCCCGGATCGGCAGGATAAAGGGCCATGGCATCGGCGAGGCCCATGGCCCGGAGCGTCCTGCCGATGGATTCCTGCTCATGATGGAAACCCTCCAGCTTCATCAGGGTGCATCCCCGATCCGGCAGCCCTTCCGCGGGGTGTCGCGGCGAGTCCCACTGGATCAGGCTCGGGGCCAGGCCGCCCCCCGGCAGGCGGCCGTCCTCCGGCACGGTGATGCGCCAGCGGAAATCCCCGCGCGCCAGATCGAGGATGTCGCCGGACGACGCGGGGCAGGCGGCGGCCATGGCCACGATGTCCTTGCAGCGGGCGACCCAGTGGATCAGGCGCGGGCGTTGCGCAATCCTTTCCTGCGTCAGCGGGTCGTCGAGGCCGAACCAGCGCGGCCTGGGCGGGCGGGGGGCGTCCGGATCGATGGCGATCAGTTCGAGGTAGAGGCGCGGGCCCAGCCTGAGCAGGCGGTTGTGCGTGCCCATCGCGGCATGCCTGCCGCCCGGTGCCAGCGGCACGCCGAGATGCGCTTCCAGCCACGCCGTGCCGGCATCCAGGCCGGCGGCGGCGACGACGAGATGGTCGACGGCGGCGCCGGTCGACTCAGCCGATCCGGCCAAGCGCCTCCTCGAGCCGCTGCACCGTGCGCTCGATGTGCTGCAGCTTGTCCAGGCCGAACAGGCCGATCCTGAACGTGCGGAAATCGGCCGGCTCGTCGCACATGAGGGGCACGCCGGCCGCGGTCTGCAGGCCCTGCGCGATGAATTTCCTGCCCGACTGGATGTCGGGGTCGTCGGTATAGCTGACCACCACGCCGGGTGCCTGGAAGCCTTCGGCGGCGACGCTGGGAAAGCCGCGGCCTTCCAGCAAGTCACGCACGCGGCGCCCCAGTTCGGCCTGCGCGTTGCGGGCGTTCTCCAGGCCCCAGTCGCGCGTCTCGCGCATTGCCCGGACGGCCGCCGCCAGGGCATCCGTCGGCGGCGTGGCGTGGTAGGCATGGCCGCCCTTCTCGTAGGTTTCCATGATCTGCAGCCATTTGCGCAGGTCGGCGGCGAAACTGGTGCTGACGGTGGTCTCGATGCGCTCGCGGGCGTGCGCGTTGAGCATGACGAAGGCGCCGCAGGGCGGGCCGCTCCAGCCCTTCTGCGGTGCGCTGATCAGGACATCCACCCCCAGCGCCGCCATATCCACCCATATCGTGCCGGAGGCGATGCAATCGAGCACGAACAGGCCGCCCGCGGCATGCACCGCCTCCGCCACCGCCTTGAGGTAGGCGTCCGGCAGCATCATGCCGGAGGCCGTCTCGACATGCGGCGCGAAAACCAGTTCGGGCTTGTGCGTGCGGATGGCCTCGACGACCTCCTCGATCGGCGCCGGCGCGAAGGGCGCCCGGTTTCCGGCGGCGACCGGCCGCGCCTTGAGCACCATCGTCTCCGAGGGGATGCTGCCCGCCTCGAAGATCTGGCTCCAGCGGTAGCTGAACCAGCCGTTGCGAATCACCAGGCACTTGCGCCCGCCGGCGAACTGCCGCGCCACCGCCTCCATGCCGAAGGTGCCGCCGCCGGGCACGAGGATGGCGGAATGCGCCCGGTAGGTTTCCTTGAGAATGGCCGACAGTTCCTTCATGACGTCCTGGAAGGCGGCCGACATGTGGTTCAGCGCGCGGTCGGTGTAGACGACCGAATACTCGAGCAATCCCTGTTGCGACATCTGGTTCACGGCGGGCTCCGGCAAGGCAAAGGCGCGCAGCTTAGCATGCAGCGGGCAGCCGCTGGCATGCCCGCTGCGCGAAGGAACGGTCAGGCGAAGCGCACGATCGGCTGGTCGACGGCCAGGCTGTCGCCCTTTTTCGCCAGCACTTCGGCGACGACGCAGTCCTGGTCGGCCTTGAGGATGTTCTCCATCTTCATGGCCTCGATGGCGGCGAGCTTCTCGCCGGCCTTCACTTCCTGCCCGACCTTCAGCGGCATGTCGGTGAGCAGCCCCGGCATCGGCGAGAGCAGGAACTTGGACAGGTCGGGCTTGGGCTTGTCCGGCATCAGGCTGAGCAGTTCGGCGGCGCGGCCGGTCATCACCATCATGTCGGCCTGGGTGCCCCAGTGGGTAACGCGGTACTTGAGGCCGAGGCGCTCCAGCTGCAGGCAGACCGGTTCGCTGTTCCAGGTGCCGCGGAAAATCGGCTCGCCCAGGCGCCAGTTCGAGCGCAGTTCGCAGCTCTGGCCGTCGTGGGCGACCGTGTAGCCGCCGCCGGTCGGCGTCAGCGTCAGATCGTACTTCTTCCCGCCCATCAGCACCGTCCACTCGTTGCCGACCTTGCGCTCGTGGCCGCGCAGCTGGCCGCTGGTGCGGATGGCGCGGTCGATGTAGCGCCGGCGCGCGAAGGCGGCGACCGCCGCCAGCAGCAGCGGGTCTTCGTGCACCAGGCTCTCGGCGGAAAAGCCCTTGGGGAATTCCTCGGCGATGAAGCCGGTGTTGAACTTGCCGGACTGGAAGCGCGGATGCTGCATCAGCGCCGACTGGAAGGCGATGTTCGAGGACACGCCACGGATGACGAAGGCGTTGAGGGCGTCGCGCATCTTCGCAATGGCCTGGTCTCGCGTCGCCCCATGCACGATCAGCTTGGCGATCATCGAGTCGTAGTACATCGAGATCTCGCCGCCCTCGTAGACGCCGGTGTCGACGCGCACGCCGCCGTTCTCCGCCGGCGGGATGTAGCGCGTGAGGCGGCCAGTCGACGGCAGGAAGTTGCGGAAGGGGTCCTCGGCGTTGATGCGGCATTCCATGGCCCAGCCGTTGAGCTTGACGTCCTTCTGCGCGAAGGGCAGTTTCTCGCCGGCCGCGACGCGGATCATCAGCTCGACGAGGTCGAGGCCGGTGATGCACTCGGTGACCGGATGCTCGACCTGCAGCCGCGTGTTCATCTCGAGGAAGTAGAACGACTTGTCCTTGCCGACGACGAACTCCACCGTGCCGGCCGACTGGTACTTCACCGCCTTCGCCAGCGCCACCGCCTGCTCGCCCATCGCCTTCCTCGTCTTCTCGTCGAGGAAGGGGCTGGGCGCCTCCTCGATCACCTTCTGGTGGCGGCGCTGGATCGAGCACTCGCGCTCCTGCAGGTAGATGCAGTTGCCGTGGGCGTCGCCGATCAGCTGGATCTCGATGTGGCGCGGCTCCTCGACGTACTTCTCGATGAAGACGCGGTCGTCGCCGAAGGCATTCTTCGCCTCGGTGCGGCACGACGAGAAGCCCTCGTGCGCCTCCTGGTCGTTGAAGGCCACGCGCAGGCCCTTGCCGCCGCCGCCGGCGGAGGCCTTGATCATCACCGGGTAGCCGATGCCCTTGGCGATCTCGACGGCCTGCTCGGGCGTGTCGATGGCCTCGTTGTAGCCGGGGATGGTGTTGACCTTGGCTTCCAGCGCCAGCTTCTTCGAGGCGATCTTGTCGCCCATGGCGGCGATGGAATAGTGCTTCGGCCCGATGAAGACGATGCCCTCCTCCTCGAGGCGCTTGGAGAAGGCCTCGTTCTCGGAAAGGAAGCCGTAGCCCGGGTGCACCGCCTGCGCGCCGGTCTGCTTGCAGGCGGCGATGATCTTGTCGGCGACGAGGTAGGACTCCTTCGAGGGCGGCGGGCCGATGCAGACGGCCTCGTCGGCGAGCTCGACGTGGCGCGAGTCCTTGTCGGCCTCGGAATACACGGCGACGGTCTGGATGCCCATCTTGCGTGCCGTTTTGATGACGCGGCAGGCGATCTCGCCGCGGTTGGCTATGAGAATTTTCTTGAACATGTCTTTTCTCCCCGGCTCAGAGCGGAATGTTGCCGTGCTTGCGCCACGGGTTTTCCAGTTTCTTTTCCTTCAGCATCGCCAGCGAGCGGCAGATGCGCTTCCTTGTCTCGTGCGGCATGATGACGTCGTCGATGAAGCCGCGGTGGCCGGCGACGAAGGGGTTGGCGAACTTCTCCTTGTATTCCTGCTCGCGCGCGGCCAGCTTGGCCGGGTCGCCCTTCTCTTCGCGGAAAATGATCTCCACCGCGCCCTTCGGCCCCATCACGGCGATCTCGGCCGAGGGCCAGGCGAAGTTCACGTCGCCGCGCAAATGTTTCGAGCTCATCACGTCGTAGGCGCCGCCGTAGGCCTTGCGCGTGATCACCGTCACCTTCGGCACGGTGCACTCGGCGTAGGCGTAGAGGAGCTTGGCGCCGTGCTTGATGATGCCGCCGTACTCCTGCGCCGTGCCGGGCATGAAGCCGGGCACGTCGACGAAGGTCACCACCGGGATGTTGAAGGCGTCGCAGAAACGCACGAAGCGCGCGCCCTTGATCGAGCTCTTGATGTCGAGGCAGCCGGCCAGCACCAGCGGCTGGTTGGCAACGATGCCGACCGTCTGGCCGGCCATGCGGCCGAAGCCGATGACGATGTTTTTCGCGTAGTCGGGCTGCAGTTCGAAGAAGTCGCCCTCGTCCACCGTCTTGACGATCAGTTCCTTGATGTCGTAGGGCTTGTTCGGGTTGTCCGGCACCAGGGTGTCGAGCGACATCTCGATGCGCTCGGAGGGGTCCTCGGTCGGCACCACCGGCGGCTTGTCGCGGTTGTTCGAGGGCAGGAAGGAGACGAGGCGGCGCAGCATCATCAGCGCCTCGACGTCGTTCTCGAAGGCCAGGTCGGCGACGCCCGACTTGGTGTTGTGCGTCACCGCGCCGCCGAGCTCCTCGGCGGTGACCTCCTCGTGCGTGACGGTCTTCACCACCTCCGGGCCGGTGACGAACATGTAGGAGGAGTCCTTCACCATGAAGATGAAGTCGGTCATGGCCGGGCTGTATACCGCGCCGCCGGCGCAGGGGCCCATGATCATGGAGATCTGCGGCACCACGCCTGAGGCCAGCACGTTGCGCTGGAACACGTCGGCGTAGCCGCCGAGGGAAGCGACGCCCTCCTGGATGCGCGCGCCGCCGGAATCGTTCAGCCCGATCACCGGCGCGCCGGCCTTCATGGCATGGTCCATCACCTTGCAGATCTTCTCGGCATGCGCTTCCGACAGCGCGCCGCCGAACACCGTGAAGTCCTGGCTGAAAATGAAGACCAGGCGGCCGTTGATGGTGCCGTAGCCGGTCACCACGCCGTCGCCCGGCACGGTCTGCTTCTCCATGCCGAAGTCGGTGCAGCGGTGCTCCTTGAACATGTCCCATTCCTCGAAGGAATCGGGGTCGAGCAAGAGCTCGATGCGCTCGCGCGCGGTGAGCTTGCCCTTGGCGTGCTGCGCATCGATGCGCTTCTGGCCGCCGCCCAGGCGGGCCGCGGCGCGCTTCTCGTCCAGCTGTCGAATGATGTCGTGCATAGAGCCTCCGGTGAAAGCTAGTTCTTTTCCTGCAGGTGGTTGAGCAATCGGTGCGCAGCGGCGGCCGGGGTCATGCTGCCCGCCGTGACGCAGCGACTGACTTTTTCCAGGTCGTGCTTCACGCCCTCGTGATGCCTGAAGCGGTTGCGCAGCTCGGCGTCGATCAGGGTCCACATCCAGTCGAGGGCCTGGCGGCGGCGTTTTTGCGCCAGTTCGCCGCTCGCCTCGAGCGTCTTGCGATGCGTTTCGATTTCCTGCCAGAAGCCGGCAATGCCCTCGCCGGTCTGCGCGCTGAGGGTCAGCACCTTCGGCCGCCAGTGGGCGGACGTCGCGCGCAGCAGGCCGAGGGCGTTCTCGAACTGGTGCTTGGCGAACTGCGCCGCCTTCGGGTCGAGGTCGGCCTTGTTGATGGCGACCAGGTCGGCCAGCTCGACGATGCCCTTCTTGATCGCCTGCAGGTCGTCGCCGGCATTCGGCAATTGCAGCAGGACGAAGGCGTCGACCATGCCGGCGACGGTGGTTTCGCTCTGGCCGACGCCGACCGTCTCGACGATGACGACGTCGAAGCCGGCCGCCTCGCACACCAGCATCGCCTCGCGCGTCTTCTCCGCCACGCCGCCGAGTGAGCCGCCCGAGGGGCTGGGGCGGATGAAGGCCTCCGGTCGCGTCGACAGCTTTTCCATGCGCGTCTTGTCGCCGAGGATGGCGCCGCCGGAAATCGTGCTGGAAGGATCGACCGCCAGCACCGCAATGCGGTGGCCGCGCCCGATCAGGTGCAGGCCGAGGGCCTCGATGAAGGTGGATTTGCCCGCCCCCGGCGCGCCGGAGATGCCGACGCGGATGGCCTGGCCGGTGTGCGGCAGCAGCGCCGCCAGCACCTGTTCGGCGCGCGCCTGGTGGTCGCGCCGCGTCGACTCGACCAGGGTGATGGCCTTCGCCAGCGCGCGCGCTTGGCGCGCCAGCACGCCGTCGACCAGCTGCTGGTCGGCGGCGGCAAGCAGCGCCTGGCCGGCGGCGTTATTCATTTCAGGCAGTGGCGTGGGTCTTGCGGATCGCCGCCAGCACCTGCTTCGCGCAGGCCGGGATCGGCGTGCCGGGGCCGAAGATGCCCGCGGCGCCGGCCTGCTGCAGGAAGTCGTAGTCCTGCGCCGGAATCACGCCGCCGACGAAGACGATGATGTCCCCGGCGCCCTGGTCCTTCAGCGCCTTGACCAGCGCCGGCACCAGCGTCTTGTGGCCGGCGGCGAGGGTCGACACGCCGATGGCGTGGCAGTCGTTCTCGATGGCCTGGCGCGCGGCCTCTTCCGGCGTCTGGAAGAGCGGGCCGATGTCGATGTCGAAGCCGAGGTCGGCCAAGGCAGTCGCGACCACCTTGGCGCCGCGGTCGTGGCCGTCCTGGCCGAGCTTGGCGACCATCACGCGCGGCCGCCTTCCTTCCGCCGCGGCGAAGGCCTCGATGTCCTGCTTGATCTCCTGCCATTCCCAGTCGTGCTCGAAGGCGGCGCCGTAGACGCCGGAGATCGATTGGTTGGTAGCGCGGAAGCGGCCCCATTCCTTTTCCAGCGC
>WYAY01000105.1 GCA_011526165.1 Sulfuritalea sp.
AGTCGCCGAACTCGGCGACGGCGTTGGCGCGGTTCACCACCGCCTTCACCTTGATCAGGCCGAGGCCGCGCTGCAGCTTGGCGTCGCCGAGGTTGGCGGCGGCGCGGGCCTTGAATTCGTTGGAGCGGAGTTCCATCGTCAGTCGCTATCGATATCGCTCCCTCTCCCGCTGGCGGGAGAGGGCCGGGGAGAGGGTGACGGCGGCTTGCCCCTCTCCCTGGCCCTCTTCCCGCATGCGGGGAGAGGGGATGGTTTTGTTAATCGCGCCTCCCCGCCAGCACCTCGGCGATGTGCAGCACCTGCGTCTTCAGGTCGCCGCGCCGGCGCAGGCGGCCCTCGATGTTGAGCAGGCAGCCGAGGTCGCCGCCGACGATGGCGTCCGCCCCGGTGGCGCAGGCGTGGCCGCACTTGTTGTCGGCGAGCTGCGTCGACACCTCGCCGAACTTCAGCGAGAAGGTGCCGCCGAAGCCGCAGCAGGTCTCGGCCTCGTTCATCTCGGTGAGCTGGACGCCGGGCAGCTTCGCCAGCAGCGTGCGCGGCTGCGCCTTGACGTTCAGTTCGCGCAGGCCGGAGCAGGAGTCGTGGTAGGTCACCGTGCCCTTGAAGTCGCCCGGCACGCTGTCGAGCTTGAGGACGTTGACCAGGAAGTCGGTGAGCTCATACGTGCGCGCGGCAAGGCCCTCGATGCGCTTCAGCGTCGCCGGGTCGTCGCGGAACAGCTCCGGGTAATGGGCGCGGACCATGCCGCCGCAGGAGCCGGATGGGGCGACGACGTAGTCGAAACCCTCGAACTCGTCGAGCACCTTGCGCGCCAGCGCAATGGCGGTGGCGCGGTCGCCGGAGTTGTAGGCCGGCTGGCCGCAGCAGGTCTGCGTCTGCGGCACCTCGACGGTGCAACCGCCGTGCTCGAGCAGGCGGATGGCGGCAAAGGCGACGCCGGGCTTCATAAGATCGGCGAGACAGGTGACGAAGAGGGCGACGCGCACGTGAAACTCCTTCATGCGTTACCCCCTCCCCCGCTCGCGGGAGAGGGCTGGGGAGAGGGTAGGCCGGCTTGCCCCTCTTCCTGGCCCTCTCCCCGCAAGCGGGGAGAGGGAATGAGTGCGGAATTTACCGCTTGTTCGACTGAAAGGCCATTGGGGTTTACCGCGCCGTCCAGCCCAGGTCCATGGTCAGCGCCGCGCCGGTGATGACGCCGGCAGAAGGCGAACAGAGATAAGCGACGAAGTCCGCCACCTCGGCCGGCTCGATCAGGCGCTTGATGGCGGCCGGCTCGAGCATCACCTTCTCGATCACCTCGGCCTCGGGGATGCCGCGCGTCTTCGCCTGGTCGGCGATCTGGTTGTCCACTAGCGGCGTGCGCACGTAGGCCGGGCAGATGGCATTGGCGGTGATGCCGCAGGCGCCGCCTTCCAGCGCCGCCGTCTTGGTCAGGCCGACCAGGCCGTGCTTGGCGGCGATGTAGCCGGCCTTGTTGGGCGAGGCGATGAGGCCGTGGATGGACGAGATGTTCACGATGCGCCCCCATTGCTGCTTTTTCATCGCCGGCCAGCAGTAGCGCGTGAGCAGGAAAGGCGCGGTGAGCATCACCGCCTGCATCTTCTCCCACATGTCCTCGGGGAAGTCCTCGATGGTCGAGACGTGCTGGAAGCCGGCGTTGTTCACCAGGATGTGCACCGTGCCGTATTTCGCCAGCGCGGCGTCGACCAGCGCCTTGCAGTCGGCGCGCTGCGCCGAATCGCCCTTGACGAAATGCCCGCCGATGGCCTGCGCCACCTCGGCGCCCTTGTCGCTGATGTCGGCCACCACCACGCTGGCGCCGTCGGCGGCCAGCCGCTCGGCGATGGCGCGGCCGAGTCCGCTGGCGGCACCGGTCACGATGGCGACTTTTCCGGAAAGATTCTTCTGCGTCACTGTGTTGCTCCTTGCTGTCATGGTCGGGTCGATATCACCGCCTGCACCAGTTCGGCCACCGAGCGCACCGCCATCTTGTCCATGATGCGGGCGCGGTGCACTTCCACCGTCTTGATGCTGATGTTGAGGACGTCGGCGATCTGCTTGTTGAGCTTGCCGGCGAGGACGAGGTCCATCACCTCGCGCTCGCGCTCGGTCAGGCTGGCGAGCCGCAGCGCCGCATCGGTCCCGCGCCGGCGCTGCTCGCGCGTGGCGCGCTCGCGCTCGAGGCACTGGCCGATGACGGCGAGCAGCTCCTTGTCGTTGAAGGGCTTCTCGATGAAGTCGACGGCGCCCTTCTTCAGCGCCGAGACGGCCATCGGCACGTCGCCGTGGCCGGTGATGAAGATCACCGGCAGGGCGCAATGGCGCGCGGCGAGCCTCTCGTAGAGCTCCAGCCCGCTCATGCCGGGCATGCGCACGTCGAGCACGATGCAGCCGGCCATGTCCGCGCCGCAGGCGGCGAGGAAGTCCTCGGCGGCGGCGAAGGCCGCCACGCGGAGCCCCTGCGACTCGAGCAGCCAGGCCAGCGAGTCGCGCATGGCCTCGTCGTCGTCGATGATGTAGACGCGCTGCTCGGTCACGGTTCAACCTCCGCGCCCTCTCCCCCGGCCCCGCTCCCCGCGGGGAGCGGGGAGTGGGCGGGGAGTGTAAACCGGAACACGCTGCCGCCGCCCGGATCGGGCTCCACCCAGAGGCGGCCGTCGTGGTATTCGACGATCGAGCGGCAGATGTTGAGGCCCATGCCCATGCCCTCGGGCTTGGTGGTGAAGAAGGGCGTGAACAGCCGCTCGACCTGCTCCTCGCTGAGGCCGCAGCCGCGGTCGGCCACTGCCACCTCGACCATGCCGCCGGCAGGGCGCGCGGCGATGTGCAGCACACGCCGCCCCGGCGGCGTGTGCTGCATGGCCTCGATGCCGTTCTTGACCAGGTTGAGCACCACCTGCTCGATCATGATGCGGTCGGCGAACACCGGCGGCAGTTCGGCGGGCACGTCCACGCGCAGCGTCACGACGGCCTTGCGCGCCTCGATGTCGGCGAAGCCGATGGCCTCCTCGACGATCTCGGCCAGCGCCACGGGGGCGCGCACCGGAGCGCTCTTCTTCACGAACTCGCGCGTGCGGCGGATGATCTTGCCGGCGCGCTCGGCCTGGGCGCTGGCCTTCTCCATGGCGGCGAGGAGGTCCTCCTCGCGGCAGCCGCCCGAGCGCAGGCGGTTCACGCTGCCCATGCAGTAGTTGGCGATGGCCGACAGCGGCTGGTTCAGCTCGTGCGCCAGCGAGGAGGCCATCTCGCCCATGGTGATCAGCCGCGAGGTCTGCTCGAGGCGCTCCTGGTGGCGCAGGGTTTCCGCCTCCATGCGCTTGCGCTCGGTGACGTCGTTCATCGAGGCCATCCAGCCGACCTGGCGGCCGCTGCTGTCGATCAGCGGGGAGACATACATGTGCACGTCGAAGCGCCGGCCGTCGCGATGCATGATGCGCATCTCGAAGCCGCCCTGCGGCACCTGGCCGGCCAGCGTCTGCTCGAGGTGGCGCTGCAGCTGTTCGGCCTCTTCCGGCGGCCAGTAGGGAAACGGCGGGCGGCAGCCGAGCAGCTCCTGTTCGGCGAGCCCGGTCATGCGGCAGAAGGCGGCATTGACGAAAATGATGCGCCCCTCCATGTCGATGGCGCGGATGCCGGTGATGAGCGACTCGCCCATCGCCTTGCGGAAGGCGTAGGCGCTCTTCAGCTTCTCCTCGTCCTCGCGCCGGCCGGTGATGTCGTGGGCGACGGCATAGAGCAGCTTTTCCTCGGGCACCGGGTTGATGGCCCACAGCAGCCAGCGATAGCGGCCGTCGGCGGCACGCCAGCGGCCCTCGAAGCTGGCCGGCCGGCCGGCGGCGAGCTGGCGCAGGGCGTCGACGGTGCCGGCAAGGTCCTCGGGGTGCACGTAGTCGAGCATCGGCCGGCCGGTGATCTCCTCGGCCGCGTAGCCGAGGACGCGGCCGAAGGCCGGGTTCACGCGGCGGAAGCTGCCGTCCATGCCGGCGATGCAGAGCATGTCGAGGGACAGGTTGAAGAGGCGGTCGCGTTCCTTCTCGACCTTGACGCGACGCTGGAAGTGGCTGCGCAGCGCCCACAGGCTCCACACCACCAGCAGCGTCAGGCCGGCGATGAGGACGAGCGGCACCACCCGCGCCGCGCCGGGATCGGTGCGGAAGGCCTTGGCGCGCAGCCGCAGGCCGTTGCCGGGCGGGTCGAAGCCGATGTCGTAGCCGAGGGCGTCGGCGGCGGGCGTCACGGTGGTGTTCGCCCCCAGCATGCGGCCCTCGGCGTCGACGATGGCCAGGCTGTACTTCTCGCCGAACCAGGCCGGCACCAGGTGGCGCAGCATGCCCTCCACGGTGTAGACGCCGACCAGCGTGCCCATGTAGGTGCGACCGAACTGCACCGGCACGTAGAGTTCCAGCAGGGCGGCGCCGCGGTGATTGACATAGGCCTCGCCGTAGGTCGGCCGGCCCGAGGTAAGGGCATGGGCGAAGCTGGCCGGCTGCGCGCCGGCCAGGCGCTCGCCGGCGATCCAGTCGGTGGTCTCATAGGGCGCCGTCCAGCGGATGATCTGGCCGGAGTCGACCCAGACGATGTTGGCCATCTCGGGGGTGTTGGCGAGGTATTGCGTGGCGCGCACCAGGAAGGCGTTGCGGTCGAGCTTGCCTTCGGCCATCTCGCGCGCGAGCTGGGCAAGGTAGTCCTGCGTGCCCTGCATGTGCAGGCGCATGGTCCGTTCGGCCCATTGCACGTCGCGGCCGAGGACGTCGTTCTGCAGGTCGGTCTCGCGCTTCTGCAGGCCCCAGACGAGCGCCAGCATCGCCAGGGCAAAGACGCCGACGGCGATGTAGGGAACGATCCAGACCCAGTTGCGCTGGCGGATGGCGGTTTCGGCGTTCATGTCAGTCGGAGGATGTCACCGCTGATTTTCTCATGCCCTTGGGGTTAACCCCCATTACCCCTGGCCGGCGCGCTGGCTACCCTGACGCCACACCACGGAGGGAAAAGGATGAGACTGACGCGCCTGCTCGCGCTGGCCGCCTGTTTTCTCGGCATGGCCGCGCCGGCCGCCGAGCCGATCCGCATCGGCGTCTCCGGCCCGTTCACCGGCGGCTCCAGCCCGATGGGTTTGTCCATGCGCGACGGCATCCGCATCGCCGCCGACGAGATCAATGCCGCGGGGGGGCTGCTCGGCCGCCCGGTGCAGCTCGTCGAGCGCGACGACGAGGCACGCAACGAGCGCGGCGCGCAGGTCGCGCAGGAACTGATCCGCAAGGAGCGCATCGTCGCCGCCGTCGGCATCGTCAATACCGGCGTGGCGCTGGCCAGCCAGCGCCACTACCAGGAGGCGCGCATCCCGGTGATCACGGCGGTGGCGACCGGCTCGGTCGTCACGCGCCAGTTCCTGCCGCCGCAGCATCCCGACAACTTCGTTTTCCGCATGTCGGCCAACGACACCATCCAGGCCGCCATGATCGTCGAGGAGGCCGTGGAGCGGCGCCATTTCCGCAGGCTGGCCATCCTCGCCGACTCGACCAACTACGGCCAGCTCGGCCGCGACGACCTGCTCAGGGTGCTGGAAAAGAAGGGCATCCGGCCGGTGGCGGTGGAACAGTTCCACATCCGCGACATCGACATGTCGCGCCAGCTCCTGCGCGCGCGCCAGGCCGGCGCCGAGACCCTGCTCCTCTACGGCATCGGCCCGGAACTGGCGCAGATCGCCAACGGCGCCGCCAAGCTCGGCTGGCAGGTGCCCATCATCGGCGGCTGGCCGCTGTCGATGTCGAACTTCATCGACAGCGCCGGCCCCAACGGCGAAGGGGCGACCATGCCGCAGACCTTCATCCAGGAGGCGGACACGCCGAAGCGCGCCGCCTTCATCGCGGCCTGGCAGAAGCGCGCCCGCAGCGAGCGCATGCCCTCGCCCTCGGCCGCCGCCCAGGGCTACGACGGCATGCACCTGCTGGCCGCCGCCATCCGCCAGGCCGGCACCACCCACGGTTCGCGCGTGCGCGAGGCGCTGGAGGATCTCAAGGAGAAGGTCGAGGGCGTCATCATGACCTACGAGCGGCCCTTCTCGCGCAGCGACCACGAGACCATCGACTCGCCGGGCCAGGTCGTCATGGGCGAGGTGCGCGGCGGGCGCGTGGTGCGCGCGCACGATGACAACAACCGAAAGAAGGCGGCGAAGTAAGGCTTCTACCGCCCGCAGCCCCGGCCCCACAAGGGCCGGCCGTGACATCCATATGGAGGAAACAGCATGAAGTACGCCCGCAACCTGCTGGCCTGTCTGGCTGGCATCGCGTTGTTCGCACAGACCGCCCTCGGCGCCGGCCCCGGCCCGATCCGCATCGGCCTTACCTGTCCGCTGACGGGCGGTTCGAGCCCGATGGGCGAGTCGCTGCTCAACGCCGTCAAGCTCGCGGTGGAGGAGATCAACTGGAAGGGCGGCGTACTCGGCCGCCAGATCGAGCTCGTCGTGCGCGACGATGAGGCCAATCCGGACAAGGGCCGTGCCATCGCAGAAGAGCTGATCGGCAAGGTAAAGGTCGCCGCCACCATCGGCAGCTGCAACACCGGCGTGGTGCTGAAGAGCATGGAGCTTTATCAGAAGGCGAAAATCCCGCTGCTGGTGCCGGTGGCCACCGGCGCGGCGATCACCGCCACCTTCGCCAGCCAGCCCGAACACTATATCTTCCGTACTGCAGCCAACGACGAGATCCAGGCCCGCCTGGTGGCGCGCGAGGCGGTGGAGCGGCGCGGCTACCGCAAGGTCGCCGTGTTCCATGACACCACGGCCTATGGCCAGCAGGGCAGGGACTTTCTCGTCGCGGAGCTGATCAAGGTCGGCGTCAAGCCGGTGCATGTCGAGGGTTTCCCGCTCGGAGTGAAGGATCTGGGCGCTGCGCTGGGCAAGGCAAAGGCCGCCGGCGCGCAGGCCATCCTCAGCTACACGGTCGGGCCGGAGTTGGCGGTCATCGCCAACGGCCGCGCCCGGCTCAACTGGAACGTGCCCATGATCGGCAGCTGGCCGCTGTCGTGGACCAATTTCCTGCAACCGGCCGGTGCCCATGCCGAAGGTGCGCGCATGCCGCAGACCTTCATCGAGGCGCCGATCAATTCACGTCGCACCGAATTCATCCTGGCCTATATCGGCAGATCGAAAGTCAGCCGCATGAGCTCGGCGATCTCCGCCGCCCAAGGCTACGACAGCATGTTGATCCTCGCCGCGGCGCTGCGCCAGGCCGGTTCGACGGACGGAGCGAAGCTGCGCGCCGCCCTGGAAAACCTGGAAGAACGCATCCCCGGCGTGGTCACCACCTACGAGCAACCGTTCACTGCGCAGGACCATGAGGCCATCACCGACAACATGGTCGTCATGGGCGAAGTGCGCAAGGGCGCCATCGTCTTCGCCCACAAGGAGGACGAGAAGGCTGCCATCGTCGGGCGCAAGCGCCAGTCGGACGTGATGCCGACGGCGGTGAGCATCTCTTCGGAGGAACGAAATTGAACCTTTGCCGTCGGCGCTTCCTGCCGGCTGGCAGCAAACCATGGCAAGCACGAGGCGTAATGCCGCGAATTGTCCGTCCTATCGCCAGCATCACATGACAGGAACCAGCCAAAGCCGGCAAGACCACCGGTCCGGGATGATTCGGCCAAATGGCGTTGCCCAGGACGAGGCGATTTATGACCCGGCACATTGCGGAAATCCACTATTGCGCTATCCGGTTTGCTATTTTATTATATGAAAAGCTTTCACCGGCACACCACCCCGTACTAGAGTGAGAGAAAGTTGGCGCGCACGACGCGCCCGTTGCGACATCTGACGAGGAGACAACCATGTCAGCACTACCGAACAGCCTGCTGCCGTCCGATCCGGACACGCAGGAAACCCAGGAGTGGCTCGACGCACTCGAAGCCGTCATCGAGCAGGAAGGGCCGGAGCGCGCCCACTACTTGATCGAACGCCTGGTCGAACTGGCGCGCCGTACCGGCATCAACCTGCCCTACAAGGCCACCACCGCCTACATCAACACCATCCCGCCCGGCCAGGAGACGCCTTCGCCCGGCAACCACGAACTGGAGCACCGCATCCGCTCCTACGTGCGCTGGAACGCGCTGGCGATGGTGCTGCGCGCCAACAAGGGCGACTCCAACCTCGGCGGCCACATCGCCAGCTTCGCCTCGGCCGCCACGCTCTACGACGTCGGCTACAACCACTTCTGGCATTCGCCCTCCGAGAATCACGGCGGCGACATGGTGTTCGTGCAGGGCCACTCGGGGCCGGGCGTCTATGCGCGCGCCTTCATGCTGGGCCGCCTGACTGAAGACCAGATGAACAACTTCCGCCGCGAGGTGGACGGCAAGGGCCTCTCCTCCTATCCCCACCCGTGGCTGATGCCGGATTTCTGGCAGTTCCCCACCGTGTCGATGGGCCTGGGGCCGCTGCAGGCGATCTACCAGGCGCGCTTCATGAAGTACATGAACGACCGCGGCATCGTGCAGGCCGGCAACCGCAAGGTGTGGGCCTTCATGGGCGACGGCGAGATGGACGAGCCGGAATCGATGGGCGCCATCGGCCTGGCCGGGCGCGAGCGCCTCGACAACCTGGTGTTCGTCATCAACTGCAACCTGCAGCGCCTCGACGGGCCGGTGCGCGGCAACGGCAAGATCATCCAGGAGCTGGAGGCCGACTTCCGCGGCGCCGGCTGGAATGTCATCAAGGTGGTCTGGGGCAGCTACTGGGACGCGCTGCTGGCGCAGGACCGCCAGGGCCTCTTGCGCCGCCGCATGGAGGAGTGCGTCGACGGCGACTACCAGACCTTCAAGTCGAAGGACGGCGCCTATGTGCGCGAGCACTTCTTCAACTCGCCCGAGCTGAAGGCGATGGTCGCCAACTGGTCGGACGACGACATCTGGCGCCTCAACCGCGGCGGCCACGACCCGCACAAGATCTACGCCGCCTACCATGCCGCCGTGAACCACGCCGGCCAGCCGACGGTGATCCTCGCCAAGACCATCAAGGGCTACGGCATGGGCGAGGCGGGCGAGGCGCAGAACATCACCCACCAGCAGAAGAAGATGGGCACCGTCTCGCTGAAGGCCTTCCGCGACCGCTTCGCCCTGCCGCTCACCGATGCGCAGGTGGAGAAGCTGGAGTACATCAACCCCGGCCCCGACGCGCCGGAAATCCAGTACATGCGCGAGCGGCGCATGGCGCTCGGCGGCTTCCTGCCGCAGCGGCGGCAGAAGGCGGCGCCGCTGGAGGTGCCGGCCCTGTCGGCGTTCGAGACGCAGCTGAAGGCTTCCGGCGAGGGCCGCGAGTTCTCCACCACCATGGCCTTCGTGCGCATGCTCGGCACGCTGGTGAAGGACAAGAAGCTCGGCAAGCATGTCGTGCCGATCGTCGCCGACGAGTCGCGCACCTTCGGCATGGAAGGCATGTTCCGCAGCCTCGGCATCTGGTCCTCGGTCGGGCAGAACTACACGCCGCAGGACCACGGCGAGCTGATGTTCTACAAGGAATCCAAGGACGGCCAGATCCTGCAGGAGGGCATCACCGAATCCGGCGCCATGGCTTCCTGGATCGCCGCGGCGACGTCCTACAGCACGCACGGCGTGCAGATGATCCCCTTCTTCATCTACTACTCGATGTTCGGCTTCCAGCGTTTCGGCGACCTCGCCTGGGCGGCCGGCGACCAGCGCGCGCGCGGCTTCCTGCTCGGCGGCACCTCCGGGCGCACGACGCTCAACGGCGAGGGCCTGCAGCACGAGGACGGCCACTCGCACATCCAGTCGGCGCTGATCCCCAATTGCGTCTCCTACGACCCGACCTTCGGCTACGAAGTGGCGGTGATCCTGCAGGATGGCCTGCGCCGCATGGTGCAGGAGCAGGAGGACGTCTTCTACTACATCACCCTGCTCAACGAGAACTACCCGCACCCGGCGCTGCCGGAGGGCGCGGAACAGGACATCCTCAAGGGCATGTACCTGTTCAGGAAAGGGCCGGCCGGCAACAACCCGCGCGTGCAGCTGCTCGGCTGCGGCGCCATCCTGCGCGAGGTGATCGCCGCCGCCGAGCTGCTGAAGCAGGACTGGGGCGTCGACGCCGACCTCTGGAGTTGCCCGAGCTTCACCGAACTGGCGCGCGACGGCCAGGCTGCGGCGCGCTGGAACCTGTTGCACCCGACGGAAAAACCAAGACTCTCGCACGTCGAGCAGTGCCTGAAGGACACGCGCGGCCCGGTCGTCGCCTCGACCGACTACGTGCGCGCCTTCGCCGAGCAGATCCGGCCGTATGTGCCGCGCCGCTACGCCGTGCTCGGCACCGACGGCTTCGGCCGCTCGGACACCCGGGAAAAACTGCGCGGCTTCTTCGAGGTCGACCGCCACTACGTGACGGTAGCCGCGCTGAAGGCGCTGGCCGATGAGGGCCAGCTCGACAAGGCCAAGGTGAAGGAGGCCATCGCCAGGTACGGCCTCGACCCGAGCAAGCCCAACCCCGCCACCGTTTAAGGAATCGACATGCCAGTCATCGAAGTGAAGGTGCCCGACATCGGCGATTTCAAGGACGTCCCGGTGATCGGGGTGGAAGTCAGTCCCGGCGACACGGTGAAGGCGGAGGACCCGCTCGTCACCCTGGAATCCGACAAGGCCACCATGGAAGTGCCGGCCCCCGCCGCCGGCACGGTGAAGGAAATCAAGCTGAAGGTCGGCGACAAGGTCTCCGAGGGCACGCTGGTGCTGCTGCTGGAGACGGCCGAAACTGCGCCCTCTCCCCAACCCGCTCCCCCGCGGGGAGAGGGGACTGCCGCGCCCAAAGCGGCCGAGCCCATCTCCCCGCCCCCGCCGGCCCCGCCCCCCGCCCCGGCCGAGATCGCCGCCGAGGTCGCCGGCGGCCACAAGGCCCACGCCAGCCCCTCGGTGCGCCGCTTCGCGCGCGAGCTGGGCGTCGACGTGGCGCTGGTGAAGGGCAGCGGCCCCAAGGGCCGCATCCTGCAGCAGGACGTGCGGAGCTACGTGAAGGGCGCGCTGGCGCAGCCGCGCGGCGCAGCGCCTGCTACAGGCGGCGGCGCCGGACTCGATCTGCTGCCCTGGCCGCAGGTGGACTTCGCCAAGTTCGGCCCGGTCGAGTCGAAGCCGCTGTCGCGCATCAAGAAGATCTCCGGCGCCAACCTCGCCCGCAACTGGGTGATGATCCCGCACGTCACGCAGTTCGACGAGGCCGACATCAGTGACCTCGAAGCGCTGCGCGTGCAGCTCAACAAGGAGAACGAAAAGTCCGGGGTGAAGCTGACCATGCTCGCCTTCCTCATCAAGGCCGCCGTCGCGGCGCTGAAGAAGTTCCCCGACTTCAATGCCTCGCTCGACGGCGAGAATCTGGTCTACAAGCAGTATTTCCACATCGGCTTCGCCGCCGACACGCCCAATGGGCTGGTGGTGCCGGTGATCCGCGACGCCGACAGGAAGGGCGTGCTGGAGATCGCCAAGGAGATGGGCGCACTATCGGCGAAAGCGCGCGAGGGCAAGCTCGGCCCGGCCGAGATGCAGGGCGGCTGCTTCTCCATCTCCAGCCTCGGCGGCATCGGCGGCACGGCGTTCACGCCGATCATCAACGCGCCGGAGGTGGCCATCCTCGGCGTCTCGAAGTCGCAGACGAAGCCGGTGTGGGACGGCAAGGCCTTCCAGCCGAGGCTGATGATCCCGCTGTCGCTGTCCTACGACCATCGCGTCATCGACGGCGCCCAGGCGGCGCGCTTCACGGCCTACCTCGCGCAGGTGCTGGCCGACATGCGGCGGGTGCTGCTATGACCACCATCGTCGCGGTGAAGAAGAACGGCATGGCGGCCATCGCCGCCGACTCGCTCACCACCTTCGGCGACACGCGCCTCGGCCGCCAGTACAAGGGCGAGCACGACAAGATCATCGAGATCGGCGGCTCCTGGATCGGCCTGTGCGGCAGCAGCGCCCACCACCTGGTGCTCTCCGCCCTGCTGCCGAAGCTTGAGGACATCAAGCTCGGCAGCCGCATGGAGGTGTACGAGACCTTCCGCCGCCTGCACCCGGTGCTCAAGGAGCAGGGCTACCTGAATCCGAAGGAGGACGAGGACGACCCCTACGAGTCCTCGCAGATCACCGCGCTGATCGTGAACAGCTCGGGCATCTACGGCGTGTATTCCTACCGCGAGGTGTTCGACTACGACCGCTTCTGGGGGATCGGCTCCGGGCGCAACTTTGCCCTGGGCGCCATGTTCGCCGCCTACGACCGCTGCAAGACGGCGGCCGAGGTGGCGCGAATCGGCGTCATGGCCGGCGCCGAGTTCGACACCGCGACGCAGGGTCCGATCGTCCTGCACACCATCAAGCTGGCGAGGAAAAGAAAATGAGCCTGCTCGAAGTGAAGGTTCCCGACATCGGCGACTTCAAGGACGTGCCGGTGATCGGCATAGAAGTCAGTCCCGGCGACACGGTGAAGGCGGAGGATCCGCTCGTCACCCTGGAATCCGACAAGGCCACCATGGAAGTGCCGGCCCCCGCCGCCGGCACGGTGAAGGAAATCAAGCTGAAGGTCGGCGACAAGGTCTCCGAAGGCACGCTGGTGCTGCTGCTGGAGGCTGCCGCCGATTCTCCCTCTTCCCCGCGGGGAGAGGGGCCGGCAGCGCCGACTGCCCTCTCCCCCAGCCCCTCTCCCGCAAGCGGGAGAGGGGAGCTGAGTGCCAGCCCCACGCCTGCGGCGTGGCGCGGGGAGGTAAATCTGGAAACCGACATGCTCGTCCTCGGCGCCGGTCCCGGCGGCTACTCCGCCGCCTTCCGCTCAGCCGATCTCGGCCTGAAGACCGTGATCGTCGAACGCTACGCCGCGCTCGGCGGCGTCTGCCTCAACGTCGGCTGCATCCCCTCCAAGGCGCTGCTGCACGTCGCCGCGGTGATGGAGGAAGCGGCGCACATGGCCGATCACGGCGTGATCTTCGCCGCCCCAAAAGTGGACCTCGACAAGCTGCGCGCGCACAAGGCCAAGGTCGTCTCGAAGCTCACGCACGGCCTCGCCGGCATGGCCAAGGCGCGCAAGGTGGACATCGTGCGCGGCTACGGCCACTTCCTCGACGCGAACCACCTCGAGGTCGAACTCACCCAGGGCGAGGGCCAGGAGAAGGCCGGCGGCAAGAAGGTCATCCGCTTCGCCAAGTGCATCATCGCCGCGGGATCGAGCGCCGTGCGCCTGCCCTTCATCCCCGACGACCCGCGCATCGTCGATTCCACCGGTGCGCTGGAACTGCGCTTCGTGCCGAAGCGCCTGCTGGTGATCGGCGGCGGCATCATCGGTCTGGAGATGGCGACGGTGTACTCGGCGCTCGGCGCGAAGGTCGATGTCGTCGAGATGCTCGACGGCCTCATGCAGGGCCCGGACCGCGACCTCGTCAAGGTGTGGGAGAAGAAGAACGCCGGCCGCTTCGACAAGGTGATGCTGAAGACGAAGACCGTCAAGGTCGAGGCGCTATCGGGCGGCCTCAAGGTCAGCTTCGAAGGCGAGAAAGCCCCTGCCGAACCCCAGATGTACGACATGATCCTGCAGTCCGCCGGCCGCAGCCCGAACGGCAGCAAGATCGGCGCCGACAAGGCCGGCGTGGCGGTGGACGCGCGCGGCTTCATCGCCGTCGACCGGCAGATGCGGACGAACGTGCCGCACATCTACGCCATCGGCGACCTGGTCGGCCAACCGATGCTGGCGCACAAGGCTGTGCACGAAGCCCACGTCGCGGCGGAGGCCGCGGCAGGACACAAGGCCTTCTTCGATGCGAACGTGATTCCCGGCGTCGCCTACACCGATCCGGAAGTCGCCTGGGTCGGCCTCACCGAGGACGAGGCGAAGAAGCAGGGCGTCAAGGTCGGCGTCGGCAAGTTCCCCTGGGCCGCCTCCGGCCGCGCCATCGCCAACGGCCGCGAAGAGGGCTTCACCAAGCTGATCTTCGACGACTCGGAAAACGGGGGCCACCGCATCGTCGGCGGCGGCATCGTCGGCACAAACGCCGGCGACATGATCGGCGAGATCGCCCTGGCCATCGAGATGGGCGCGGACGCGGTGGACATCGGCAAGACCATCCACCCGCACCCGACCCTGGGCGAATCCATCGGCATGGCGGCGGAAGTGTATGAGGGCAGCTGCACCGACCTGCCGCCATCAAAGAAGAAGTAAAATCCTGCCGAACCCATCAATCGGCAGGATGAAATGACCCAGGACGAACTCAAGCAGGCGGTGGCCCGCGCCGCCATCGACTACGTGGTGCCCGGCGCCATCATCGGCGTCGGCACCGGCTCGACGGCCAACTGCTTCATCGACGAGCTGGGCAAGATCAAGGACCGCATCCCCGGCGCCGTCGCCAGTTCGGAAGCCACGGCGAAGCGCCTCGCCGGCCACGGCATCCAGGTACTCGACCTCAACGACGTTGCCGACATCCCGGTGTACGTGGACGGCGCCGACGAGATCGACGCCGGCCTCGCCATGATCAAGGGCGGCGGCGGCGCGCTGACGCGGGAGAAGATCGTCGCCGCCGTGGCGCAAAAGTTCGTCTGCATCGCCGACGCTTCCAAGTTGGTGCAGACGATGGGCAGGTTCCCCCTGCCCGTCGAAGTCATCCCGATGGCCCGCGCCCATGTCGCGCGCGAGCTGGCGAAGCTCGGCGGCGAGCCGGTGCTGCGCGCCGGCTTCACCACCGACAACGGCAATATCATCCTCGACGTGAAGGGCCTCAGCATCACCGACCCGAAGGCACTGGAAACCCGCATCAACGCCATAGTCGGCGTCGTCACCAACGGCCTCTTCGCCCTGCGCGGGGCGGATGTCGCGCTGCTGGCCAGTGCAGAGGGCGTGAGAACGCTGAAACGGCAGTCATAATCGCCGTCCTGCAGCGACTGACTTTCCGGGAAACAAAAAGCCGCGCTCCTGGCGCGGCTTTTTTGCTTCCTGGCGGGGATCAGGGCTTCGGCGGCACGTAGCCCTGCACCTGATCGGCGCCGGCGCCGAAGAAATGCTTCTCCATCTGTTCGGCGAGGTATTTTCGCGCCTTGGCGTCCGCCAGGTTGAGGCGGTTTTCGTTGATCAGCATGGTCTGGAACTTGACCCACTGCTGCCAGGCTTCCTTGGAAACGTTCTCAAAAATGCGCTTGCCCAGTTCGCCCGGCACCGGCGGGAAATCCATGCCTTCCGCCTCCCGGCCCAGCTTGACGCATTTCACCATGCGGCCCATTGCGATTCCTTTCACGAGTTAATACGCCCGCGCAGCGGGCAGCAGCGCCTTATTTTACCCCGATCAATGCAGCTTCGCGCTGCCGTAGACGGCCCACCTGTTTTTGCCGCTCATCTTGGCCTGATACATGGCGGAGTCGGCGCGGGCGATCATCTCTTCGCTGTCGGCGGCATGCTTGGGATAGAGGGCGATACCGAGACTGGCGGTGATCTGCACCTCGCGCCCGGCGAACTTGAACCGCATGTCGGCGATCTTGCCGCCGACGCGGCGGGCAAGGCCGACCATTTCCTCCTCGTCGGCGTCCGGTGCCAGGATGGCGAACTCGTCGCCGCCGATACGGAAGAAGATCTCGTTGCGGCGCACGATGGCGCCGACCTCCTCGGCCAGGCGCACCAGCACGGCGTCGCCGGCCTGGTGGCCGAATTCGTCGTTGACCGGCTTGAAGCCGTCGAGGTCGATGGCGAGCAGCCCCGCATGGCTCTTGCGGCGCGAGGCGTCGGCAATGATGCGCCCGATCTCGTCGTGAAAGCGGCGGCGGTTGTAGAGGTTGGTGAGCGGGTCGCGCTCGGCCAGCCGGACGAGCTGGACCTCGAGCTGCTTCTGGCGGGTGACATCCTCGTAGATCCAGACGCGACCGATATGCCGGCCCGGCTTGTCGCCCGGCACGAGGGCGGAGATGCCGGTGACGATACGGCCGTCGCGGAACGGAATCTCGAAAGGCTCGCTGACCTCCGCCCCGCTGGCCAGTACCTCCTCGACATGCCGGCGATAGGCGGCATCGTCGCTGCGCAGGTGCGCCGTGCGGTCGAGCATGCCGCTGTCGCGCAGGCCGGTCAGGTTCTCGTCATACGGCAGCTGGCAGATGTCGCGCATGGCATTGTTGATATAAACGACGCGCTGGTTGCCATCCACGAAGAGCACGCCGGTCTTCATGACGTTGAGCAGCGCATCCAGGCGCGCGCGCTCCTCGTTGCTGGTGGTGATGTAGTACTCCTTGAGCGCCTGGGTGCGGCGGAGCTCGACCACCGTGTCGAGCAGCTTCAGCTCGGCCTCCTTGCGGGCCTGGATCTCGTCGCCGGAAACGCGCAGACCGAGGTATTCCCCCTTCGGGCCGTGGATCGGCTGCCAGTTCAGCACGGTCCACACGATGCCGCCGTCCTTGCGCCTGAGGCGCACCTCGAAGTTGTCCCCGCTGCTGCCGTGCAGGGCCTTGAGCGCCACCTCCAGAGCGAGCTTGCGGTCCTTCTCGAAAATCAGCATGTCGACCAGGTTGTTCGACAGCAGGCACTCCAGCGGCGTGTAACCGGTGATGCGCTCGACGGAGCGGTTGATCCAGATCAGGCGGCCGCGCGGATTGAACCAGGCTTCCACGCCGTAGGTGTAGTCGGCGATGGCATGGAAGCGCGCCTCGCTCTTCTTGAGCGCCTCGACGCGCTCGTCGAGCGCCTGCGACATGCGGTTGAAGGCGCGCGTCAGCCTGCCGATCTCGTCGTTGCCGCCCGCCGGCAACCGCACGTCGGTCGCCCCGCCCTCGAGCGCCGCGACGCCCTGCTGCAGCACGCGCAGGTTGCGCGTCAGCCAGTAGCTGACGAAAGCGAGCAGGACCGCCGTAAGCAGCAGGGCTGCCCAACCGATGGCGGTGCTCTGCCACAATAGGTTGGCGCTGGCCTGGCGCAGGAACTGGGTATCGATGCCGAAGTGCGCGCTGCCGACCTCGCGCTCGCCGAGACGCAGCGTCACCATGCCGTCGAAGCGCGTCGCCTCGCGCGGCAGCAGGGCAAAGTCCTGCATGGCCGGCGGCAGGGGAGCGAGAGGGTCCCAACCCTCGGCAGCGACGACGCGGCGCGCCGCATCGGTCAGCACGAAATAGCGGGTGCCCGTTTGCTGCCCCAACTGGGCGACCAGGCGGGTCAGCCGGGCGTGGTCGCGTTCGGCCAGCGGCACCGCCAGCGAGGCGCTGTAGAGCGCCTGCAGTTCGGCGAGGTGGCGGTTCTCCCGTGCCAGCAAGGCCTCGTCGAGCAGCCGCACGCTGTTCGCCGCCAGCATCCAGAGCCCCAGCACCAGGGCGGCGCAGGCCGCCGCGATGAGGCGGAAGCGCAGCGAAAAGGTGATGCCCTTGAGGGCTTCGAACATGGGCGCCCCTTACAAGGCCTTGCCAAGCACCTTGGAACGACGTTGCCAGTTGTACAGCTCCCGCTTCTCGCGCGGCAGCGAGTCGATGCCGGCCTCCTTGAAGCCGCGCTCGATGAACCAGTGGGCGGTGCGCGTCGTCAGCACGAACAGTCGCTTCAAGCCCGCCTTCCTGGCCCGCCGCTCCATGTAATGCAGCAGCTGCTCGCCGTAGCCGAGGCGGCGGTAGTCGGGATTGACGGCCAGGCAGGCGAGCTCCGCCGCCTTGTCCTTGCTGAACGGGTAGAGCGCCGCGCAGCCGAGGATCACGCCGTCGTGCTCGAGCACGGAAAAGCGCCCGATCTCCATTTCGAGCCGCTCGCGGCCGCGCCGCACCAGTGTGCCGTCCGCCTCCAGCGGCGCGATCAGGCCGACGATGGCGGCGACGTCGTCGATGGTCGCCTCGCGCAGCTGCGCCAGCGGATCGCGCGTCACCACGGTGCCGACGCCCTCGTGGGTAAACAGCTCGAGCAGCAGGCCGCCGTCGACATCGCGGTCGACCAGGTGCGCGCGCTTGACGCCAGCGCGCGTCGCCCGCACGCAGCAGGGCAGATAGAGGCCGAGATCCTCGGTCAGGCGCTTCGGCTTCTTCAGCAGCTGCGCGGCCTCGTCGGCGGTGATCGCGTCGATCAGCCTGCCGCGCGCGTCGGTGACGCCGGGCGCGTCGCACAGGAAGATCAGCTTCTCGGCCTGCAGCGAGACGGCGACCGCCTCGGCCACCTCCTCCAGGCTGAGGTTGAAGATCTCGCCGGCGGGCGAGACGCCGATCGGACTGATCAGCACGACGTTGTTCTGGTCGAGGTCGGCGCTGATCTCCTCGGCGACGATCTTGCGCACCGCGCCGGTGTACTGGTAGTCGACGCCGTCCATCACGCCGACCGGCTTGGCGGTGATGAAGTTGCCGCCGGTCACGCGCATGTAGGCGCCGGCCATCGGCGTGTTGGGCAGACCCTGCGAGAGCAGCGCCTCGATCTCCAGACGGGTGACGCCCATCGCCGCCTTGACGCACTCCAGCGCCGCGGCGTCGGTGACGCGCAGCCCCTTGTGGTATTTCGCCTTGAGGCCGCGCCGCGCCAGTTCCGCCTCGATCTGCGGCCGCGCGCCGTGCACCAGCACCAGGCGGATGCCGAGCGCGGCGAGCAGGTTGCAATCCTGCGCCAGGGCCTGGGCGAGCGCGCCCTGCGCCACCTCGCCATCGAAGCCGATGACGAAGGTGCGCCCGCGGAAGGCGTGGATATACGGCGCCGCCTGGCGGAACCAGGAAACGTAATGCCGCGGAGATTCGGGTGCCGTCATGTCACCACACCGAGAATGTTTATCAAGCAGCCTGCCCAAGCCAATGTTTTACTTGGATTTTAGCTTATGAAAACGGCAAGGGGGCAGAAATATTTCACGCCCCCGTGCCGTTGTGCCCCGCTTTCCCGCCGTTCATCGGCGGCTTCACCCTTCAGCACCTCGTGCGTCACTCCCTGAGGGCCGACTCGATGCGGTCGCACAAGGTCTTCAGTACCTTGATGCGGGCATGCAGCTTGTCGTTGGCCTCGACCAGGGTCCACGGCGCGATCTCGGTGCTGGTGCGGTCGATCATGTCGCAGACGGCATGCTCGTAGTCGTTCCACTTCTTGCGGTTGCGCCAGTCCTCCTCGGTGATCTTGAAGCGCTTGAAGCGGGTCTTTTCGCGCTCCTTGAAGCGCTTGAGCTGCTCTTCGGCGGTGATGGCCAGCCAGAACTTGGCGACGATGGCACCGCTCCTGACGAGCTGGTCCTCGAAATCGTTGATCTCGGCATAGGCGCGCATCCAGTCCTCTTCCCGGGCGAAGCCCTCGACGCGCTCGACCAGCACGCGGCCGTACCAGGAACGGTCGAAGATGGTGACGCGGCCGATGCGCGGCGCGTGGCGCCAGAAACGCCACAGGTAGGGCTGGGCGCGCTCCTCCTCGGTGGGGGCGGCGATCGGCACGATGGCGTACTGCCGCGCATCCAGCGCGCCGGTAATGCGGCGGATGCTGCCGCCCTTGCCGGCGGCGTCCGAGCCCTCGAAGACGCAGATCAGGGAGCGCTCCTTGAACTTCGGATTGCGCGTGAGCAGGTTCAGCCGACCCTGGTACTTCTCCAGCTCCTTGTCGAACTTCTTCTTGGTCAGCGCCAGCTTCATGTCGAGGGAGTTGATGAGGTCGCGCCGGTCCGCGGCGGGCGGCGGCGGCGGCGCGCTGACGGCGACGCGGCGCGCACCCTTCTTCTCCTGGTCGACGCGCTTGCGCATGGCGTCGAGCAGAATTTTCGCCACGGTCAGCGAGCGGTACTGCTCGTCTGCGCCCTCGACGACGATCCACGGCGCCACGCCGGTGCTGGTGTGGCGCAGGGCGTGCTCGGAGACGGCGCGGAACTTGTCGTAGATGGCAAAGTGCTCCCAATCGGCCTTGGTCACGCGCCAGCGCGTGTCCTTGTCCTTTTCCAGCGCCTTCAGGCGCTTCCGCTGCGCGTCCTTCGAGAGGTGGAACCAGAACTTGAGGATCAGCGCGCCCTCGTCGGCGAGCATCTGCTCGAAGCGGTTGATCTCTTCGATGGACTGGTCGAGATCGGCCGCCTTGGTAACCTTGATCACCCGGTTCACGATCGGGTCGGTGTACCAGTTGCCGAAGAGGATGCCGATCTTGCCCCGCGGCGGCAGCGCGCGCCAGAAGCGCCACATGAAGGGGCGCTCGCGCTCCTCGTCGGAGGGTGGCGGGAAGGCATGCGTCTGGATGTGGCGCGGGTCCATCCAGGCGTTGAGCAGGTTCACCGTCTCGCCCTTGCCGGCGCCGTCGACGCCGTTGATGAGGATGATGACGGGAAATTTCTTCAGTTCGCCGACGTCGAACTGCGCGTCGAGCAGGTCGGCGCGCAACTTCGGCGCCTCCTTGTCGTAGGTCTTCTTATCGATCTTGTGTCCCAGTTCCGCCGATTCGAACATGCTCGCCTCCCTCAAAGATCGCCCCGCAGCGCGCCCAGCGCAGCCAGCGCGGCGGGGCCCGCCGTTTCCGTGCGCAGGATGCGCGGGCCGAGCGACAGGTCCGCAAATCCCGCCAGCCTGGCCGCCGCCGCTTCCTCCTTGTCCAGCCCGCCTTCGGGCCCGACCAGCAGCAGGAAGCGGTTCCCGGCCAGTTCGCGCGGCCGGCAGCCGCCCTCCGGCGAAAGCAGCAGCCGCTGCATTTCACGCTGTATTTCATTGTCCTGCGCCAATCCGGCAAGCCATTGCCGCAGATCAAGAATCGGCGCGATTTCCGGCAGCCGGTTGCGGCCGCACTGCTCGCAGGCGGAGATGGCCACCTGGCGCAAATGCTCGACGCGGCGCGCGGCACGCTCGCCCGACAGCCGCACCACGCTGCGCGACGCCAGCAGCGGCTGAATGCGCACGACGCCCAGCTCGACGGCCTTCTGCACGACGAAGTCCATCTTGTCGCCGGAGGGCAGCGCCTGCGCCAGCGTCATGTCGAGCGGCGATTCGCGCTCGACGTCCAGCCTGTCGCCGAGCTGCACGCGCACGATGCGGCCGGCCTCGACGATGCGCCCCGGGTACTCGCCGCCGGCGCCGTTGAAGAGCACAACGGCGTCACCGACGCCGAGACGCAGCACGCGCAGGGCGTGGTGCGCAGCGGCGGACGGCAGCTCGGCCAGGCTGTTCGGCGCCAGCGGCTGCGGACAGAAGAAGCGCGAAGTCATCGTGCTATTATTCCGCAGCCTTCACTTTTTTCCCACCGCATCATGGTCAGCCTCACCACCCCCATCTGCGACTTCGGCTGGAAGGCCCCCGACTTCGACCTGCCCGGCACCGACGGCCGCCGCCATTCGCCCGCCAGCGCACGCGGCCCCAACGGCCTGCTGGTGATGTTCATCTGCAACCACTGCCCCTACGTCAAGGCGGTGCTCGAGCGCATCCTCCGCGACTGCCGCGATCTGCGGGGCCACGGCATCGGCGCCGTCGCCATCATGTCGAACGACCCGACCGACTACCCGGAGGATTCCTGGGACAACATGGTGCGCGTCGCCCGCGAGCTGGATTTCCCCTTCCCCTACCTGCTCGACGAATCGCAGGCGGTGGCGAAGGCCTACGGCGCGGTGTGCACGCCCGACTTCTTCGGCTTCAACGCGCAACTCGAATTGCAGTACCGCGGCCGCCTCGATGCCTCGCGGAAAGAGTCAGTCCCGGCGGCACGGCGCGACCTGTTCGAGGCCATGCTGCAGGTGGCGCAGACCGGCCAGGGGCCGCGCGAACAGATCCCGAGCATCGGTTGCTCGATCAAATGGAAGGACGAACCGCGGTGACGGCACCCTACTACGAACTGGCCGCCGCCGTGACGCAGGTGGTGCGCGAGGTCGCCGCCCAGGTGGTGATGCCGCGCTACCTGCGGGTGGTGCGCGAGCACAAGGGCGACGGCACCATCTTCACCGAGGTCGACATCGCCGCGCAGCGCGCGCTGGCCGAGCGGCTGCAGCGCCTGCGCGAGCGCCCGATGCTGGGCGAGGAGGAGATGGGCGAGGCCGAGCAGCGCCGGCTCTGGGACGAGGGCGGCGAGGGGCTGTGGGTGGTCGATCCGATCGACGGCACCACCAACTTCGTCGCCGGGCTGCCCTTCTTCGCCATCTCGGTGGCCTATTTCGTCGAAGGCCGCGCCGTCGTCGGCGTGGTCTACGACCCGGCCACGCGCGAGATGTTCGCCGCCTCGCGCGGCGGCGGCGTCACCATGAACGGTCTGAAGCTGCCGCTGCGCCCGCCGGCGGTCAGCCTGAAGGAGTGCGTCGCCGGCGTCGACTTCAAGCGCATCCCGAAGAAGCTGGGCGACGACCTCGCCACGCGGCCGCCCTACTACTCGCAGCGCAACTTCGGCTGCAGCACGCTCGAGTGGGCCTACGTCGCCGCCGGCCGCCTCGACCTGCTGCTGCACGGCGGCCAGAAGCTGTGGGACTATGCCGCCGGGCGCCTGATCCTCGAAGAGGCGGGCGGGCGCATGTGCACCCTGAAGAAGGACGACTTCGACGCCGACGACCTGTGGAAGCGCTCGGTCATCGCCGCGGTCGACCCGCAGCTTTTCGCGGCCTGGCGCGACTGGATTCGCGCGCAGCGCTAGCTTTCGGCAAGTCCTTCGGCGGCTCGTCCAGCCCGCCGCTCTCCTGCAGCAGGAACCGGCGGAAGGCCTCCGCCACCGGCAGCAGGCGCTTCTCGGCGCGGTGCACCACGAACCAATGGCGCTTGAGCGGCGTACCCGCCACGTTAAGGCGGACGATGTAGCCGGTGGCCAGCTCGAGCACGATGGTGCGCTCGGAGATGAAGGAAATCCCCATGCCCGCCATCACCGCCTGCTTGATGGTCTCGTTGCTGGTCATCTCCACCGTGCGCTGCGGCACCACGCCGTTGTCCGCCAGGAAGCGTTCCATCGCCGCCCGCGTGCCCGAGCCGGGCTCGCGCAACAGGAAGCTTTCCCCGGCCAGCTGCTGCGGCGCAATGCGCTTCGCCGCCGCCAGGGGATGATCCGGCGCGGCGACGAAGACCAGCGGGTTCTCGGCAAAGGGCTCGGACACCGTCTCCAGTTCCTGCGGCGGCCGCCCCATGATGGCCAGGTCGATGTCGTTGTCGGCCAGCTGCTGCACGATCTCGCCGCGGTTGTGCACACCCAGGCGCAGTTCGACTTCCGGGTACTGCTGGCGGAAGGCCGTCAGCAGGCGCGGCGCGAAGTATTTGGCGGTGGACACCACGCCGATGTTGAGCCGGCCGCCGCGCAGGCCCTTGATGGCCATCAGCGCCTCCTCCGCCTCGCGCAACTGCTGGGCGATGACGCGGGCGTGGCGCGCCAGCTCCTCGCCCGCCTCGGTGAGGTAGACGCGCTTGCCGACCTGCTCGGTGAGCGGCAGTCCGGCCGCCTCCTCGAGGCTCCTCACCTGCATGGACACGGCGGGCTGGGTCAGGTGCAGCTCGTCGGCGGCGCGCGAGAACGACAGGTGGCGGGCCACCGCCTCGAAGATCTTCAGCTGGCGCAGGGTCAGGTGCATGGTCGGGGCTTTCTATAAGCAATAGGCCAAGAATACCATAACAAATATTTAGTTCACCTTATGGATTTTCGGGAATAGAGTGCGCCCCATACACAAACGAACGCGACACAAGGAGAGCACATGGACCAGTCGAACCGCTACGCCGACCTCAGCCTCAGGGAAGAAGACCTCATCAAGGGCGGCAAGCACATTCTTTGCGCCTACAAGATGAAGCCGAAGGCCGGCTACGGCTATCTTTCGGCCGCCGCCCACTTCGCCGCCGAGTCGTCTACCGGCACCAACGTCGAGGTGAGCACCACCGATGAGTTCACCAAGGGCGTCGATGCGCTGGTCTATCTCATCGACGAGGCGGCCGAGGAGATGCGCATCGCCTATCCGATCGACCTGTTCGACCGCAACATCAGCGACGGCCGCATGATGATCGTCTCCTTCCTGACGCTGACCATCGGCAACAACCAGGGCATGGGCGACATCGAGTACGCCAAGATGTACGACTTCTACATGCCCGAGCGCGCCATCCAGCTCTTCGACGGCCCGGCCAAGGACATCTCGGACATGTGGCGCATCCTCGGCCGCCCGGTCAAGGACGGCGGCTACATCGCCGGCACCATCATCAAGCCCAAGCTCGGCCTGCGCCCGGAGCCCTTCGCCAAGGCCGCCTACCAGTTCTGGCTCGGCGGCGACTTCATCAAGAACGACGAGCCGCAGGGC
>WYAY01000106.1 GCA_011526165.1 Sulfuritalea sp.
CGATGCGCAGCTCGGCCGGGTTGATGACCACGTCGGCTACCTCGTCCGCCTCGGGCAGCACCGCCACGGTGCACGCCGAGGTGTGGATGCGGCCCTGCGCCTCGGTCTCCGGCACGCGCTGCACGCGGTGGCCGCCCGACTCGAACTTCAGCTTCGAGTAGGCGCCCGAACCGACGAGGCGCAGGATGACTTCCTTGTAGCCGCCCAGGTCGGACGGGTTCTGCGAGACCACTTCCACCTTCCAGCGCTGCCGCTCGGCGTAGCGCGCATACATGCGGAACAGGTCGCCGGCGAACAGCGCCGATTCCTCGCCGCCGGTGCCGGCGCGGATTTCCAGGAACAGGTTGCGCTCGTCGTTGGGGTCTTTCGGCAGCAGCGCCCGCTGCAACTCGTCCTCGAGGCGCGCCATCTCCTCGCGGCAGGCGCGCATCTCCTCCTCGGCGAGGTCCTTCATCTCGGCGTCGGCCAGCATGGCCTGGGCCGACTGCAGGTTCCCCTCGGCCTTGCGATAGGCGGCGTAAAGCGCCGCCACCGGCGCGATCTCGGCGTGCTCGCGGGTGAACCGGCGATAGGCGTCCATGTCCCGCGTCGCCGTTTCGCTGGCGAGCAGCGCGTCGAGCTCGGCCATGCGCCGGGAGAGGTATTCGAGCTTGTCGCGGATGCTGGTCTTCATGTCGGGAGCGAACGGCGCATCCCCGCGCGCAGCGCGGGACGCCGCCCATGCAGCTAATCTTCGGGATGCAGGTGATAGATGCGGGCGATCAGCTCGGCCAGTTCGGCGCGGCTGACCCCTTCGGACTGGTTCAGCGCGGCGGTCGGCCCGTGCATCAGCTTGTTGGTGAGGCCGTGCGAGAGCGCCTCCAGCACGCGCTGCGGGTCCTCGCCCCTGGCCAGCAGCTTGAGGGCGTGCTCGACCTCGTGGCGGCGCATGCGCTCGGCCGTGTCGCGCAGGGCGCGGATGGTCGGCACCGCCTCGCGCGCCTCGAGCCAGTGCAGGAAGCCGTCGACGCGCGAGGCGATGATTTCCTCGGCTTCGATGACCGCCTTCTCGCGCGATTCCAGCCCCGACTCGACGATGGCGCCGAGGTCGTCGAGCGAATACAGGAAGACGTCGTCGAGCTGGGCGACCTCCGGCTCGATGTCGCGCGGCACGGCCAGGTCCACCATCACCATCGGCCGGTGGCGCCGCGTCCGGATGGCGCGCTCGGCCATGCCCAGCCCGATAATCGGCAGCGGGCTCGCCGTGCAGGAGACGACGATGTCGTACTCGGCCAGCCGCTCGCCGATCTCGTCGAGCCGCATGGCGTCGCCGGAAAAGCGCTCCGCCAGCGCCTCGCCGCGCGCCTGCGTGCGGTTGGCCACCGTGATGCGCTTCGGCTGCTGCGCGGCGAAATGCGCCGCGCACAGCTCGACCATCTCGCCGGCGCCGATGAACAGCACCTTTTGCTCGGCGATATTCTCGAAGATGCGCTCGGCCAGATGCACCGTGGCCGCCGCCATGGAGACGATGTTGGCGCCGATGGCGGTGGTGGAGCGCACCTCCTTGGCCACGGCGAAGGTCTTCTGGAACAGCTTGTGCAGCAGCGTGCCCAGGGTGCCGGCGTTCTCCGCCACGCGCGCCGCCTGCTTCATCTGGCCGAGGATCTGCGGCTCGCCCAGCACCATCGAATCGAGCCCGCTGGCGACGCGGAACATGTGGCGCACGGCATCGCGGCTGGGCAGGGTGTACAGGTAGGGCGAGATGTTCCTCGGCGCCAGCTGGTGATACTCCGCCAGCCAGTCCGCCGCCCGCTCGGGCGCCTCGGCCGCGCAGTACAGTTCGGTGCGGTTGCAGGTCGACAGGATGGCCGCCTCGCGCACCTCCCGCCCGCGCGTCAGTTCGACCAGCGCCTGCGGCAGGCGCAGCGGATCGAACGCCACCTGCTCGCGCACGGCAAGCGGCGCGGTATGGTGGTTGAGGCCGAGGGCATAAAGTTGCATCGGAAGCCGTTCGCTGCGGAATTTTCCAAGGAAATTATAGCATTAGCCTTTCCGGCCAAAGCGCTGATGCAGGTCAAGCCCGGCGAAGAAAGCGCCCGCCTGGGCGGCGGGCCTCGACTGGCATGGCTGCCAGGTGCGGAACCGGCCTGGAAGGGTGCTTACCGGTTCGGTTTCCTGCCGGGAGAGGCGGGCGGGACATAGCCGGAAATGCGGCACTGCATGGCCTCGACGGGCTTGCCATTATCAAAGCGCGTCACGCTGCACCTCGATATTTCCCCGCGCAGCGCCAGGTCCGACAGGGCGATGCGCACCTTGGCGAGGGGAATGCCCGTCGCCGATGCGATTTCCGAGTCCAGCAGCTGGCCGTGTTTCTTCAGGCATTGGAGGAGCGGATCGGGATACATAGTCAAGCCTTCTTCACGAACTCGGATTTCAATCCCATCGCACCAATGCCGTCGATCCGGCAATCGATGTCGTGGTCGCCCTCGACCAGGCGGATGTTCTTGACCTTGGTGCCCACCTTGACGACAGTGGATGAGCCCTTGACCTTGAGGTCCTTGATGACCGTCACGGCATCGCCATCCTGAAGGACGTTCCCGACGGCATCGCGAACGACACGCGGCGCCTCGGCCGGCTCGGCCGCCCCCTTTGGCCATTCATGGGCGCATTCCGGGCAGACGAGCATTGCGCCGTCTTCATAGACGTGTGCGGAGTGGCATTGGGGGCACGTGGGCAGGCTCATGATTTTCCTGACGCGGACGCTCGGGTGAAACCGCCCATCGATAAAGATCTTGCCCCGCTTGCGCGGGGCGAAATCGGCAGAAACACCGCTCTTGAAGATTTTGCCTCGCATGCGCGGGGCGAAATCTTTGGTGGCCAGGGGCGGAATCGAACCGCCGACACGCGGATTTTCAGTCCGCTGCTCTACCAACTGAGCTACCTGGCCTCTGAAACCTGTTTTCCTGCAACCGGCCGCGGATTTTGGCTCCGGCCGGGCTTGCGCCCTTAACTTGCTCCGCAAGTTAGCCTTCGCCGCAACAAGCCGCTTCGCGGCGTGTTGTCAGTCCGCTGCTCTACCAACTGAGCTGCCTGACCTTCGGCAAAAGAGGCGCGATTATACTGGTTCCGGCGGGAATCGCAAAACCCCCGGCCGGGCGCGAAACGGGCGGCGGCGGGACCGCAGACGATAACTTTCGTCGGATTCGCTGCGGCGAAGCATCCAGATCCCATATTCCCGCCCAGCCTCATGGTGCGAAAAGGAAAATCCGTCTGTTGCACCGCACCATCAAGACTTCGCTGCAAGTACGTCACCCATCTAACTGACTTCCTGTAAGCAATCTGTCAGTTTTACCCGACGATAATGCCGGCTACCCGGAGAATTCTGCTCTAACGACTTCTGGGTGAGGAGAGCGGTGCGGCAAGAGGGGAACCCCTGGCCGCACCGGTAAATCGGCCGTCGCCTCCGTCCGCTTCCCGCGGCGGAGCTTGCGGCACTTGTCAAAACAAGGAGGAGTCGCTTCCATGCAACTTACCGAAAAGCACAAGGAGTACTGGAGTCGAAACCTGAAAATCACGAGCGTCCTGTTCGTGATCTGGTTCGTCTTCACCTTCGTCACGGGCTGGTTTTCGCGTGAACTGAACAGCATCACCTTCATCGGGCCGCTCGGCTTCTGGTTCGCAGCCCAGGGCTCGCTGGCGATCTACGTGATCATCATCGTGTTCTACGCCAAGACCATGAACAAACTGGACAACGAATATGGCGTCCAGGAAGGGGAGGAAGACTAATATGTCCCAGACAACCCAATCCCAGTTCTACGCCAACCTGAAGAAGTACTACACCTTCTACACGGGCGGCTTCGTCACCTTCGTCATCATCGTCGGCATC
>WYAY01000107.1 GCA_011526165.1 Sulfuritalea sp.
CCAGCGCGCCGTCCCAGAACTCGCGGATCTCGCGCACCAGCGAGAAGGGGCTCTGCGTGCCGGCGTGCCCGCCGGCGCCCGCCGCGACGCAGACGATGCCGTCCACGCCGGCGGCGATGGCCTTCTTCGCGTGGTAGGCGTGGATGACGTCGCTGAACACCACGCCGCCATAGGCATGCACCGCCTTCACCACCTCGCCGGGGTGGCCCAGGCTGGTGATGACGAAGGGCACCTTGTGCTTCACCACCAGTTCGAAGTCCTGCGCCAGCCGCGTGTTCGAGTGGTGCAGGATGAGGTTCACGCCGTAGGGCGCCACCGGCGCCTGCGGGTCGGCCGCCATCGCTGCGCCCAGCTCGGCGTTGATCTGCGTCAGCCACTCGTCGAGCACCTCGATCGGGCGCGCGTTGAGCGTCGGGAAGGTGCCGGCGACGCCGGCCTTGCAGGCTTCGATGACGAGGTGCGGGCCGGAGACGAGGAACATCGGCGCGGCAATGACGGGGGCCGTCATGCGACCGCGGAACAGCTGAGGAATCGGCATGGCGAGTAACCGCTGAATTTATCGAACCGGACGGAATGCTGGAATTCTACCCAAGAGAAGCCACATTGGCGCCACACGCTCGGCAAAGCCTATTCGCGACTGAGATCAAGGGGGCTACGAGACAGAGGCCGATCATGGAGTCGGCATGCTACGATAATGTCATGTCTTGATTTGGATGAGCTTTTCGACACGTCTTAACCAAGAAACATGGATTTAAGCTGGTTAATTGTTTATAGCTGCCTTGCGATTTTTATTCTGTTGTAAAACTTCTACGCATCCGCGCAGACAGCAGCTGGCCGGAATGGCCTTTGGCGGCTGTTTTTTACTTCTTCTGCAAGAACCTTTCCGTGTCGACATCGGCCTGCTTGAGGATGGCGCGCAGCGTGCCTTCGGGCATGTCGCCGGGGTGGTTGGGGATGGTGGTGAAGCGGTTGGTTGCCGGGTTGAACCAGATTTCATGGCTGCCTGCCGCCTGGCGGTGAAACTCGAAGCCGAACTGCTTCAGTCGCTTGACGATTTCCCGATAGTTGAATCCGGCAAGCCGCCCCATCAGATCGCCACGATCAGGGGGTAATCGAAAGATTCGGTGAGCGGCGGCAGCGTCGCATCGGTTACCCCGGCCTGCGACTCGAGCAGCTTCTTGGCCACGTCGCGGGCGATCTCCAGGGTCTCCTGCAAAGTGCGTCCCTGCGCGACCAGGCCTTGCACCTCGTCGCTGGTCGCAAGATAAACGCCCTCCGGTAACTTTTCGATGTGCAACTGAATCATGTGTTCCATGGTGTTCTCCGGCATGGCGCGATGGCGTCATTATGCCCCGTTGCCAGACCGGACGCCACCGGGTGTGCCGTAGTGAAAAGTCAGTCCCCGCGACACGGCGAAGCCGCGGCGCCTAATTGCAGAAGAATTTCTGGTTGACGTAATCGATGACGGCCTCGGGCTTGAGGTAGGCCTTGAAGGCCCAGCCGGCGGCGAAGGAGGCGAGGGCCACGCCGACGACGATCAGGACGAGGCGTGCGGCCTTCATCGGGTGGGCTGGGCGGAGAGCCGTGCCAGCGGCCGCTCGTCCACCGGCAGGTTCACCAGCGCGGCGAGCACGCCGAGCGCGATGGAGATCACCCAGACGATGTCGTAGGCGCCGGTGCGGTCGAAGATGAAGCCGCCCAGCCAGACGCCGAGGAAGCTGCCGAGCTGGTGGCTGAAGAAGACGAAGCCGGAAAGCATGGCCAGATATTTCACGCCGAAGATCTGCGCCACCAGGCCGTTGGTGAGCGGCACCGTGCCGAGCCAGAGCAGGCCCATCGCCGCGGCGAAGATCGCCACCGAGAGGTGCGACAGCGGCGCCAGCAGGAACAGCACGATGACGGCGCTGCGCGCGAGGTAGATGGCGGCGAGCAGCTTCTTCTTGCTCCAGCGTCCGCCGGCGAGGCCGAAGCCGTAGGTGCCGAAGATGTTGAACAGGCCGATCAGCGCCAGCGCCAGCATGCCGGTGTTGGCGGTGAGTCCCTTGTCGATGACGTAGGAGGGCAGGTGGGCGCCGATGAACACCACCTGGAAGCCGCAGACGAAATAGCCGAGCGTGAGCAGCCAGAAGGCGCGCTCGCCGAAGGCCTCGCGCAGCGCCTCGCCGGCCGACTGGGCGATGGCGTTGGCGCTGCCCGGATGCGCCGTGCGCTCCGCCGTGCCCAGCGCCAGCGGCACCATGAAGGCCGCGGCAAAAGTCAGTCCCATCAGGGCGGCGAACCAGCCCATGTCGCCGATCAGGTGCTGGCCCATCGGCACCAGCAGGAACTGGCCGAAGGAGCCGGCGGCGCCGACGAGGGCGAGCGACATGGCGCGCTTTTCCGGTGCGACGGCGCGGCCGACGGCGCCGTAGATCACCGAGAAGGTGGTGGCGGACAGGCCCAGGCCGACCAGCACGCCGGCGGAGAGGGTGAACATGAGGGGCGTCGTCGAATACGCCATCAGCCCGACACCGGCGGCGTAGAGCAGGCCGCCGCCGAACACCACCTTGCCGGCGCCGAAGCGGTCCGCCAGCCAGCCGGTGATGGGCCCGCCGGCGCCCCACATCAGGTTCTGCAGGGCGATGGCGAAGGAGAAGGCCTCGCGGCTCCAGGCGAGATCCTGCGTCATCGGCTGCAGGAACAGGCCGAAGGTGTGGCGGATGCCGAGGGAGAGCGAGACGACGATGCTGCCGCAGAGCAGGATCAGGGTGGCGGTGCGCGGCGCGACGGCGGCATTCATTGGCGGGTACAATTGTTGAACCTTGAACACGGAATATAACACCCGACGCCCGGCGAATGACCTTGCCGGCGGAGGGTGTTTCGTCGAGCCATGAACCTGAACGACCTGCAGCTCCTGAAAAGCCTCGCCTATGTCGACGGCGCCTGGTGCGGCGCCGACGGCGGCGCCACCTTCCCCGTCACCGATCCTGCCAGCGGCGCGCTGGTCGCCGCCGTGCCCGACATGGGCGCGGCCGAGACGCGCCGCGCCATCGAGGCCGCCGACCGCGCCTGGCCCGCCTGGCGCAACAAGACCGCGAAGGAGCGCGCGGCGGTGCTGCGCAAATGGTACGAGCTGATGCTGGCGAACGCCGCCGACATCGCCCGCATGATGACCATCGAGCAGGGCAAGCCCTACGCCGAGGCGATGGGCGAGGTGCTCTATGCGGCGAGCTTCGTCGAGTGGTTCGCCGAGGAGGCCAAGCGCGTCTACGGCGACACCATCCCCGCCACCCAGGCCGACAAGCGGCTGATCGTCGTCAAGCAGCCGATCGGCGTCTGCGCCGCCATCACGCCGTGGAACTTCCCGGCGGCGATGATCACGCGCAAGGTCGCCCCGGCGCTGGCCGCCGGCTGCACGGTGGTGGTGAAGCCGGCCGAACAGACGCCGCTCACCGCGCTGGCGCTGGCCGAGCTCGCCCACCGCGCCGGCTTCCCTCAGGGCGTCTTCAACGTCGTCACCGGCAGTGCGGCGTCCGCGCCGAAGATCGGCGGCGAGCTGACCGGCAACCCGACCGTGCGCAAGCTGTCCTTCACCGGCTCGACCGAGGTCGGCCGCCTGCTGATGGCGCAGTGCGCGCCGAGCGTCAAGAAGGTCTCGCTCGAGCTCGGCGGCAACGCGCCGCTGATCGTCTTCGACGACGCCGACCTCGACGCCGCGGTGGAGGGCGCGCTCGCCTCGAAGTACCGCAACACCGGCCAGACCTGCGTCTGCGCCAACCGCCTGCTGGTGCAGGACGGCATCTACGACGCCTTCGCCGTCAAGCTGGCGGTGCGTGCCAAGGAGCTGCGCGTCGGCAGCGGCCTGGAGGAAGGCGTCGTGCAGGGCCCGCTCATCGACGAGCAGGCGCTGGCCAAGGTCGAGGAGCACGTCGCCGACGCGCTGGCCAAGGGCGCCAAGGTGCTCACCGGCGGCCGGCGCCATGCGCTGGGCGGCACCTTCTACGAGCCGACGGTGATCGCCGACGTCACGCCGGACATGAAGTGCGCGCGCGAGGAGACCTTCGGCCCGGTGGCGCCGCTGTTCAGGTTCAAGACCGAAGCCGAGGCGGTCGCCATGGCCAACGACACCGAGTTCGGCCTGGCCGCCTACTTCTTCTCGCGCGACGTGGCGCGCTGCTTCCGCGTCGGCGAGGCGCTCGAGTACGGCATGGTCGGCGTGAACACCGGCATCATGTCCAACGAGGTGGCGCCCTTCGGCGGCGTCAAGCAGTCCGGCATCGGCCGCGAGGGCTCGAAGTACGGCATCGAGGAGTATCTCGAGATCAAATATCTCTGCTTCGGAGGCATCGCATGAAGATCCGCGCCGCCATTCTCGACGAGATGGGCCGCCCCGGCCCCTATGCGCAGTCGCGCCCCGTCGCCATCGAGACCATCGAGCTGGCTGCGCCCGGCCCGGGCGAGGTGCTGGTGAAGATCACCGCCGCCGGCCTTTGCCATTCCGACCTTTCCATCATCAACGGCGACCGCCCGCGCGTGATGCCGATGGTGCTCGGCCACGAGGCGGCCGGCATCGTCGAGGAATGCGGGCCCGGCGTCACCGATCTCGCGCGCGGCGACTCGGTCGCGCTGGTGTTCGTGCCGAGCTGCGGCCATTGCGTGCCCTGCATGGAGGGGCGCCCCGCCCTGTGCGAGCCGGGCGCGGCGGCGAACACCGCCGGCACGCTGCTCGGCGGCGGGCGCCGCGTGCATCGCGCCGACGGCTCGCTGCTCAACCACCAGGTCGGCGTCTCCTGCTTCGCCGAATACGCCGTGGTCTCGCGCGGCACGCTGGTGAAGGTCGATCCGGAGCTGCCGGCGGACGTCGCCGCGGTGTTCGGCTGCGCCGTGCTGACCGGCGTCGGCGCCGTCATCAACTCGGCGCGCATCCCGCTCGGCGCCACGGTGGCGATCGTCGGACTGGGCGGCGTCGGCCTCGCCGCGCTGCTCGGCGCGCATGCCGCCGGCGCGCGCCAGATCGTCGCCATCGACCGTCTCGACGACAAGCTGGAGCGTGCCTTCGCGCTGGGCGCGACGCACGTCTTCAACTCGGACGATCCGGATCTGGTGGCGCAGGTGAAGGCGGCGACGCACGGCGGCGTCGAGTACGCCATCGAGGCGGCGAGCTCGGTGGACGCGCTGGAGATGGCCTACCGGATCACGCGGCGCGGCGGCACCACGGTGACCTGCAGCCTGCCGCATCCCGACCATCGCTTCCATCTGCAGGCGGTGAATCTGGTGGCGGAGGAAAGGACGATCAAGGGCAGCTACCTGGGCTCGGCCGTGCCGGCGCGCGACATCCCGCACTACATCGCGCTCTACCACGCCGGCAAGCTGCCGGTGGACAAGCTGATCACCTCGCGCCTCAAGCTCGACGAGATCAATGCCGGCTTCGACCGCCTCGCGGCGGGCGAGGCGGTGCGCCAGGTGATCGTCTTCTAGCAGCCAAGGCGGTGAACGGAATCCGGCCCGACCGTTCAATTGTCCGGCGTTATTCCCGCCCCAAAGCCCCAGAGACGGTAGCACCAGAAGCTCTCTTCGTTCGCGATGCGGCGGCGCAGCTCCTCGGGCGCGAAGCCGGTGATGCGGCGCGTCTGGCGGGTGAGATGGGACTGGTCGGCGTAGCCGGCGCCGCTCGCCACGTCGCTCCAGTTCACGCCGCCCTCCCGGTGCGCGGCTGCGCCGTCGAAAAAAGCCTGTTCTGAGCGTCCCAACCCTCGCAGTTCGCGCAGCGTGTGCCCCGTCCATTGCTTGATGCGGCGCTCGACTTGGCGCAGGCTGCGCCCGATGCCCGAGGTCGTCGCGCGCAGCGCCAGGCTTTGCGACCAGTCGGCCAGCAGCCTGCCTGCCAAGGGCGCTGCTGGCCTAAGCTGTTGCCAGCGGGGAAGCAGAAACGACTCGATGATGCCGATGCGCCGCTCGTCGTCTCCGGCCTCATACACCGCCCGGCAGAAGGCCAGCCACGAGTCGTCGAACACATCTTTCACGGGCACAACGCGGTTGAGATGGGCGCCGGGATCGATGCCGGTCAAATGCGCGAGCGCATCGGGCATCAACAGCAGCATCATGGCGTGCATCGGACCCGGGTTCCAGCTGACGGTCGGGCGGGTAAAGGGGCCGCAGAATGTGATTTGCCCGGCTGGCGTCCGCGGGCTGCCGGCTTCCGCCGGGTACCCCTGCGCGATCATTTCGCCGCTGCCGTTGAAATACCAGAGGATGGCGCAGGACGGCGAGGCGGGGAAGTGGTTGTAGCGCTGCTCGTCCGCCAGCGCTACTGCGCGGGTATCGCGGCTCATGACGCCGCGGACGCAGGAGGCCAGCGCCGCCCGCGGCAGCCATAGCTCGGAGCGCGCCGCGCTGAAGGGCGGCTGGCCGGCCTCGGCCCAGGGCTCGACCCGGAGCATGCTCCGGTACGGCCGTTCGGTCCGGCCCGCGTCCTGCGATGTCGAAATCATTCAAGACCCGCCGTTGAAGGCTGTTTAGGATGCTGCCCGGATCGGTGCGCAGCCTGCGCACTGCCTTTTCCGGGGATAACGATGCACCCAGTCAGTTTGCGAAACGTGGAGAAAGTCTACCATCTCGATGCGGTCACCGTGCCCGCCGTGAGCGAGATCAGCCTGGACATCCGTCCGGGCAGTTTCACGGTGCTCAGCGGACCCTCGGGTAGTGGCAAGACAACCTTGCTCAACCTGATCGGCTGCATTGACCGGCCCGATCGGGGCGAGATCGCCGTGGCCGGTCAGCCGGTGCAAACAATGCCGGATGATGCGCTGTCGGATTTCCGCGCCCGGCACATCGGCTTCGTTTTCCAGAACTTCAACCTGCTGCCGGTGCTCACCGTCTACGAGAACGTCGAATACCCGCTGGTACTGGCCAAGGCGCCGGCAGGCGAGCGCAGGAAGCGCGTGCTGGCGCTGCTCGACGCTGTTGGGCTGGCCGAACGCCGCGACAGCCGTCCCGGGCAGTTGTCGGGCGGCCAGCGCCAGCGCGTCGCCATCGCCCGCGCGCTGGCGACCGGAGCGAAGCTGGTGCTGGCCGATGAGCCGACGGCGAATCTCGACAGTCACACTGGCGCCGCCATCATCGCGCTGATGCGCAAGCTCCAGCGCGAGCACGATGCCTGCTTCGTTTTTTCCTCTCACGATCCGCAGGTGCGAGCCGAGGCCGACGACGTGATCCTCATCCGCGATGGCCGCATTGCCGGCATCGATCGGCGTGTCGCAGCGGAGGCAACGGCATGAATTTCTGGTCTCTCGCCTTGCGCAACCTGTTGCGCAACCGCCGCCGCTCGCTCGCCACGTTGCTGGCGATGGTGGTCGGCCTCACCGCCATCCTGCTCTTCGGCGGCTATCGCTCCAACATTCTCTATGGCATGCAGACCGGCTTCGTGCAATACAGCGGACATCTGCAGATCCAGCGCCGCGGTTACTTCCTCGATGGCGGCGACAATCCGACCGCCTACGGCATCGCCGATTATCCGCGCATCGTCGAGGCGATCCGGCGCGATGCCGTGCTCTCGCCGATGCTGGCGGTGGTCACCCCCACGCTGCAGCTCGGCGGCGTCGCGGGGAACTTCTCGGCCGGCATCTCGCGTTCGGTGGTCGCCACCGGCTTGGTGGTCGAGGAGCGCAACCGCATGCTGCAATGGAACGAGTACGGCATGGTGAGCTACGCTCAGCCCCTGGCGCTCGCCGGCACCGGCGAGGATGCGGTGGTGGTCGGCACCGGGGTGGCGCGCAAGCTGAAGCTGTGTGCGGCGCTCGGCGTGCCGGATTGCAGCCAGGAGGACGCGGCGCGGCCAGCGGACGGAGTGAGCGCGCCGGCGGACATCCTCACCCTCTCGGCGCAAGAGAGGGCGCAGCCTGCCGCAGCGGTGAGGAACCGCATCGAGATACTCGCCGCCGGCGCGCGCGGCGCACCCAACGTGGCCAGCCTGAGCGTGGTCAGGGCCAACAACCTCGGCGTCAAGGCCATCGACGACATGTACGTGGCCATGCACCTGTCGCAGGCGCAGAAACTGGTCTACGGCACAGCCCGGCCCGAGGCGACCGCGATCATCATCCAGCTGCGGCATACGACGCAGATGGCCGCGGCGCGCGCCCGCCTGGAAGCGCTGCTCGCCGGGGAATTCGGCTGGCAGGGGCTGGAAGTGCTCGACTTCCAGACGCTCAATCCGATCTACGGCCAGACCGACGAGTTCATGGCCTCGATATTCGGTTTCATCGCCCTGCTGATCGGTGTCATCGTGCTCTTCACCATCGGCAACACCATGGGCACGGCGGTGACGGAGCGCACCGTCGAGATCGGCACCTTGCGCGCCATGGGGCTGCGCCGCGCCGGCATCCGCCGCCTATTCCTGTGCGAGGCACTGCTGCTCGGCGCCATCGGCTCGGCCGCCGGCCTCGCCTGTGCGCTGGCCGTCTCCGGACTGATTAACGGCAGCGGCTGGACCTGGACGCCGCCTGGCTATTCCTATGCCTATCTGGTGCTGGTGCGCGTCGGGCAGGACGTGCCGCTGCTCGCCGGCTGCGTCGCCGGTATGGTCGGCGTGACGGTGGCTTCCGCCTTGTGGCCGGCGCGCCGCGCGGCGAAACTGCCGATCGTCGATGCCCTGCGCCATGTGTAAGGAGGAGAGATGAAGACGTTGGCATCCATTCTCGCCCTGGCTCTCGCCTGGGTTGCGCACGCCGCCAGCCCGCAGGACATCCTGATCGCCAGCGACGCCGTCCGCAATCCCGATCATCCCTTCGGCCTTACCAACACCCTGATCGAGTACCGCCAAGGCAAGCAGACCGACAGCAGCACGCTGGCAATCTATTCTAAGGCCGACCCCCGCGGCGGCCAGTTCCGCAGCCTGGTGCGCTACGTGGCGCCGGCGCGCGACGCCAACAAGCTGATCCTCTACAACGGCAAGGATTTGTGGTTCTTCGATCCGGCGAGCCAGGCCAGCATCCGCCTCTCGCCGCAGCAGCGCCTGCTCGGCCAAGCCTCCAACGGCGACGCGGTGACCGTGAACTTCGCCAAGGACTATCGCGCCGTTACGGCAAAGGAGGAAGAGACGCTCGACGGCGAGCGCAAGCTGCGGCGCACCATCAGGCTTGGGCTGGAGGCGGCGACTCCAGACGCCCACTATCACCGCATCGAGATGTGGGTCGATGCGGCGAGCAACCGGCCGGTCAAGGCGCGCTTCTTCACCGAGAGCGACAAGCTGCTGAAGACGGCCTACTATCGCCGCTACCAGAAGGTGTTCGGCGTCGAGCGCCCGACCGAGACGGTGATCATCGACGGCCTGCAGCCGGACTGGGTCACCGTCATGCGCTATTCGGACTGGGTGGAGCGCGAGGTGTCCGAAGCCTGGCTGCAACGCGACTATCTGCCGCGCTTCCGGCCTGAATGAGCGGGCAGCCTGTCAGGCGCTTCCTTTTCGCCGTTCTGGCGGGACTGACTTTTGCCGCGCGGGCGGACGATGCCGATGCCCTGCGGCTCGCCGACGAGGCGCCGGAGGCCGTGGTGCGCGCAGGCGACTGGCGCAGCTTCGCCGAAGTGACGCTCGGCGCCGCGCGGCGACGCGGTGATGGCTCGATGCGGCACGAACGTCGCCTGTCGCTCGACGTGCGCTACGACCATGCCTTCGCCGACGGTTGGCGCCTGGTGTTCGCCGACCGGCTCGACGCCAGCTGGCCGGCGCCGCGCGGCGACGATCGTGCCATCAACACCGTCAAGGAAGCCTATCTCAGCCGGCGGCTGGCACGCGACACGCTCGTCGACTTCGGCCGCGTCAATGTGCGCCACGGCGCGGCCATAGGCTACAATCCGACCGACTATTTCCGCCGCGGCGCGCTGCGTTCCGTCGTCTCCATCGACCCTGCCACGCTGAAGGAAAACCGCCAGGGCAGCGTCCTGCTTCGCGGCCAGCGTTTGTGGCAGGGTGGTTCGCTCACCGCACTCTTCTCGCCTCGGCTCGCCCGGCAGCCGGGCCGCGACGGCTTCAGCCTCGATTGGGGCGCGACCAACGACAGCAACCGCCTGCTCGTCGTGCTCACACAGCGCATCGACACCCTTAGTCCGCAGTTCCTGTTTTACGGCGAAGAGGGTCGGGCGGCGCAGCTCGGCATCAATCTCTCCGGCCTCGTCAATGACGCGACGGTGGCCTATGTCGAATGGTCGGGTGGACGCGGCCCGTCGCAGTTTGCCGCCGTCCTGCGGCGTGCCGATGCCGGCGACTGGCGCAATCGCCTCGCTGGCGGGCTTGCCTATACCACCACGAACAAGCTGTCGCTGACGGCGGAGTTGCACTACGACGGCGCGGCGCTTGATGACGATGCTTGGCGCGCGCTGCGCCGCGGGCCGCCGGTCCTCTACGGACTTTATCGCCAATGGGTGTGGACGGCCCAGGAGTTGCCGACCAGGCAGGCGCTGTTCTTCCGTGCCGCCTGGCCGGACGCGCCGATTCCCCGCCTAGACCTGGCCGCGATGTTGAACGTCGATCTCACCGACTCGAGCCGTCGCGCCTGGCTGGAGGCGCGCTACCGCGCCGACCGTATCGACTACGCCCTGCAGTGGCAGCGCAACAGCGGCGGAAGCCTGAGCAACCACGGCGCCGTGCCGGAGTCGGCATGCTGGCAGTTTGCGGTGCGGTTTTATTTTTGATCATGGTCCGGACAATATGAACCATCCTCTTTTCATCGCCGCGCTGCTCGCCGCCTCGACGGCCGCCATCCACGTATTTGCCGGCGGATCGGATGTGGTCGTACCGCTGCTGGCGTCCTCTCTGGCGGAAGAACCGAAGCGCACGCTCTATGCCGTCTGGAACATGGTTTCGGTGGCACTGGTCATGTCCGCGGCAGCCCTGTTCGCCGGCAGCTTGTTTCGTTTTACCCACACGACGCGCCTTCTCGTGTTGTTCGTCTCTGCACTGTGGTGCGCCTTCGGCACGGTCTTTCTTGTCGTGGCTGCCCTGCAGCCGGAGGGAGGCTGGCTGTTCAGATTGCCGCAGTGGGCGTTGCTGATGCCCGCTGGCCTGCTTGGATTGTGGGGAGGCTGCCGGACGGCCGGGCTCGTGAGGACAGCCGGCATACCGGCGGGCAGCGAAATCGGCCGCCGACTTGCTGGCGCGCAGTTCCATGATTGCTTTGAGATAGGGTTACATGGCGAGGAGCGCCCGGCGCTTGCGCTATATCTTGCGGGGGTTTCCCGAACGCCGGCGTGGGTAAATTGTCTTGTGGCGTTGCGTAACACGGTAGTCCGGCCCATTGGCCTCAGGAATACCGGACACCTCGGTGCGGTGGATGCACGCAAACCGGTTTGTGCGTACCGTATCGGGGACCGGGCCGGTATCTTTACGGTGCTGTTTCTCACTCATGACGAGGTAATTCTGGGAGAGTCGGACAGGCATCTGGATGTACAGGTATCCTTCCACAAGTGCCACAGCGGGGGAGAGCCAACACTGTCCGTATCAACGGTAGTCCATGTCAAGAACCTTCTCGGCCGGATCTACATGCTGTTTGTAGCTCCGATGCACAAGTTTATTGTTGCGGCGATGCTTCTCAGGCTGCGAGAGCCCCTTTCGATTCGAACCTCTCCCGGCGACGAGCCATAGCCGGCAGAAAGACGGGAATTGCAGGAGTAATAGCGTCGGCGCGCAGTCTTTTCTGATCCGCTTCGCGGCTCGTGCGCGCAGCGCCCGGGGTGGCGGATCGAGGCGGGTGCGTGCAGCCTCGGGGGCTACAGAGAAGAACCTTCAGCATATTAGCGGGTCGCCGCGGGGTGGAGCGGCCCGGCAATTCGCAGGCTGCATCATGCCTTGCGGTAGACCTCGGCGCCGGAGCCGACGAACTCCACCGCCTTCTGTTCCATGCCCTTCTTCAGGGCCTCTTCCTCCGAGACGCCCTGGGCCGCGGCGAAGTCGCGCACGTCCTGGGTGATCTTCATCGAGCAGAAGTGCGGTCCGCACATCGAGCAGAAGTGGGCGAGCTTGGCGCCTTCCTGCGGCAGCGTCTCGTCGTGGAACTCGCGCGCCTTGTCCGGGTCGAGGCCGAGGTTGAACTGGTCGTCCCAGCGGAACTCGAAGCGCGCCTTCGACAGTGCGTTGTCGCGGACCTGCGCGCCGGGGTGGCCCTTGGCCAGGTCGGCGGCGTGGGCGGCGATCTTGTAGGCGATGATGCCGTCCTTGACGTCGTCCTTGTCGGGGAGCCCCAGGTGCTCCTTCGGCGTGACGTAGCAGAGCATCGCCGTGCCGAACCAGCCGATCATCGCCGCGCCGATGGCGCTGGTGATGTGGTCGTAGCCGGGGGCGATGTCGGTGACGAGCGGGCCGAGGGTGTAGAAGGGCGCCTCCTTGCAGTGTTTCAGCTGCAGCTCCATGTTTTCCTTGATGAGGTGCATGGGCACGTGGCCGGGGCCCTCGATGATGGTCTGCACCTCGTGCTTCCAGGCGATGTCGGTGAGCTCGCCCAGCGTCGCCAGCTCGCCCAGCTGCGCTTCGTCGTTGGCGTCGTGCACCGAGCCGGGCCGCAGGCCGTCGCCGAGGCTGAACGACACGTCGTAGGCCTTCATGATCTCGCAGATGTCCTCGAAGTGCGTGTAGAGGAAATTCTCCTTGTGGTGCGCCAGGCACCACTTGGCGAGGATCGAGCCGCCGCGCGAGACGATGCCGGTCATGCGTTTCGCCGTCAGCGGGATGTAGCGCAGCAGCACGCCGGCGTGGATGGTGAAATAGTCGACGCCCTGCTCGGCCTGCTCGATGAGGGTGTCGCGGAAGATCTCCCATGTGAGTTCCTCGGCTTTGCCATCCACTTTTTCCAGCGCCTGGTAGATCGGCACGGTGCCGATCGGCACGGGGGAGTTGCGCACGATCCACTCGCGCGTCTCGTGGATGTTCTTGCCGGTGGAGAGATCCATCACCGTGTCTCCGCCCCAGCGGATCGCCCAGGTCATCTTCTCGACTTCCTCCTGGATGCTGGAGCCGAGCGCCGAGTTGCCGATGTTGGCGTTGATCTTGACGAGGAAGTTGCGGCCGATGATCATCGGCTCGGCTTCCGGGTGGTTGATGTTGGCGGGGATCACGGCGCGGCCGCGTGCCACTTCGTCGCGGACGAACTCGGGCGTGATGACCTGCGGGATGCCGGCGCCGAAGGATTCGCCTGGGTGCTGGCGCAGCAGCAGTTCGGAGAGGCCCTCGCGCTTCTGGTTCTCGCGGATGGCGATGAATTCCATCTCCGGCGTGACGATGCCGCGGCGGGCGTAGTGCATCTGCGAGACATTCATCCCGGCTTTCGCGCGGCGCGGCTTGCGCTTGAGGTCGAAGCGCATGTCGGCGAGCGCCGGGTCCGCCTCGCGGCTGCGGCCGTAGGCGGAGGTGAGCTGCGCCAGTTCCTCGCTGTCGCCGCGCTCCTCGATCCACTGCTGGCGCAGGGCGGGCAGCCCCCTGCGGATGTCGATCTTTGCCCGCGGGTCGGTGTACGGCCCCGAACAGTCGTAGACGCAGATGGACGGATTCTTCTCCGCACCCATGGCCGCCGGCGTGTCGGACTGGCTGATCTCGCGCATCGGCACGCGGATGTCGGGGCGGCTGCCGGCGACGTAGACCTTGCGCGACTGCGGCAGCGGCTGGACGGCGGCGGCGTCCACGTGGGCCGACGCGGCGGCGAAATGTTCCTTGGCGTTCATGGTGTTCCTCCGTAGGGCCGCCCCAAGGAGGAACGGCCATGTAATCGAGCGGGCGGAGCCCGCGAACAATTGTCACCCCCTTCCTCGGGAAGGGGGGCGGGGGGAAGGTGTAATACTCCTTCCAGAGGGAATGCGGGAAGGAAGTCGTTGCGGCTTCCCTACGACGGCATTACCCGTACAGGTTCAAAGGGTATGATCTCAGCCGGGCAATCCGTCCGGCACCCCCAGTAGCCGCAAACTACTGCAAAGCGGGACAGGATGCAAGGCGCGGGCGCCTTGTGTTAGCTTGCCGGAACGCCCAGGCGAGGAGAGGTCCATGACGTTCGGCTGGATCCTGGCGGTACTGGCGGCGGCAATGCTGCTGTGGGGCATCGTCCTCTACAACCGGCTGGTGGCGCGGCGCAACCACGCGCGCGAGGCCTGGAGCGGCATCGACGTGCAGTTGAAGCGCCGCCACGACCTGCTGCCCAAGCTGGTCGAGGCGGTGAAGGCCTACGCCGGCTACGAGCGCGAAGTCCTGCGCGAAGGCGTCGAGGCGCGCACCGGCGCGCCGTCGGCCGAGCGCGCCGCCGCCGAGAACGCGCTCACCGGCCGCCTGCGCGAGTTGCTGGCCGTGGTCGAGGCCTATCCCGACCTCAAGGCCAGCCGATCCTACCTCGACCTGCAGGCGCAGATCTCGGACAGCGAGGAGCAGATCCAGTACGCCCGCCGCTACTACAACGGCACGGTGCGCGAGCTGAACATCCTGGTGGATTCCTTTCCAAGCAATATCGTCGCGCGGCTGTTCGGCTTCGCCCACATGGATTATTTCGAGATCGAGCTGGCCACCCAGCGCACCAGCCCGGAGCTGCCCTTCCGATGATGCGGCTGCTCGTCTTCGCCGTCCTGTGGGGACTGACTCTTGCCGCGGCTGCCTCGCAGTTCGGCGGCGAGACCATCCGCGAGTTCGACGCGCTGATCGAGGTGCGGCAGGACGGCGCGCTGGAGGTCACCGAGACGATCATGGTCAACGCCGAGGGCCGCCAGATCAAGCGCGGCATCTATCGCGACTTCCCGACCGCGTACCGCGCCTGGCACGGCCGCGCCCTGGTGCCCTTCGAGGTGCGCTCGGTGACGCGCAACGGCGCCGACGAACCTTGGCGCACCGAGGAGCGGCAGAACGGCGTCCGCCTCTACATCGGCCGCGCCGACCGCAACATCCCGCACGGCCTGCACCGCTACGAGATCCGCTACCGCACCGGCTGGCAGCTTGGCTTCTTCGCCGATCGCGACGAGCTGTACTGGAACGTCACCGGCAACGGCTGGTCGTTCATCATCGAGCGCGCCACGGCCGCGGTGGTCCTGCCCCGGGCGCTGCCCGAGGCCGCGCTGGCGCTGGAAGCCTACACCGGCCATGCCGGCGAGAAAGGGCGCGACTGGCGCGCGCGCGTCGATGCCGAAGGGCGGGCGCGCTTCATGTCCACCGAACCGCTGATGCCGAACCAGGGCCTGACCATCGTCGTCGGCTGGCCCAAGGGCCTCGTCGCCGAGCCGACGCGCGAACAGCGTCTGGCGCGCTGGCTGCGCGACAACCCGGAGTGGCGCGCCGGCCTGCCCGGCCTCGCCCTGCTGCTCCTCTATTACCTCGTCGTCTGGCACCGCTACGGGCGCGACCCGGCCGGCGCCACGGTGATCCCGCGCTTCGTCCCGCCGCAGGACGTCTCCGCCGCGGATGCGCGCTTCCTCGAGCGGCGCGGCTACGACGAGCGCACCTTCGCCGCCGCCGTGGTGGCGCTGGCGGTCAAGGGGTACCTGCGCATCCGCGAGGACGAGGACCGCGACTACACCCTGGAACGGCCGCAGGAACCCGCCGCCGAGCCGCTCTTCGACGACGAGAAGGTGCTGCTCGGCGCGCTCGGGCTGGCGCCGGGCGGCGCGCTGCCGCTGCGCAGCGAGAACGCGACGAAAGTCGGGGCCGCGCACAAGGCGCTCAAGGCCGCGCTGCGCAAGGAACACCTCAAGCAGCATTTCGTCACCAACGGCAAATACCTGATCCCGGGCCTGGTCGGCAGCTTCGCCGCGCTCGTTGCCGCCACGCTACAGTCGAGCCGCCCCGATCCGCTGTCGCTGTTCATGCTGTTCTGGCTCACCGGCTGGACCTTCGGCGTCTACATGCTCCTGTCGCAGGCAGCGGGCATCTGGAGACAGGTCTTCTCGGGCAAGTGGTTGATGGTCGTGCCGGCGCTGTTCATGACAGCCTTCTCGATCCCCTTCGTCGGCGGGGAACTGTTCGGGCTGTACGTCCTGTTCACCCAGGGCTCGCCGCTGATGGCGGCGCTGCTGCTCCTGCTGGTCGGGATCAACTTCCTCTTCTATCGCCTGCTGCAGGCGCCGACCCTGGCCGGCCGCCGCCTGCTCGACGAGCTGGCCGGCTTCCGCATGTACCTCGACGTGGCGGAAAAGGACGAGCTGCGCGTGCGGCGAGGGCCGGAGCGGACCCTCCAGCTGTTCGAAAAATACCTGCCCTACGCGCTGGCCCTCGGCGTCGAGAACGCCTGGGCCGAGCAGTTCTCCGACATCCTCGACCGGGCCAGGGCGGCGGGCGGCGCCGACGCCGTGCCGCGCTGGTACAGCGGATCTTCATGGGATACGCCGGGGAGCGGCTTTGCCGGCGCGCTGGCCGGCGGTCTCTCGGGCGCCATCGCTGCCGCGTCCAGTTCGCCCGGCAGCGGCAGTTCCGGCGGCGGGGGCGGCGGCTCGTCGGGCGGTGGCGGCGGGGGCGGAGGCGGCGGGGGCTGGTAAGGCAGGCTCCGGTTCCATACCCCCCCCATCCATCTTTAGTCCGTTTCATTCCCGGTTTTATCCGTTTCGTCGCATCGAGCTCGTCGTTTAGGCTGAAATGCCTGACGATTGACACGCAGACGCTTTGATAATAAATTACCGACCAGTCAGTAATTAATTGGAAGCCCTAATGAATTGTCCGATCAAGGAATTGCGCTGGCGCCGGCGCAAGGAGGCGCGGCCTTCCGAACTGACGGCCTCTGCGCTCGAACTCTTCGTCGAGAAGGGCTATGCCGCCACGCGCCTGGAGGAAGTGGCGGCGCGCGCCGGCGTGTCGAAGGGCACGCTGTATCTTTACTTCGACAGCAAGGAGGCGCTTTTCAAGGCCGTCGTGCGCGAAGGTCTGGTGCCCCTCCTCGAGGAGGGCGAGACGCTGGTGGCGCAGTCGAATGCCCCGGCGGATGAACTGTTCCGGGCGATCGTCGCGCGCTGGTGGGAGGCCGTCGGCGACAGCCCGATCGGCGGCATTCCCAAGCTGATCTTCGCCGAGGCGCGCAATTTCCCCGAGATCGCCCGCTTCTATGCTGACGAAGTGATCGAGCGCGGCAAGCGCCTCATGGCGGCTGCGCTGCGCCGCGGCATCGAAAGCGGCGAGTTCCGGCCCTTCGATCCGGAGGTCATGGTGCACATCGTCTTCGCCCCGCTGATGATGCGCCTGATCTGGAAGCATTCGCTCGACTGCTGCGGCGTCACCGACGTGCCGATCGAGGCTTACCTGCGGGATTCCACCGAACTGATGCTGCGCGGCCTGCGCCGCGACCCGGCCTGAAAAAGGAGAAGAAACCGTGCGCCGAATCCTACCGTTGCTCGTTCTCGTCGCGCTGCCGGTGCTTGCTCAGCAGCCCGCCCAGCCGCCGGTCGTCGGCGCCAAAACCTTCAAGGAGGTCGCCCTCTACCCGCTGCGCGAGGCGCCGGCCGCGGCGGTGAGCCTGAACGAGAGCCGCCTCTCGGCCGAGATCTCGGCGACGGTGAAGGAAGTCGCCTTCGACGTCGGCCAGGTGGCGCCGAAAGGGGCGGTGCTGATCCGCCTGGAGACGCGCGATTACGCGCTGGGGTTGGCCCGTGCGCAGGCGGCGCTGGACTCCTCGCGCGCCCGCGCCAAGCTCGCGGAGCAGCAGCTCAACCGCGCGCGCGAGTTGGCGAAGCAGAATTTCTATTCCGCCGAGGCGCTGACCCAGAAGGAGACCGAGTTCGCCGTGCAGCGGGCCCAGGTCAGGCTCGACCAGGCGCAACTGGCCCAGGCGCAGCGCAACCTGGAGAAATGCACCCTGCGCGCGCCCTTCCAGGCCATCGTGCGCAGCCGTCAGGCCCAGGTCGGCGAACTGGCCGCGCCCGGCACGCCGCTGATGACCCTGTCGGAAGCCACGCGCGTCGAGGTGGCGGCCCAGGTGCCGCCGCGCGACATCGAATCGCTGCAGGGCGCGCGTGAAGTGCGCTTCGCCGGCTCCGGCGGCGAGTTCAAGGTCAAGCTGCTGCGCGTCTCGCCCGCCATCAGCCGCGAGGCGCGCACGGTCGACGTGCGCCTCGCCTTCGCCGACAAGCCGGCCGCGCCGGGCGCCGACGGCCGCCTCCTGTGGAACGACCCGCAGCCCCACCTGCCGGCCGAGCTGGTGTCGAAGCGGGGCAGCGCCTTCGGCGTCTTCGTGCTGGAGAACAACGTCGCGCGCTTCCTGCCGCTGCCCGATGCGCAGGAAGGCCGCCCGGTGGCCGCGCCCCAGCTGGCCGACAGGCGCATCGTCATCGAGGGCCGCCACGGCCTCGCCGACGGACAAGCGGTGCAGACGCCGAAATGAAATTCTTCGAAAGCCTGATCCGCAACCACCCGCTGGCGAACATCACCTTCGCCCTGGTGCTGATCCTCGGCTTCGTCGCCTACGCGGCGATGCCGCGCGAACGCGACCCGGAAATCAATTTCAACTGGGTGATCGTCACCACGGCGCTGCCCGGCGCCTCGGCCGAGGACGTCGAAAAGCGCGTGACCCAGCCGCTGGAGGACGCCATCAAGGGCGTGGCCGACATCAAGTTCGTCGCCTCCAACAGCCGCGAGGGCATCGCCTCGATGCTCATCCGCTTCACCGACATCAGCGAGCGCGTCTTCGACAAGCGGGTGAACGACCTGCGTCGCGAGATCCAGAACCGCGCCAACATCGAGCTGCCGGCAGAGGCCAAGGAGCCGCGCATCATCGAGATCACCACCTCCAACGGCTTCCCGACGGCGATGGTGCTGGTGACCGGCCAGGCCGATGACGAATACCTGCGCCTGGCAGCGAAGAACCTGCGCGATGACATCGAGCGCATGCCCGGCGTCGACCGCGTCTACGCCAACGGCCTCAACGATCCCGAGTTGCGCGTCGAGTTCCTGCCGCAGGCGGCGCAGGCGCGCGGCGTCACCGCCGCCGACATCGCCGACGGCGTCGGCGCCTGGTTCCGCGACACTTTCGCCGGCAAGGCGCGCGTCGGCGAGGACGAATGGCTGGTGCGGCTGGTCGGCCAGGAAGTCGATCCGGCTTACCTCGCGCGCCTGACCGTGGCGCCGGCGCTGAATCCGCGCGAGAAAGTGCCGCTCGACGCGCTCGCCACCGCCGCCCGCACCCGCGTCAAGCCGGACCGCCTGGCCGCCTCCGCCGGCCGCCCGGCGGTGGTGCTGTCGGTGACCAAGAAGAGCCGAGTCAACACCGTCGAGCTGGTCGAGCAGATCAACCGCCATATCGCCGAGCAGAGCCCGGTGCTGGCAAAAACCGGCGTCTCGGCGATGCTGATGGACGACCAGACGGTGGTGACGCGAGAGGCCATCAACATCATGGAATCCAACGCCGTCATCGGCCTGCTCGTCGTGATCGGCATCTGCTGGCTGTTCCTCGGCACGCGGGTCTCGCTGCTGGTCGGCCTGGGCATTCCCTTCTCGCTCGCCGGCACCTTCGGCGTGCTGCACGCCTTCGGCTACACGCTCAACATCTCGGTGCTGCTCGGCATCGTCATCGCCCTGGGCATGCTGGTCGACGACGCGGTGGTGGTGGTCGAGGCGATCTACTACCGCATCCAGCGCGGCCAGGACCACCTGAACGCGGCGATGGATGCCCTGCGCGAGGTGATTGCACCGGTGACCTCCTCGGTGGCGACCACCATCTCGGCCTTCCTGCCGCTGATGCTGCTGCCGGGCATCGTCGGCAAGTTCATGTTCATCATTCCCTTCGTCGTCGCGCTGGCGCTGGCCATCAGCCTGATCGAGGCCTACTGGATGCTGCCGACCCACATCGGCGTGCTGCGGCTGAATCTCGACAACCCTTCGCGCATGCAGCGCTGGCGCGCCAATTTCACCCACACCCTGCGCGTCAAGTACGCGCGCCTGCTGATTCGGGCCATGCGCCGGCCGAAACTGTGGCTGGGCGTGGCGGCAGCCATGCTCGCCCTGGCTGTCGCGGCGCTCGCTTCCGGCGTCATCCGCGTCCAGTTCTTCGCCCTCGACCCGCTGCGCATCTTCTACGTGAACGTCGACATGCCTGCCGGCGCGCCGGTGGATGCCACGCTGGCCAAGGTGCAGGCGGCCGAGGCGCGCGTGCGCCAGCACCTGCGGCAGGGCGAGGCGCGCGAGCTGGCCTCGGTGGCCGGCATCAAGTTCACCGACACCGAACCGCTCTACGGCGACGCCTACGGCCAGGTCTTCGTCGCGCTCAACCCGCGCACGCCGGATTCGCGCAGCGTGCCCGAACTGATCGAGGCCATGCGCGCCGAGGTCGAGGCGACGCCCGGCCCGGGCAAGGTGACCTTCACGATACTGTCCGGCGGACCGCCGCTGACCAAGCCGGTGCGCGTGCGCGTGCGCGGCGACGACCAGCAGGCGCTGCGCGCCGCCTCCGACGAACTGCTGCGCATCGTGCGCGCCATCCCGGGTGCCAAGGACGTCGCCGACGACGAGGTGCCGGGCCGGCCCGAGATGGTGCTGGCGCTCGATCGCGAAGCGGTGCGCAACGCCGGTCTGAGTCCGGCCCAGGTGGCGCGCATCGTGCGCCTGCACGTCGACGGCGAGATCGTCGCCCTGGCGCGCGACAAGGGCGAGAAGGTCGAGGTGCGCGTGCGGGCCAAGCGCGAGGGCACGACCGACATCGCCGCCATCCTCGCCGACCCGGTGGCCCTGCCCGGCGGCGGCAGCACGACGCTGGGCGCGCTGACGCGTGCGGAAACGCGTACCGGCCCCGGCATCGTCAAGCACTACAATCTGAAGCGCGCCATCACGGTGGAAGCCGATCTCGACAAGACGCAGACCGACACGGTGAAGGCCAACCGCATCATTGCCGACGAATGGGCGAAGGTGCGGGCCAACCATCCCGGCGCCTCGCTCGACTTCTCCGGCGAGCTGGACGACATCCAGGAGAGCCTCGATGCCATGGCGGTGCTGTTCCTCGTCGGCGTCGGCCTGATCTACATGATCCTCGCCGCGCAGTTCAGGAGCTATTGGCAGCCGCTGCTGATCCTGGTCACCGTGCCGCTGGCCTTCACCGGGGTGGCGCTCGGGCTGATCATTTCGCGCGACCCCTTGTCGCTGTACACCATGTACGGCGTCATCGCGCTCACCGGCATCGCGGTAAATTCGGCGATCGTGCTGATCGCCGCCGCCAACGACCGGCTGCAGTCCGGCATGGGTGTGCTGCATGCCGCCGTCTACGCCGCGCGGCGGCGCGTCGTGCCGATCATCATCACCAGCGTCACCACGGTGGGCGGCCTGTTCTCGCTGGCCTTCGGCCTCGGCGGCAAGTCGCTGCTGTGGGGGCCGGTGGCGAGCGCCATCGTCTGGGGCCTCGGCTTCGCCACGGTGCTGACGCTGTTCGTCATCCCGCTGCTCTACTGGCTGTCGATGCGGCCGCGCGCGCCGCGCCGCGGCGGCCTGATGCGGCGCTTTTCCCTCGGAAGGCAATCATGAAACTCAGGATTCTGGGCGCGGCCGCGCTGTCCGTGCTTGCGCTCGCCGCCTGCTCCAAGCCGGAGGCGCCGGCGCAGCCGCTGCGCACCGTGCGCGTGATGAAGGTCAATGGCGACGCCGTCCCGCCGGGGCTGACTTTTCCCGGCGAGGTGCGCGCACGCTACGAATCGCGGCTGGCTTTTCGCCTTGGCGGCAAGCTGGTCGAACGGCGCGTCGACGTCGGCGCCGCGGTGAAGCGCGGCCAGGTGCTGGCGCGCCTCGACGCGCAGGACGCCTCGCTCAACGCGGCGCAGGCCGAAGCGGCCCGGGCGCTGGCCGAGGCCGAGGCGAAGCGCTACCGCGAGCTGCGCGGGAAGAATTTCGTCAGCCAGGCCGTGCTCGACGCCAAGGAGACGGCGCTGAAGACCGCGGCGGCGCAAGCCGGCGTGGCGAGGAACCAGGCCGGCTACACGACGCTGGTGGCCGACCGCGACGGCGTGGTGACGGCGGTCGAGGCCGAGGCCGGCCAGGTGGTCGCCGCCGGCCAGACGGTGCTGCGCGTGGCCGAAGGCAGCGAGCGGGAGATCGTCGTCGCCGTGCCGGAAGCCGACGTCGAGAAAGTGCGCGCGGCGGAAGGCTTCGAGGTGACGCTGAACAGCGTCGCCGGCCGCAGCTGGGCCGGGCGGCTGCGCGAGCTGTCGCCCGCCGCCGATGCGCAGACGCGCACCTTCACGGCGCGCATCGCGGTGCCGCAGGCCGATGAAGCGGTGCGCCTCGGCATGAGCGCCCGCGTTGCGGCAAAAGTCGGTCGCGGCGACACGGCGCCGGCGCTGCCGCTTTCCGCCTTCGTCACGCGCAACGACCAGGCCAATGTCTGGGTGGTCGATCCGGCGACGCAGACGGTGAAGCTGACCCGGGTGGAGACGGATGGCGTTGCCGGCAATGCGCTGCGCGTGAAGGGCGGCCTCGCCCCCGGCCAGCTGGTCGTCACCGCCGGCGCCAACCTGCTCGAGGACGGCCAGAAGGTGCGCCTGCCGTGAATCCCGAAGGCCGCTTCAACCTCACCGCGGCGGCGCTGCGCCACCGCGAGCTGACGCTGTTCTTCATCCTGGTCATTGCCATCGCCGGCGTCGCCTCCTACTTCAAGCTCGGCCAGCGCGAGGACCCCGACTTCACTTTCCGCGCCATGGTCATCCGCACGCTGTGGCCCGGCGCCACCGCCGAGCAGGTGGACCGCCAGATCACCGACCGCATCGAGAAGAAGCTGCAGGAGGTGCCGCACTTCCGCCACACCGTGAGCCACTCCAAGGCCGGCGAGTCGCTCATCATCCTCGAGCTGAAGGACACGGCGCGCGGTCGCGAGGTGGCCGACATCTGGTACCAGGTGCGCAAGAAGATCGGCGACATCCGCCACACCCTGCCGGAGGAGGCGGCCGGGCCCTTCTACAACGACGAGTTCGGCGACGTCTTCGGCTCGATCTACGCCTTCACCGCCGACGGCTTCACGCATTCCGAGCTGCGCGATCATGTCGAGGCGGCGCGCCAGCGCCTGCTGAAACTGCCCAACGTCGCCAAGATCGAGCTGATCGGCGTGCAGGAAGACCGCATCTTCATCGAGCTCTCGCCGCAGCGGCTGGCGACGCTGGGGCTGGACGCGCAGGCCATCGGCCAGGCGCTGGCGACGCAGAACGCCGTGGTGCCGGCCGGCGCCGTGCAGTCGGCGACGCACGCCGTGCCGCTGCGCGTCACCGGCGAGTTGGCCACGGTGGACGCCGTGGCCGACACGCGCGTGGCGGTGGCCGGGCGCAGCATCCGCATCGGCGACATCGCGCGGGTGGTTCGCGGCACCATCGATCCGCCCGTCTCGAGGATGTACTACCGCGGCCGGCAGGCCATCGGCCTGGCGGTGTCGATGACCCGGGACGGCGACGTGCTCAAGCTGGGCGAGGACCTTTCCGCCGAGATGGCGCGCGTGCGCGCCGATTTGCCGATCGGCATCGAGTTCGGCCAGGTGTCGGACCAGCCGCGCATCGTCAAGCAGGCGGTGGGCGACTTCATGCGCGTCTTCCTCGAGGCGCTCGGCATCGTGCTGCTGGTGAGTTTTCTCAGCCTCGGTCTGCGCACCGGCCTGGTGGTGGCCATCACCATCCCCTGGGTGGTGGCGGCGACCTTCCTCGCCATGCGCTACTACGGCATCGACCTGCACCGCATCTCCACCGGCGCGCTGATCATCGCGCTGGGCCTGCTGGTGGACGACGCCATGATCGCGGTCGAGATGATGTCGAGAAAGATCGAGCAGGGCCTCGGCAAGCTGGCCGCCGCCGCCTACGCCTGGCGCAGCACGGCCTTTCCGATGCTCACCGGCACGCTGATTACCGCGGCCGGCTTCCTGCCGATCGGCACGGCCAAGTCCGCCACCGGCGAGTATACCTTCGGTATCTTCGCCGTGGTCGGCCTGGCGCTCGTCATCTCGTGGGTGGCCGCCGTGATCGTCACGCCCTTCATCGGCAACCTGATCCTGAAGGGGCCGCAGCACGAGCACGCCATCGCCGGCCACGACGTCTTCGACACGCGCTTCTACCACCGCCTGCGCGGCGTGATCGAGTGGTGCCTCGCCCACCGCAAGCTGACCATGCTGGCGACCGCCGGCCTGTTCGTGCTCGGCGTTGCCGGCATGGGACTGACCGAAAAGCAGTTCTTCCCCAACTCCAACCGCAACGAGGTGCTGGTCGAGCTGTGGCTGCAGGAGGGCGCCAGCATCAAGGCCACCGAAGAACAGGCCAGGCGGCTGGAAGCGGCGCTCGCCGAAGACCCGGACGTCGCCTCCTGGGTGACCTACGTCGGCAACGGCTCGCCGCGCTACTTCCTTTCGCTCGACCAGCAGCTGTTCCGGCCCAACTTCGCCCAGACGGTGATCCTGTCGAAGGACCTGGAAGGGCGCGAACGCATCGTCCAACGCCTGCGGAAGCTGCTCGCCGAGCAGTTTCCCGGCGTGCGCGCGCGCGCCAATCGCGTCGCGCTGGGGCCGCCGGTGGCCTACCCGCTGCAGTTCCGCGTCGTCGGCGCCGACATCCAGCGCGTCAAGGCCATTGCCGCCGAGGTGGCGCAGACGATGCGCGCCTCGCCCCATACCCTGGACGTGAACTACGACTGGGGCGTGCGCACGCCGATGCTGCGCGTCGATGTCGACCAGGACAAGGCGCGCGCCCTCGGCGTATCCACCGCCAGCGTCTCGCGCGCCCTGCAGGGCGCCATCAGCGGCGTCGTCCTGGCGCAGTTCCGCGAGAACGACCGCCTCATCGACATCGTGCTGCGCGCGCCGGAAGCCGAGCGCGACGCCCTCGAGCGCGTGCTGGCGGTGCAGGTGCCGACCGCCTCGGGCCGCGCCGTGCCGGTCACCCAGGTGGCGACGGTGCGCGAAACGTTCGAGGAGCCGATCCTGTGGCGGCGCAGCCGCGAGCTGACGCTTTCCGTGCGCGCCGACATCGTCGACGGCGTGCAGGCGCCGGACGTGGCGATGGCCATCGACCGACAGCTGGGCGATCTGCGCGCGAAGCTGCCGGCCGGCTACCGCATCGACATCGGCGGCTCGCTCGAGGAATCCGGCCGGGCGCAGGAATCCATCAATGCCGGCATGCCGCTGATGCTGGTGGCGGTGCTGGCCATCCTGATGGTCCAGCTGCAGAGCTTCTCGCGCACCTTCATGGTGCTGCTGACGGCGCCGCTCGGGCTGATCGGCGTGGCGCTGGCGCTGCTGCTGTTCCGCCAGCCCTTCGGCTTCGTCGCCATGCTCGGCACCATCGCCTTGGGCGGCATGATCATGCGCAACACGGTGATCCTGGTCGACCAGATCGAACAGGACATCCATGCCGGCGAGCCGCCCTGGGTGGCGATCCGCGAGGCCACGGTGCGCCGCTTCCGGCCGATCATGCTTACCGCCGCCGCGGCGATCCTGGCCATGATTCCGCTCACCCGCAACGTGCTGTGGGGGCCGATGGCCTTCGCCATCATGGGCGGCCTGCTGGTGGCCACCGTGCTGACCGTGCTGTTCGTGCCGGCGCTGTATGCCGCGTGGTTCAGGGTGAAGCCGGCCGTGAGGGCGGAATAGGTTAAAATTCAGCGAGTTTGCCGGGGTAGCCGGCATTATTAGAATTTGCTAATATATCTTCGGAGCAAGCACATGAACCTGGAACAAGCGCGTCAGAACATGGTCGAGCAGCAGATCCGCACCTGGGAGGTGCTGGACCAGGAGGTGCTCGACCTGCTGCTGACTATCCGCCGCGAAGATTTCGTGCCGAAGGGCTACGCCAAGCTGGCCTTCGCCGAAACGGCGATTCCGCTCGGCCACGGCGCCGCCATGCTGACGCCGGCGCTGGAGGCCAAGTTCCTCCAGGCGCTCGCCCTGCGCAAGTCGGACAAGGTGCTGGAGATCGGCACCGGCTCGGGCTACATGGCCGCCCTGCTGGGTGCGCGCAGCGACCATGTCTACACGGTCGAGATCGAGCCGGAACTGGCGGCGCGGGCGCGCGAGAACCTGCAGCGCGAGTGCGCCGACAACGTCACCGTCGTCGAGGGCGACGGCGCCCGGGGCTGGCCGGCCAAGGCGCCTTACGACGTCATCGTCCTGTCCGGTTCGGTGGCGGACATTCCGCAGGCGCTGCTGGACCAGCTGAAGGTCGGCGGCCGTCTGCTGGCGGTGGTCGGCGAGGCGCCGCTGATGCAGGCACGGCTCGTCACCTGCGTATCGGAGGGCCGCTTCCAGAGCGTGAACCTGTTCGAAACCAGCATTCCGCCGCTGCGCAACCTGCCGGCGCGCGGCAAATTCGTTTTTTGAGGGGCAGCGATGCTACAGATTTCCGCAACTGAACTGGGCGAGTGGCTGCAGGATGCCGGACGGCCCGCCCCGGTCCTGCTCGACGTGCGCGAGCCCGAGGAATTCTCCGCCTACCGCATCGAGGGCTCGCAGCTCATGCCGATGCGCACGCTTCCCGCCCGTTTGCACGAACTGGACCGCCACGCCGACATCGTCATGATCTGCCGCTCCGGCGCGCGCAGCCATCACGCCGGCCTGTTCCTCAGGCAGCACGGCTTCGAGCGCGTCTACAACCTGGCCGGCGGCGTCATCGCCTGGTCGCGCGACGTCGAAAGCGCCGCAGCATAACCGCAAAGAGGGCTGACCCCATGAAAAAGATTCCGCTGTTGTTGTCCCTGCTGCTGTCCGGCGCGCCGGCCTTCGGCGCCGACCTGCTGCAGGTCTATCGCGACGCCATCGAATACGACGCCCAGTTTGCCTCGGCGCGCGCCGCGCACGACGCCGGCCAGGAGAAGCGGCCGCAGGGCCGCGCCGGCCTGCTGCCGGTGATCTCGGCCTCGGCCAGCACGGTCTGGAACGATGCCGACTTCCAGCGCCGCATGCCCGGTGCCGGCACGGTCGATGCCCAATACAACACCAACGGCTACCAGATCACCCTGACCCAGCCGATCTTCCGCTGGCAGAACATCGAGCAGTACCGCCAGGGCAAGCTGGCGGTGGTCGTTGCCGACGCCCAGTTCGCGCAGGCCAAACAGGATCTCATCCTGCGCGTCTCGCAGGCCTATTTCGAGGTGCTGCTGGCGCAGGACAGCCTGAACCTGGCCCAGGCGCAGAAGAAGGCCATCGGCGAACAGCTCGAGGCGGCCAAGCGCAACTTCGAGGTCGGCACCGCCACCATCACCGACACGCACGAGGCGCAGGCGCGCTTCGACCTCGCCACCGCGCAGGAACTCGCCGCGCAGAACGAGCTGGAGATCAAGCGCCAGGCGCTGCGCCAGGTGATCGGCAAGGTGCCCGAGACGATCGCCCCGCTGCGCCCCCAGGTGACGCTGCAGCGCCCCCAGCCGGACGACATGACGAAATGGGTGGAGGCCGCCGAGGCCGGCAGTCCGCTGGTGCAGGCGCAGGAAGCGGCGCTGGAGATCGCCGAGCGGGAGATCGGCAAGCAGCGCGCCGGGCATTATCCGACGCTCGATCTCGTCGCGGCGCGCGGCCGCAGCTCGGCGACCGGTTCGCTCACCGCCGGCGTGGCCGGGCCGGGCTTCGACAGCCATTCCTCCACCGTCGGTCTGCAGCTCACGGTGCCGATTTTCGCCAGCGGTGCCGTGATGTCGCGGGACCGCGAGGCGGTCGCCCTGCGCGAGAAGGCGCGGGCGGACCTCGACAACACCCGGCGCAGCGCCGCGCTCGGCGCCCGCCAGGCCTATCTCGGCGTGACCAACGGCATGGCCCAGGTGAAGGCCTTCGAGCAGGCGCTGGTGTCCAGCCAGTCGGCCCTCGAATCGAACAAGCTGGGCTACGAAGTCGGCGTGCGCATCAACATCGACGTACTCAACGCCCAGCAGCAGCTTTACGCCACCCGCCGCGACCTGGCCAAGTCGCGCTACGATACGCTGATCGCCCAGCTGCGCCTGAAGGCCGCCGCCGGCAGCTTGGGCGAGGAAGACGTCCAGGCCATCAACGCATTGCTCGCGAAATAATTGTCGGCCTGAAGGCCGACCTACCAAGGTGTTATGGCGAATCGCGAATTTCCGTAGGCCGGGCTTCAGCTCGATGACCGCAGCAAATCCCCGTGGGACACCGGTGGCAGATGGCGTTCGATGAGCGCCACCGTTTTCGCCGTCGCGCCGCGGTGGCGCGCGGCGAATGCCCTTCCCGCTTCCCCCATGCGCCGGCGCGCGGCCTCGTCGCGCAGCAGTTCCTGCGCCGTTCCCAGCAGTTCCTCCGCCGTGCCGATCTGCCGCGCTGCGCCGCACTCCAGCGCCTGCTCGGCAGCGTGCGTGAAGTTGTAGGTCGAGCGGCCGATCAGCACCGGCCGGCCGACGGCGCAGGGCTCGATCAGGTTCTGGCTGCCGTAGTCGAGCAGGCTGCCGCCGACGAAGGCCACGTCGCAGGCAGCGTAGTAGGCGAACAATTCGCCCATGCTGTCGCCGAGCAGCACCTGCGTCTGCGCCGCCACCGGCGCGTTCTCGCTGCGCCGTTGCACGACGAAGCCGGCCCGGGCGGCGAGTGCGGCGACCTCCCCGAAGCGCTGCGGGTGGCGCGGCACGACGAGGAGCAGCGCCTCGCCGAGCGGAAGTTTTGCCAGCGCCGCGAAGAGCAGTGCCTCCTCGCCCTCGCGCGTGCTGGCGGCGAGCAGTACCGGGCGCGCGCCCAGCCCCTGGCGCAGCGCCTCGCCCTGCGCCAGCTGCTCCGGCGGCGGCAGCAGATCGAACTTGACGTTGCCGAGCACCTCGACCTGTGGCGCGCCCAAGGCGCGCAAGCGGGCGGCATCCGCCTCCGTCTGCGCGGCGAGGGCGGCAAAGCCCTGCAGCGCTCCGCGCGTCAGGTTGGAAAAGCGCGTATAGCGCCGCGCCGACTTCTCCGACAGGCGTGCGTTGGCCAGCAGCAGGGGGATGCCCATGTCCCGGCACATGGCCACCAGGTTCGGCCAGAGCTCGGTCTCCATGATGACGCCGACCCTCGGCCGGAAATGCCGCAGGAAGCGACGCACGGCGCACGGATAGTCATAGGGCAGGTAGGCGCGCTCGACGCCGTCGCCGAATAGTTCTTCGGAAGTGCGGCGGCCGGTCGGCGTCATGTGCGTGAGCAGGATGCGATGGTCCGGGTAGCGCGCCTTCAGCGCGGCGACGATCGGCGCCGCGGCGCGCGTCTCGCCGACCGAGACGGCATGCAGCCATATGACCCTCTCTCCCCCCTGGGGAGAGGGCCGGGGTGAGGGGTAGCGTCCGAAACGTTCCCCCAGATGTTCGAGATACTCCGGCTGTTTCCTGCTGCGCAGGACAAGATGCAGCCACACGTAAGGCAGCAGGGCGAGCAGCGCCAGGTTGTAGAGGAAGCGCGCTATCACAGCCGCCCCATTACATCTTCGATGACCTGTTCGGCCGTCGGTGGCGCGCCGGCGCTGCCGATGTTGATTGCCGTGTCGCCGGCGTAAACCCCGGTCAGCTCCGGGCGCGAGCCGGCGAACAGACAGAAAGTCAGTCTCCCCAAGGCGGCGGCGATGTGGCTGAGGCCTGTGTCGACGCCGACCACGAGGCGCGCACCGGCCAGCAGCTGCGCCAGCTCGGCGATGCCCATCGGCGGCGCGGCGACGGCCTGCGCCATGCCGCCGGCGAGCCGCGCGGCGCGGGCGCGCTCCTCGGCGCTGCCGCCGGGCAGCACGCAGGCGAGGCCGCGCGCATTCAGTGCCGCCGCCAGCTGCAGCCAGTCCGCCTCCGGCCACAGCTTGTCGGCGCGGCTGCTGGCGGTGAGCAGCACGCAGTAGGGCACGGCCGGCAGCCAGGGCGCGACCAGCGGCGCGGCGGCGATACCGTAGTCGAGCGGCAGGTCGGGCGCGTAGCCGAGCGCTGCGGCGGCCAGCCAGCGGTTGCGCTCCACCGCATGCAGGTTCTTCGGGATGACGTAGGTGGCGTCGTAGAAGCGCGCGGCGAGTGGCTCTCGCGCCGCCTCCACAGCATAGCCGGCGCGCTTGCCCCACGCCTGGCGCGCGAGCAGGGCGCTCTTGACGAGGCCCTGCGTGTCGAGCACCAGGTCGTATTGCTCCACCCGCACCGCGTCACGGTAGGCGCGCAGCTCGCGCCAAGTGGCGGGAGACAGGAGAGCGCGCCGCCAGCGCCGCACCGCCACCGGGATCACCTGACCCACCGCCGGATGCAGGCGCGGGATGTCGGCGAAGCCTTCCTCCACCACCCAATCGATGCGCGCCTGGGGAAATCGCGCACGGATGTCGCTCGCCACCGGCAGGTTGTGCACGACGTCGCCGAGGGAGGAGGTTTTGACGAGGAGGACCGAGCGCATGCGGGCGCCTGAGGCTTGTCGTTTAGAATATGCGCCTGAAAACGGAATTATAAGCCAAGCTCCCAGGGTACCCGACGCATGAAAGTCCTCATCACCGGTGCCGCCGGTTTTAGTTCCGGCATAACGCCCGCTTCGTGGGCATTAGCCTCCTCTGAAACCGACACAAGAAAATGAAAGTCTTGATTACTGGTTGTGCCGGTTTTATCGGCATGCACGTCGCCCAGCGCCTGCTGGCGCGCGGTGACGAGGTCGTCGGCATTGACAACCTCAACGATTACTACGACGTCTGCCTGAAGGAAGCGCGGCTCAAGCGGCTGGCCGGCCTGCCGGGCTTCCGCTTCGTCCGCCTCGACATCGCCGACACCGCTGGCGTGGCGGAACTGTTCCGCCAGGAAGGCTTCGACGGCGTCATCAACCTCGCCGCCCAAGCTGGCGTGCGCTATTCGCTCGCCAACCCGCATGCCTACGCCCAGTCCAATCTGGTCGGCTTCGTGAACCTGCTCGAGGGCTGCCGCCACGGCGGCGTGAAGCACTTCGTCTATGCCAGCAGCTCCAGCGTCTACGGCGGCAACACCAAAATGCCGTTCTCCGAGCACGACAGCGTCGACCACCCGGTCAGCCTCTATGCCGCCACCAAGAAGTCGAACGAGCTGATGGCGCACACCTACAGCCATCTCTTCGGCCTGCCGGCCACCGGCCTGCGCTTCTTCACCGTATACGGCCCCTGGGGCCGGCCGGACATGGCGCTGTTCCTGTTTACCAAGGCCATCCTCGAGGGCCGGCCCATCGACGTCTTCAACCACGGGAAAATGCAGCGCGACTTCACCTACATCGACGACATCGCCGAGGGCGTCGTGCGCGTGCTCGACCGGCCGGCTGCACCTGATCCGGCCTTCGTCAAGGATCGCCCCGATCCCGCCACCAGCTGGGCACCCTGGCGCGTCTACAACATCGGCAACCACCAGCCGGTGGAATTGATGGAATACATCGAGGCGCTGGAGGTAGCGCTGGGACGTCGCGCGGAGAAGAACTTCTTGCCTCTGCAGGACGGTGACGTTCCGGCCACATACGCAGATACCGCTGAACTGCGCACCGCCACCGATTTTGCCCCCTCCACGCTGGTGAAGGAGGGCGTGCGCCGCTTCGTCGAGTGGTATCGCGGCTATTACCTGGCATGAGTATGACTTGCCCAACTCGATGATTACGTGATAAATTTTGGCGTGTTCAATAAATGAACGGATAGCCGTGACCCCTCGCGAAGCTGCGCAGTATCGCGTTCTCCGTCTGATCGATGAACAGCCCGAGATCAGTCAGCGCGTGTTGGCGCGTGCCCTTGGGGTCAGCCTTGGCAAGACCCACTACCTGCTTAAGGCCCTGCTCGACAAAGGCCTAGTCAAGGTCAACAACTTTCGCCGCAGCGACAACAAGCTGGCCTACGCCTACCTGCTCACGCCAAGCGGCATCGCCGCCAAGCTGGATCTGACGCGTGCCTTCCTGCGCCTGAAGGAGGACGAATACCGCGCTGTGCGCGAAGAGATCGAGCGTCTGCGCCGGGAACTCGACGTTGTCGCTCTGCCAAACACCTCAGTGGGGGGGCGGGCTTCAGTCCGGCAAAGCAAACCATGAACCCCGCCCCGACCGTCGCCGTCGTCGGCTTAGGCTATGTCGGCCTGCCGCTCGCCGTCGAATTCGGCAAGAAATTTCGTACGATTGGCTACGATCTTTCCGAAGAAAAGGTCGCCGCCTATCGCCGGCATGTCGATCCGATCGGGGAGGTTTCATCTGAAGACCTGCGTACCGCGGCCGGACTGGACTGCACCGCCGACCCGCGCCGTCTCGCCGAGGCTGACTTCGTCGTCGTTGCTGTGCCGACGCCGGTCGATGCCGCGCACAGACCCGATCTGGGGCCGCTCACCCGCGCCGCGGAAACCGTCGGCAGTCACCTGAAGGCCGGTGCCACGGTGATCTTCGAGTCGACCGTCTATCCCGGCGCTACCGAGGAAGTCTGCATTCCTGTGCTGGAGCGGACCTCTGGCCGGAAATGGATGACGGATTTTCATGTCGGCTACTCTCCTGAGCGCATCAACCCCGGCGACCGCGAGCACACCCTGGCGCGCGTCGTGAAGGTCGTCGCCGGCGATTCCCCGGAGACGCTCGATCAGGTGGCAACCCTCTACGGCGCCGTGGTCGAGGCGGGCGTCCACCGCACTTCCAGCATCATGGTGGCCGAGGCGGCCAAGGTCATCGAGAACACTCAGCGCGACCTCAACATCGCACTCATGAACGAACTGGCCATCATCTTCGGCAAGCTCGGCATCGACACCACCGAAGTGCTGGAAGCCGCCGGCACCAAGTGGAACTTCCTCAAATTCAAGCCGGGCTTGGTCGGCGGCCACTGCATCGGCGTCGACCCTTACTACCTGACCTACAAGGCGGAGACACTCGGCTATCACCCGCAGGTGATCCTCGCCGGCCGCCGCATCAACGACGGCATGGGCAAATTCGTCGCCGAGCGCACGATCAAGCTGATGGCGCAGTCAGGACGGCCGCTGGCCGGCGCTCGCGCCGTGGTGCTGGGACTGACTTTCAAGGAAAACTGCCCGGACATCCGGAATTCACGCGTGCCGGACATCGTGCGTGAGTTGCAGAGCTTCGGTGTCGAGGTGGCGGTGCACGATCCCGTCGCTGATGCCGGCGCGGCCATGCTCGAGTATGGTATCCGCCTGCTGGATTGGGATGCGCTGCCGCTTGCGGACGCCGTTGTTGTCGCCGTCGCCCACGACGCACTGCGCGCGATCGCGCCGGCGCGCATCGCTACGCTGTTAAAGCCGCATGGCGTCGTGGCAGATATCAAGGCTTGCCTGGACGCGGCCGCCTTGCTTGCTATCGGCCTGAAAGTCTGGCGGCTATGAAGCCGCAAAGTGCCAACTCGTCTAGGTGCCACGCCACTGTTACGCGTGCCCGCCGCAGGGAGGCTAACCGACACAAGTCCGCCGTATCGTGGCTTGCCGGGTTGTCTGCCGCCGGTAAATCGATCACTGCGCATGCCCTGGAAGAAGGCCCGGAACGATTTGGATGCCGCACATACGATTTTGGCGGGGACAATGTTTACCACGGCTTGTGCAGCGACCCCGGCTTTTCTAACGCCGATCGGGCGGAGAGCCTGCGCCAGGGCGACGGGGTCACCAAGCTGTCCTTGGACCCACGCGCGTGTCGGCCCCGTCGCCTGGTCTCAGCGGCATCAGTTTCCCCGACAAGCCGCCGCTCAATCCGGAGCACCTAGGATACCTATGGGCACGGCTTCGAGGAATGCGTCGGGCAGGTACTCGCATCGGTGTATTCGCGAGGGATAATTAGGAAGACTCCAATGTAGTGACTTCGGGAGTTTAATTGCAGGGTTCGCCTAGTTCAGGGAGGCTACGATCCTGCCAGTTCCGTTCTATCGAACCGGAAGACCTCCGTGCAAAAACCGCAAAAGAATTTCCTTCTTTCGCTTGTCGATCAAAGCGTGGTTTCGGGCGCAAATTTCCTGACCATTGCCTTGGGAGCGGTCTTCCTGCCGATCGGTGAACAGGGAAAGCTGATTTACGTTTATACGACCTACATTGCCCTCGTATTGCTGAATGTGTCAGTATATTTTTCGGCGGCGAATATCATGGCCGCCGAGGTCGGTTCGCAAGCCCGCTATGAGGGCTTGCTGTTGAAATTTCAAGTCGCCACCGCCCTGCTCACCTCGACCTTGACACTTGCCGTCCTAGCCGTCTTTCATCAGGCGCTTGCATGGCAGGTCAGCCTTATAGAAGCGACGTTCCTGCTGCTCTTCCTGTCAGCCCAGCAAGTCGCCGATTTCCTGCGGCGCTCAGGATATGTTTTTGGCCGCATAGGGAATGTAACCGTTCAGAGCCTGTGGCTGTACGGGGCAAGGATAGCTACCCTCTTGTATTTCAGACCGGATACCTTGTCGGGTTTCCTGCTGTTGATGTTGCTTCCCGCATTGCCTGTCGCGCTTGCGGGAGTGGGCAAGCTATTGAGCGAAAGCAGGGGATATGTCGATGCCTGGAAGGACAAGAACAAGAACCTTCTGCGGGAGCATGTCAACCTGAGCAAGTGGAACATCCTCAATATGCCGATCAGGTGGGCAGGCCTGCATCTTCCGGTAATGCTGGCCGGGGCGCTCCATTCAGTCGAAGCTGCGGCCATCCTGGGAACGATCAGGGCTATTACCACCTTCGTCAATGTTCTCCTGGAAATGCTTGAAACATTTGTTCCCGCCTGGTTGTCGTCAAAATATCAAGGCGGTGAAACGACTTTGCGGCGAGGCAGCATGATGCTGTTATATGTTGGCTCTGCGGTCTGGATTGTCGGGGCGCTGGCCATAGGCACGTTTGGCGAAGCCATTGTTTCCTTGATGCTAGGAGCGGAATATCGGCACTACACGCCCATTCTGTACATCATGTGGGCGGCCAATGGCATCTATTTCGTGGGCAGGGCCATTGGTCTCCATTTTCGGATAAAGAAAAATGCCTTTGTGGAATTCGCCGGCTTGGCCACTGGTGCGTTTGCATTGCCGTTCGCTATCCCGCTCATCGTGCATCATGGAGCTTTAGGGGGCGCATGGTGCCTCGCAATCGTGCAGATGGCTTCGCTTGCTGGTCTGCTGTCGTACGGCGTGTTTTTCACGAAGAAATTATGATTGTCTGAGCTAAATGGGTCTCATCTCATGACCGCGGTCAAATTCGAAACGCTGTTTGCCATTCTGGCCGTTGACTTGCTGCTTCGGGTAACGAGCTTCAGATACGCCGGCGCCGTCATTGGGCGCGGTAGCTGGATCAAGAGCAGGATGGAGATCGGCGCGGGCAGCGGCATAGGATGGAATTTCTGTGTGAGAGGATCCGGTCGTCTGGTGATCGGGAAGCATTGCGCCATCGGCGAGAATGTCCGGATCATCACCAGTAATCATGAATACGACTGCTTGGCGCTCAACTTCAGGCTCCAGTCGAAGGTGATTGGTAGAAGGCTTATTGGCAAAAGGACCGATGTAACGATCGGCCACGATGTGTGGATCGGCGATCAGGCCATCATTTTGCCAGGCGTGTCAATCGGCAATGGAGCCATAATCGGTGCCGGCGCAGTCGTTACTAGGCCCGTCGAGCCGTTTACCATTGTTGCCGGCAATCCGGCCGTTCCGATCCGGAAGCGTTTCAGCCAAAAGACAATCGAAGAAATCGCAAGGCTTGCATGGTGGGATTGGTCTCTGCGCGAAATGCGGGAGAAGAAGGAGTTATTTGAGAAACGCAACCTTTGAAGACGGGCTGGCACTGGTTTTCTGCCCGAGAACGGGCATACAGGATGTGATCTATGCTGAAGCGGGTATTTGATTTTACGGTCGCCCTGTTGCTACTGGCTCTCCTGTCCCCCGTTATGGCCGCAGTCACCTCAATCATATTGGGACGTATGGGGCCGCCGGTGTTGTTCAGGCAAATGAGGCCGGGTCTGAGCGGTCGTCCCTTCGAAGTACTCAAGTTCCGCACCATGGCGGAGGCAGTCGGTTCTGACGGGCAGCCGCTGCCGGATGAAGTGAGACTGACGCCGCTGGGCGCATGTCTGCGCCGCGCCAGCCTTGACGAGTTACCCCAGTTGATCAACGTGATCAGGGGCGACATGAGTCTCGTCGGCCCGCGCCCGCTGCTAATGGAGTACCTCCCGCTCTACTCGGCCGAACAGATGCGACGACACGATGTCAGGCCAGGGATCACGGGATGGGCACAGGTAAGCGGCCGCAACGCCGTACCGTGGGACGAACGCTTCCGGATGGATGTGTGGTACGTGGACAATCAATCACTGTGGCTCGATCTGCGCATATTGATGATGACGGTTTTGCGGGTCTTCCAGTCCCGCGGCATCAATGAACCCGGACAGGCTACCATGACGCCCTTTCGCGGCAGCGGTGAAACTGCCGGGAACGGGAATGCGAACGGAAATCGACAAGGAGACTACTTTGAGCCGTGATTATGAAGGCAAGGTAATGGAACATTATACTCAGGTGGCCCAGGCGACTGGGCTAGCCGCCAGTTGCACGATGGAAGACGAATACATTCGCGACGGCGAGACGCGGGCCATACACAGGCTGGTCGAGCTGGCATCGAAGACTACTGCAGGAGCATTGAGGGTGCTTGATGTGGGGTGCGGCAACGGCTACACGCTGCGCACCCTGGCCGAGCGCATCCGCAATGGAGGCATTGCCGGATCAATTGAGCTGCTGGGTATCGAAAAAAATCCGGATCTGAATCGGCTTGCTATCAGGATGAATGAGGGGCTCCCCGCAGCCATATCTGGAGGTGACATCCTGCGAGCCGAGACACTCAAGGTGGATCGGGCCAGCGTGGATGTCTGCATCTCCCAGCGCGTCATCATCAACCTGATGGATCTGGCAGACCAGCGGGCCGCCCTTGCCAATCTCATCTCTCTGGTTAAGCCGGGAGGATACTTGCTGTTCATCGAGTGCTTTCAGGAAGGGCTGGACAACCTGAATGCCGCGCGCAAGGAATTCAATCTTGGCCCTAACACACCCGCCGCGCATAACCTTTATTTGCCACCGGATTTCTTCAACATTTCAGAACTGATTGAAGCTTCTCCGGAACACTGGAATGTTCCTGCTACGCTATTTTCCACACATTATTACGTTCAGCGGGTTTTACAGAGCGCGTTGAGGGGCAGCGTGATAGACAGAAACTCGAATTTCGTACGTTTCTTCTCAGAAGCATTGCCCGTGGCGGTCGGCGATTACTCGCCAATCCGTATCCACTGTTTTCGCAAGACGAAGACATGATGGCGCGGAGCTTTGGCGCACCCCCCCCTGCGCAGCGACTGGCTGTCGATGGGGGAGCGCCGCTGCGCAGTCATCCCTTTCAGCCCTGGCCGGTGTTTGAGCAGGATGAAATCGACGCTGCTGTGGCAGTGCTTGCCTCGGGGCGGGTCAATTATTGGACGGGAAACGAGTGCCGACGCTTCGAGCAGGATTTTGCCGCGTTCTGCGGCACGCGACACGCAATCTCGCTCGCCAACGGCACGCTGGCGCTGGAGTTGGCCCTGCATGCGCTAGGTATCGGGCCCGGCGACGAGGTGATCGTTCCGGCGCGCACCTTCATTGCCTCGGCAAGCTGCGCCGTGGCGCGCGGTGCCGTTCCGGTGGTGGCCGATGTCGATCCGGTCAGCCAGAACCTGACGGCGGACACCGTGTCGCAGGCGCTGACTTGTCGCACGCGGGCCATCGTTGCGGTGCACCTTGCCGGCTGGCCCTGCGATATGGACCCGATCACAGATCTGGCGCGCAGACGTGGCATCAAGGTCGTCGAGGATTGCGCCCAGGCGCACGGCGCCACCTACAGAGGGCGGCCGGTGGGCAGCCTGGGCGACTGCGCCGCTTTCTCTTTCTGCCAGGACAAGATCATGACTACCGGTGGCGAGGGCGGCATGCTGGTCATGAACGATCACGCCCTGTGGGAGAAGGCTTGGGCCTATAAGGACCACGGCAAGAGCTACGCAGCGGTTTTCAATCGTGCGCACCCAGCCGGGTTCCGCTGGCTGCATGAATCGTTCGGCAGCAATTACCGCATGACCGAAATGCAGGCGGTGATCGGCCGCCGCCAGCTTGCCAAGTTGCCGCAATGGCTGGCGGCGCGGCGGCGCAATGCTGCGCATCTAGATGAGGGTCTGGCCTCGATCCCGGGGCTGAGGCTGACGCCGCCGCCGCAGGAGATCGGCCACGCCTATTACAAATACTACGTCTTCGTCGAGCCGGAGGCTCTGGCGTCCGGCTGGGATGCGACGCGCATCAATGAGGCGATTAACACCGAGGGCGTGCCATGCTATACCGGCAGTTGTTCGGAGATCTACCTTGAGCGCGCTTTTGCCGACCACGGTTGGAGCCCGCATGAGCGGTTGCCCGTCGCGCGTAGCCTGGGTGAGACCAGCCTGATGTTCATGGTGCACCCGACACTGGGTTATGCGGATATGGCGGACACGGTCGCCGCGGTGCGCAAGGTGATGCGGGCGGCGGCACGATGAAGCTGCCGATACGCAATCTCGCCATTCTTGCGCATGATATGGCCGCCGCCGCCCTGGCTTGGGCGCTGGCCTATTGGTTGCGCTTCAATTTCGAGATTCCCAGCCAGTATTTCTTCGGAATGTTGTCGTCGCTCTTCTGGGTGGTGCCGCTGCATGCTGTGGTGTTCTTCGCCTATGGGGTCAATCGGGGTCTTTGGCGTTATGTCAGCCTGAAAGACATCCAGCGCATCGTGCTGGCTGTGGCGCTGGCCGCCGTGCTGGTCGGCGCCGGGGTATTCATGCTTCAGTTGCGCGATGTGCCGCGCTCGGTGCTGATTCTGCAGCCCTTGCTGCTGGTAATGGCGATGGGAGGCATGCGCTTCGTTTATCGCGCTTGGCATGAGCACCAGCTCTACGGCGGCATCCATCTCGAAGGCGAGCCGGTGTTTCTTCTTGGCGCAGGCGATGCGTCCGTTATGCTCCTGCGCGAGTTGAAGCGCAGCAAGGAATGGCGCGTGGTCGGCTTGCTTGACGATGAGGCGGGCAAGCACGGTCGCTCGATAGACGGCGTGCGAGTCCTGGGGCGCCTGGATGCAGTGGCCTCTCTGGCGGAACGGATGCAGGTGAAAAACGCCATTATCGCCATGCCTTCCGCCAGCGCCGGTGTAAGGCGCCGCGCTGCCGAGGCTGCCGCAAGCGCAGGATTGACCGTTCAGACCGTACCGGCGATCGACGACCTACTTTCAGGTCGGGTTTCCATCTCGCAGTTGCGCAAGATCGAATTGGAAGACCTGCTCGGACGCGAAGAGGTCAAACTTGATAGCGAAAGCCTGCACCGGTTGCTTGCCGGGCGAACAATCCTTGTTACCGGGGCCGGGGGCTCGATCGGATCAGAGCTTGCGCGCCAGATCGCACGCTTCGACCCGAAGCGCCTGTTGCTTTTCGAGTTATCAGAATTTGCCCTCTATGGCATAGTGGAAGAGTTCGCGGATCGTTATCCGGACATCTCAGTCAGCGGACTGGTCGGTGATGTCAAGGACGCTTTACGGGTGGGGGGCGTCTTTGCGAAGTATAGGCCAGAGGTGGTGTTCCATGCAGCCGCCTACAAGCATGTTCCTCTGATGGAAAACGAAAACGCTTGGGAGGCCGTTCGCAACAACGTGCTCGGAACTATGCGCGTGGCGGAAGCGGCACAAGCCCACGGCGCAAGTGAATTTGTCCTCATCTCCACGGACAAGGCCGTAAATCCAACCAATGTGATGGGAACCACCAAGCGGGTTGCTGAGATGGTCTGCCAAGGATTGCAGCGGCCCGGTGGAACGCGCTTGGTCACGGTGCGCTTCGGCAATGTCTTAGGCAGCAACGGCAGCGTCATCCCCAAGTTCCGTGAGCAGATCACACGCGGCGGCCCGGTGACGGTGACTCACCCAGACATTGTGCGCTACTTCATGTCTATTCCAGAGGCTGCTCAGCTTGTCCTGCAAGCCGGCCAAATGGGCAAGGGCGGAGAAATCTTTGTGCTCGACATGGGCGAGCCGGTTAAGATAGTTGATCTTGCGCGCGACATGATTCGCCTGTCCGGCTTCTCCGAGGAGGATATTCGTATCGTCTTCACCGGCCTGCGCCCCGGCGAGAAACTTTTCGAGGAACTGCTTGCTGACGGGGAGCATACTTTGCCGACGCCCCACCCGAAGTTACGCATCGCACGGACTCAAGCGGCTATGGGCAAGGAAGAATTAGCTTGTTTGCGCGACTGGCTGTTGGGGCCAGGTCAGGATGAAGTTGTCGTCAAGCAGCGTCTGGGGCAACTGGTGCCCGAATATCAGCCGCGGAATTTCTTCTGATCTGACATGGGCGCCATGGGAACGATACTTGTGACGGGCGGAGCCGGCTATATCGGCTCCCATGTCTGCGTCGAGCTGCTGCAGACCGGCTACGACGTGGTGGTGCTCGACAATCTGTGCAACAGCCGACGCGATGTGCTCGGGCGCATCGCGCGGATTGCCGGCCGTCCAGTCGCATTCCACGAACGCGACGTGCGCGACGAAGCGGCGCTGCGCGGGATCTTCCGCGAACACGCCATCGATGCGGTGCTGCATTTCGCCGGCCTGAAGGCGGTGGAGGAATCCGTCGCGCGGCCGCTCGCGTATTACAACAACAACGTCGGCGGTACCTTGGCGTTGTGTGCGGTAATGTCGGAGGCCGGTGTCCGGCGGCTGGTCTTCAGTTCCTCGGCCACGGTGTATGGCGATCCCGACGCAGTGCCGGTGCGCGAGGACCACCCGCTGCGGCCGACCAATCCCTACGGCCACAGCAAGGCCATGATCGAAACGATCCTGCAGGATCTTTCCCGCTCCGACCCGGCCTGGAAGATTGCGCTGCTGCGCTATTTCAATCCCGTCGGCGCCCATGAGAGCGGGCTGATCGGCGAGGATCCGGGCGGCGTGCCGAACAACCTCCTGCCGTTCATCGCTCAGGTGGCGGTGGGTCGGCGCGAGGCGCTGAATGTGTATGGCAACGACTATCCGACGCCGGACGGCACCGGCGTGCGGGATTACATCCATGTCGTCGATCTCGCCCGCGGCCACCTGGCGGCGCTGGAAAAACTGGCGACGTCCAGCGAGGTGTTATCGGTGAATCTCGGCACGGGGCGCGGCTACAGCGTGCTGGAAATGGTCGAGGCGTTTCGCCGGGCTTCGGGCCGGGACATTCCGTATCGCATCGTTGCCCGCCGTCCGGGCGACGTTGCCGCCTGCTACGCCGACCCAGCCCTGGCGGCACGCCTGCTCGGCTGGCGCGCCGAGCGCGGCCTCGAGCGGATATGCCGGGATGCCTGGCGCTGGCAGAGCATGAATCCGAACGGCTACGCTGGGTGAGCAAGCCATGGCTATCTATGCCATCGGCGACATCCAGGGCTGCTTCGACTCATTTCGTCGCCTGCTCGACCTGACGCGCATCGATCCGGCGCGCGACCGCCTCTGGCTGGTTGGCGATCTGGTCAATCGCGGACCGCATTCACTGGAGACGCTGCGCTTCGTCAAGGGCCTGGGCGAAGCCGCGATCACCGTGCTGGGCAACCATGACCTGCACCTGGTGATGCTGGCGGAGGGGCATTCGAAGAAGCATGCGGATGACACGCTGGATGCCATCCTGGCTGCGCCCGACCGGGACGAATTGCTCGACTGGCTGCGCCATCGCCCCATGATGCATGTCGAGAACGGCCACGCGCTGGTGCATGCCGGCCTGCTGCCGCAGTGGACGGTGGCGCAGGCGCTGTCCCTGGCCGGCGAGGTGGAGGCGGCGCTGCGGGCGAAGGACTACCGCGAGTTCCTGGCGAACATGTGGGGCAGCGAGCCGCCGTCCTGGCGCGATGACCTGGCCGGCTGGCCGCGCTTGCGTGTGATCGTGAACGCCATGACACGGATGCGCTTCTGCTCGGTCGAGGGCGTCATGGATTTCAAGGCCAAGGGCGAAGTGACCGACGCGCCCAAAGGTTACCTGCCCTGGTTTGCCGTGCCGGGCCGCAGGAGTGCCGATCACGTGCTGGTGACGGGCCACTGGTCGGCGCTGGGACTTCGCATCGAACCCAACCTGCTGGCGCTCGATTCAGGCTGCCTGTGGGGGCGTCACCTGACGGCGGTGAGCCTGCCGAAACGCAAGGTGTTCCAGATCGACTGCTCGGGAGAGGACGTGACGTGATGGAGAAAAATTTGGACAACTGCGTATTCTGCAAGATCGTGCGCGGCGAGATTCCGGCGACGGTGGTGCTGCAGGACGAGCACACCCTCGTCTTCATGGACATCGGCAGCGTGAATCCCGGCCACATGCTGGTGGCGGCGAAGCCGCATGTCGAGAACCTGCAGGGCATGGACGAGGCGCTGGCCGGCGC
>WYAY01000108.1 GCA_011526165.1 Sulfuritalea sp.
AGGTTGAGCGCATAGCCGCCGCCGGCGTCGGCGCACAGCACGCTGAGGCGGTCGACCAGCCGCGCGGCGTCGTAGCAGTAATGCCGGTAGTCGGCCCCCGGCACCTGCTCGCGGCGCAGGCGGCGCACCAGGGCGCCGGCGGGCGGGCGCGAAAGCGCCTCGCGGTTGGGATCGAGGGCATGGAAGCGTTCGAGGTAGGCGCGCTGGGCCTCCTGGGCGAAGCGCCAGCGCGGCCGCGAGGCCGTGCATACGAGGCGGATGCGTCCGTCGCTGCCATGGCGGAGCAGGGAAACGTGGTCGGTCGGGGCCAGGCCGTCGAGTGCGCCGTAGAGGCGCTCGCGGAAGCCCGCCGTGCCGAGGTCGGCAATCAGTCCTTCGAGATCGTGCATGGGCCGGCTCGCTCCGGCGCCTGCGCGGCGCCATGGTTGGGACGCGTCATCTTACCGCGCCCGCGCCGGTCCCGACGTTCAGACGCCGTGCGCGCGGAACCACTCGCGCAGGCGCTTCCAGCCGTCCTCGGCGGGGTTTGCGCGAGCTCGGGCGAGTTCTTCGGCGTAAGCGCGCTGTTCTGCTCGACCAGGCGGTCTTACCAGGCGATGCGGCCGCCCCGGCCTTCCCCTTCGGCTTTCCATAACTCAAAGAGCAACTGGAATGCAGGGGCTGACCCTATGCGATCTCTATGACGGGGGTACCGTTTTCGATTTCGCTGCGAAGCATGGGAAGCACGGCTGCAAATGCGGAGAGCAGGGCCTGCTTGCGGACATTTCCAAGCCGCACCCAGACGACTTGCGGCGGGGTGCCGTAGCGTGCGGCCAAATGCTGGAAGTCCTCGTCCATCGTGATGATAACGAAACCGTTCGCCTTGGCAAAATTCCAGATCTCGGCGTCGGTCACCGCTGCAAGATGGTGCTGACGCACATGGTCAGCCTGCAGGCCGTTCCCGGAAAGGAACGCGGCGAGCGCTTCCGGCAACTGGTTATCGACCAGGAATTTCAAGCAGCGTGCAGAACCGGGTGGTCGCTTTGCGCGGCCGCGAAGCTGAGCGCGGCCAGGATATCCGCCTCTTCCAGGTCAGGATAGTCTTCGAGGATTTCCTGGTGGCTCGCCCCGGCCGCCAGAAGCGCCAGGACATCACGGACACGAATGCGCAGGCCGCGGATGCATGGACGCCCGCCACACTTGCCCGGCTCAATGGTAATGCGCTCAATCAGTTCCATGCCTTGATCCTTTACCCGATTCAGCAGTTTGCATTGTAGCGGGACTCCAGTCTGCCTGAAAGCATGCAGGAGCCTGTCGCCAATATGAGCCATGGGTGTTTCTGGATCGCCGCCCGGGTTGTAGGTCCGATCCAGTTATCGTTGAGATTGGTTTCCCGGTCGAAACCAATCAGGCTTTCGTCATAGATATAGCCGTCGAATTCGTCGTAGGCGTAACCCGCATTTGCGCCGTAGCTGCAGACCTGCTTGTCCAGACACCCGTGAACCTCCATGGGCGCCGCAGGGTGAAAGGGGGGCTTCGCGATCGCCCCTCGCCGTCCCGGGGAGACTGACTTTCGGTGCGCGGCTGTGCGGTGGCAGATCGTCGTCAACGGAATATGCTCTTGTTGTTTCCCCGTGCATTGTCATGCACCTGATGGGGAAACCACAAGCTTTCCGTTTAAGGGGTCTCTACGGCAGGCTACCCCTCACCCTAACCCTCTCCCCGCTAGCGGGGAGAGGGGATGGGCGGCTGTTGCTAGACGCCGTTGGCCTTGAACCACTCGCGCAGGCGCTTCCAGCCGTCCTCGGCGTGGTCCTTGCGGTAGCTCGGCCGGTAGTCGGCGTGGAAGGCGTGCGGCGCGTCGTCGTAGACGTGGATCGTCGACTTGCCGCCGGCCGCCTTCAGCTTGTCCTGCATGTCCCACACCGTGTCGAGCGGGATGCCCTGGTCGGCGCCGCCGTAGAGGCCGAGCACCGGCGCCTTCAGATGGTCGGCCAGATCGGTCGGCTGCTTCGGCGTCAGCTCGCTCGCCTGGCCGACCAGGCGGCCGTACCAGGCGACGCCGGCCTTCAGCTGCGGATTGTGCGCGGCGTACAGCCAGGCGATGCGGCCGCCCCAGCAGAAGCCGGTGATGCCGAGGCGCGCCGTGTCGCCGCCACTGACTTTTGCCCAGGCAACACAGGCGTCGAGGTCGGACATCACCTGCGCATCGGGCACCTTGGCGACGATGCCGGTGAGGATTTCCTGGATGTTGCTGAGCTTGCGCGGGTCGCCGTGACGGGCGAAGAGCTCCGGCGCGATGGCCTGGTAGCCCAGCTTGGCGAGACGCCGGCAGGTATCGGCGATGTACTCGTGCACGCCGAAGATCTCCGAGACGACGAGGATCACCGGGAAGTTGCTGCCCGAGGCCGGCTGGGCGCGGTAGGCGACCATTTCGCCGTCGGGGGTTTTCACCTTGACCTCGCCGGCGACGAGGCCCTGCGTGTCGGTCGTGATCGCCGTCTGCGCCATCACCGGCTGCACGGCCAGCGCGAAGCCGGCGCCGAGCGCGGTGACCATGAAGCCGCGGCGCGTGAACGGAATTTCGGGAACGAGGCTGTCGAAATCGGCGGCAGTTTGCCTGCTCATCGTGGTGTCTCCTGTCGGGGTGGGGTGCGGAGTAGGGCTAAAATACGCCGATCCCGCCCATTCTTCAACCCTAAAGCTTTCAAGGACATGCCATGACCGCCCCGATCAGCCGTTTTCCCGTGCCCGAACTGAAGGACATCCCCGAGGACATCCGCAGCCGCATCCTAGCGGTGCAGGAGAAATCCGGCTTCGTGCCGAACGTCTTCCTGGCGCTGTCGCACCGGCCGGACGAGTGCCGCGCCTTCTTCGCCTACCACGACGCGCTGATGGACAAGGAAGGCGGCCTCAGCCGGGCCGAGCGCGAGATGATCGTGGTGGCGACCTCGAATGCCAACCAGTGCCAGTACTGCGTCGTGGCGCACGGCGCCATCCTGCGCATCCGCGCCAAGAATCCGCTCGTCGCCGACCAGGTGGCGGTGAACTACCGCAAGGCCGACATCACGCCGAAGCAGAAGGCGATGCTGGATTTCGCCATGAAGGTCTGCCTGCGCTCGGGCGAGATCAACGATGCCGACTTCGAAACGTTGCGCAGCCACGGCTTCACCGACGAGGACATCTGGGACATCGGCGCCATCGCCGCCTTCTTCGGCCTGTCGAACCGCATGGCCAACATGACCAGCATGCGGCCGAACGACGAGTTCTTCCTGCTCGGCAGGGTGCCGCGGAAGTAGCCGCGGCCATGCGCGCCGGCGGCGGCTTCGACCCGCCCTTCCGCTTCGCCGACCTGCGGCGGGACAACGGCGACGCGCACGCCGGGCTGCGCGCCGGACTGCTGGCCGCGCAGGCAGCGATTCCGGCGAAATACTTCTACGACGCGCTCGGCTCGCGCCTCTTCGCGGCGATCTGCTGCCTCCCGGAGTACCCGCTGACGCGCAGCGAGGCGCGCCTCTTCGCCGAACGCGGCGATGAGATCGCCGCGGCGGCCGGGCGCGGGCGGCTGCTCATCGACCTCGGCGCCGGCGACTGCGGCAAGGCGGAGCGGCTGTTCCCGCTGCTGGCGCCGGCCGGCTACATCGCGCTGGACATCTCGGCGGACTTCCTGCGCGAGGCGCTGGGCGGCCTGTGCCGGCGCTTTCCCGAACTGCCGGTGACGGGCGTCGCCCTCGATTTCATGCGCGGCCTCAATTTTCCGGAGGACCTGCTCGCGCCGGCGCAAGCGCCGCGGCTGTGGTTCTACCCCGGCTCGTCGATCGGCAATTTCGCGCCGGAGGAGGCGCGCGCCTTCCTCTCGCGCATCGCCCATGCCGGCGGTGCGCTATTGATCGGCGTCGACCTGGTCAAGGACAAGGCCGCATTGGAGGCCGCCTACGACGACGCGCTCGGCGTCACCGCCGCCTTCAACCTGAACGTGCTGCGCCACGTGAACCGCCTGCTGCCGGCCGACTTCGATGTCGCCGACTGGCGGCATGTCGCCTTCTTCGACGCCGCGGCGAGCCGCATCGAGATGCACCTGGAGGCGCGCCGCAACCTCGAGGTGCGGCTGGCCGGGCAGCCGCGCCGCTTCGCCGCCGGCGAGCGCATCCACACCGAGGATTCGTACAAGTGGACGCCCGACGGCTTCGCGGCGCTGTTGGAGCAGGCCGGCTTCGCCCGGCCGCGCATTTGGCAGGACGACGGGGGCGGCTTCGCGCTTTTCCTGGCCGGGCCGGCCTGACGGTCCGGCCGTCAGGCGGCGCTGGCCTCCGGCGCCGCCTGCGTCAGCGGCAACGCCTGCGCCACGCCGCCGCCGAAGTGGGCAACGGAGTTGGCGTAGTAGGCCAGCACCGGCAGGTTTTCCGCCGCCGGCCGGTAGAGGCCGTCGTGTTCCTCGACGATGCGGCGCAGGGTGAGCATGCGCAGGCCGACGCCGATGGCGTAGTCCTGGTCGTGGCGCGGGATGTAGATGTGGGCGCCGCGGGCCTCCCATTCGGCGAGCAGGGCGCAGGCCGCCGACTTGATCTCCAGTTCGGAAAGGGCCCGCGCCGCGTCCCGCGCGAAGGCCTGCGCCACCAGCGCCACCGGCACCACCGGCACGACGCCGCCGATGGCCTGCATCAGGCGGCGGCCGAGCGCTTCCACCTCCAGCTTGCGCGCCGCCTCGTCGAGGCCGGCGAAGTCGACGCCGCGCTCCTGCACGTAGCGCCGCATCGAGAGCGGGCTGCCGAAATTCACGCAGGCATAGCCGAAGCGGTGCCAGCGGCCGGTGAGCATCTGGCCGAGGTTGCGGCCGGCGAAAGTCAGTGTCGTCAGCACGGCGCCGACGAGTCCGCGCCGGCGCCGCTGCGCTTCCAGCTTGAGCAGCTGGCTGCGATCCTCCAGCACGCGGTCGTAGTTGAGGCCGACCGGGATGAACACCAGGTCGCGCTCGCCGTCGGGGCGGAAGGATTTCACCATGTAGTCGAGCAGGCCGAATTTCGGCGGGCGCAGCGCGCCGTCGACGGTGAGGCCGCCCTCGGGGAACAGCGCCTGCGGCACGCCGGCCTCGGTGGCCATGGCGACGTAGCGCGAGAGCACGGTGCGGTAGAGCGGATCGCCGGAATTGCGCCGCACGAAATAGGCGCCCATCGAGCGGATCAGCGCCTGCAGCCCCCAGATGCGCGCCCATTCGCCGACGGCGTAGGAGAGCGCCACCTGCTCGGCGGCGAGGAAGGCGACCAGCACGTAGTCCATGTTGCTGCGGTGGTTCATGACGAACACCACGGTGGACTTCGGGGCGACGGCGGCGAGGCCGGCCTCGTCGGCGTAGCCGAGGCGCACGCGGTAGAGCAGGCGCGCGACGCTCTTCGCCAGCCAGTAGCCGAGGCGGAAGTAGAGATAGGCGTTGAAGGAGGGCACGATCTCGCGCGCATAGCGGTCGACGCGGCGGCGCACGTCGACCAGCGGCTCGCCGGCTTCCTTCGCCTGCGCCTCGACGGCGGCCTGGATGCGCGCATCGTGGAAGAGGCGGTCGATGAGCACCTCGCGCCGGGTGAGCTTGAACGAGGGCAGCTCGATCCTCAGGCGGGTGTTGAGTTCCTGGATGACGGCGTTGATGCGGCGGCGGAAGAACCAGCGCATGCCCGGCGCCAGGAACAGCACGCCGGCGGCCCAGGCGGCGAGCAGCGCCATGATGACGAACAGCCACAGCGGGACACTGATGCTGGCGTCCATGCCTCCTCCGTTATCCCCTCTCCCCAACCCTCTCCCCACAGGGGAGAGGGAGTGGCGCTCCCCCTCGCCCGCTTGCGGGAGAGGGGTCGGGGGAGAGGGTTACATCAGGACGATGTCGAACTGCTCCTGAGTGTAGCCGGATTCGGCCTGCAGGGAAATCGGCTTGCCGATGAAATCCGACAGCATGGCGAGCGAGCCGGATTCCTCGTCGAGGAAGAGGTCGGTCACGGCGGGGGCGGCCAGCACGCGGTACTCGCGCGCGTTGAACTGGCGCGCCTCGCGCAGCAGTTCGCGCAGCACCTCGTAGCACATGGTGCGCGCCGTCTTCACCTCGCCGCGGCCGCCGCAGGTCGGGCAGGGCTCGCACAGCACGTGGGCGAGCGACTCGCGCGTGCGCTTGCGCGTCATCTCGACCAGCCCCAGCGCGGTGAAGCCGTTTACCGTCATGCGCGTGTGGTCGCGCGCCAGCGCCCGGTTGAGCTCGGCCAGCACGGCGTCCTTGTGCTCCTGGCTGTCCATGTCGATGAAGTCGAGAATGATGATGCCGCCGAGGTTGCGCAGCCGCAGCTGCCGCGCGATGGTCTGCGCCGCCTCGAGGTTGGTCTTGAAGATGGTGTCGTCGAAGTTGCGCAGGCCGACGAAGCCGCCGGTGTTGACGTCGATGGTGGTCATCGCCTCGGTCTGGTCGATGATGAGATAGCCGCCCGACTTCAGCTCGACGCGGCGCGCCAGCGCCTTCTGGATCTCGTCCTCGACGCCGTGCAGGTCGAACAGCGGCCGCTCGCCGATGTAGTGCTTGAACAGCGGCATCAGCTGCGGCATGTACTCCTGGGCGAAGGCGGTCAGCTTCTGGTAGTTCTCGCGCGAGTCGATGACGATGCGCGAGGTCTCCGGCGTCACCAGGTCGCGCAGCAGGCGCTGGCCGAGGGTCAGGTCCTGGTAGAGCAGCGCCGGCGGGCGGGCGCTGACGGCGGCGTTCCTCGCCTCGGCCCAGGTCTTGCGCAGGTAGGCGATGTCGTTGGCAAGCTCCTCGTCGCCGGCCTTCTCCGCCATGGTGCGCACGATGAAGCCACCGGCCTCGTCGGCCGGCACCAGCTGCTGCAGCTTCTCGCGCAGTTGCTCGCGCTCGGCCTCGCCCTCGATGCGCTGCGAGATGCCGATGTGCTTGTCCTGCGGCAGGTAGACGAGCAGCCGCCCAGCGATGCTGATCTGGGTGGACAGGCGCGCGCCCTTGCTGCCGATCGGGTCTTTCAGCACCTGGACGATGAGGTTCTGGCCCTCGGAGAGCAGCTTCTCGATCGGCTTCGGCCCCTCGCCGCCGTTGCCGTTCTGGCGCTGGCCCCAGATGTCGGCGACGTGCAGGAAGGCGGTGCGCTCCAGCCCGATGTCGATGAAGGCCGACTGCATGCCGGGCAGCACGCGCACCACGCGGCCGAGGTAGACGTTGCCGACCAGGCCGCGCGAGGCAGTGCGCTCGACGTGCAGTTCCTGCACGACGCCGCCCTGCATGAGGGCGACGCGGGTTTCCTGCGGGGTGAAGTTGACCAGAAATTCCTCGCTCATGGCGAGGAGTTTATCAGGCCCCGGCGTTCAGTCGCACGTAAAGCTTGGCGAGCAGGCGCTTGACTTGTTCCGAGGCGCGCACGTAATCGCCGTACTGCAGCAGGCGCATGGCTTCGTCCTTCTTGCCCTGCTGTGCGGTTTCCAGGATGCGGCCGGCGCACTGGTGGAAGAGGGTGTGCTGGCCCTTCATTTCGCCGAAAGTGTCGACCGCACCAAAGCGCTCGCCGCCGGTGCTGTAGATCCATTTGCCGAGCGGACACTGGTCATCGCGGCAGACCACTTCCACCTTGAGATCCTCGTTGCTGGTGCCCTGGATGTAGCTTTCCAGCCGAGACTTCCACTTGATGTGGGCCTCGATGGCTGTCATGAAGTTGAGGCCGGCGACCTCCATCGATGCGTCGGCGGGCGGCGGCGGGGACGATACCGTTTCGTTCTCCTTTTGACCGAGTATTCGCTTGAACCAGTCGAGTGCGCTCATGTCCGCTTCCTGTCTAGATCGGATAACCGAATCGTCGCAGAAGTTGTGCCGTTTCGTAAAGCGGCAATCCCATGATGCCGGTGTACGACCCCCGGATCTCCTCGATGAACATGGCGGCGCGTCCTTGGATGCCGTAGGCGCCGGCCTTGTCGAGCGGCTCGCCGCTGGCGACGTAGCGTCTGATTTCGTCCTGTCCGAGGACGCGGAAGCGCACCTCGCTGGCATTGAGCTGGTGCTCGGTATGGCCTTCGTATGACAGCGCCACCGCCGTCAGCACGCGGTGAGTACGCCCCGAGAGACGCTGCAGGAAGGCCACGGCGTCGGCCTCGTGCTCGGGCTTGCCAATGACGGCGCCGTCGATCTCCACCGTGGTGTCGGCGGCCAGCACCGGGTGCGGGATGAGGTGGCGCTCGCGCACGCGGCGCAGTCCGGCCCTGGCCTTGGCCAGCGTCACGCGCACGACGTAGTCCTCCGGGTGCTCGCCCGGCAGGACCGATTCGTCGACATCGGGATCCTCGCGCGGCACGCCGCGGAACATGAGCAGCTCGAAGCGCACGCCGATCTGCGCCAGCAGTTCGCGCCGGCGCGGACTGCGTGAAGCGAGGTAGATTCTTGGCTCCAGTGAAATCATTACTCGCGATGATAAGGGTGATTCTTCAGCAAACTGGCGGCGCGATACAGCGCCTCGGCCAGCACCACGCGCGCCAGCGCATGGGGCAGGGTCAGGCTGGACAGGCGCAGGGTCTCGGCGGCGGTCGATTTGATCTCCGCAGCGAGGCCGTCGGGCCCGCCGATGACAAAGGCGACGTCGTCACCGCCTTCCATCCATTGGCGCAGCCGCCCGGCGAGTTGCTGTGTCGTCAGATCGGCGCCGCGCTCGTCGAGCGCCACCAGGCGGCAGCGCGGCGGCAGCGCCGCGCGGATGCGGCCGGCTTCGGCGGCCATCAGCGCCTCGGCAGGCTTGCCGCTGCTGCGCGGCTCGGCCTTGATCTCCTTCAGTTCGAGCGGCAGCTCGCGCGGCATGCGCCTGGCGAACTCGGCGAAGGCCGCGTCGGCCCAGCCGGGCATGCGCGTGCCGACGGCGATGACCTGCAGCCTCATCAGCCGGCCGCCGCTGCCTTCTTCCGCGCGGCGGGCCTGGCGGCCCAGAGTTCTTCCAGGTTGTAGTAGCTGCGCACCGCCGGCTGCATGATGTGCACGACTATGTCGCCGAGGTCGACGACGATCCATTCGCCGCTCTCCTCGCCTTCCATGCCGATGATGCGGCCGCCGGCGGCGAGCACCTTGTCCTGCACGCTGCGGGCAAGCGATTTCGTCTGCCGCGCCGAATCTGCGCTGGCGATGATGATCCTGTCGAAGAGCGAGGAAAGCTTGGTGGTGTTGATGACTTCGATGTCGCGCGCCTTGATGTCTTCCAGCGCGCCGACGGCGATTTTTTGCAGTTTTCTAACGTCCATCAGGCGTGTCGTAGAGGTGGTGGGTTTCAATATACTCCCGCACCGGATCGGGAAGCAAATAGCGCACGGAGAGCCCGCCGGCCAGCCGCGCGCGCAGCAGCGAGGCGGATATGTCGAGCGGCGTCATCGAGAAGCCGACGACGCGCCCGGCGGGCGAGGCGCGCAGCACGTCGGCCGCCTCGCTCAGACGCCCGGCGCAGGCCCGCGCCAGTTCGGCCGGCCATTCTTCGGACGACAGGGGGAAGCCCGGCCGCGTCGCCACGCCGAGGTGGGCGAGATCGAGCAGTTCGCGCCAGCGGTGCCAGGTAGCCAGGCCGAGGAAGGCGTCGGCGCCCATCAGCAGCACCAGCGGACGGTCCGGCAGCGCCGCGCGCAGGCGCTCCAGCGTCGTCACGGTGAAGCTGGGGCCCGGCGCGCGCGTCTCGGCATCGTCGACCGTGAAGGCCGGGTTGCCGGCCACCGCGCGCCGCACCATTTCCAGCCGGTGCCCGGCCGCCGTCCGCGGCGCCGTCCGGTGCGGCGGCTGGCCGGCGGGAATCCAGCGCAACTCGGGCAGTTTGAGCGCCTCGCGCGCCTCCTCGGCCAGGCGCAGGTGGCCGTAGTGGACCGGATCGAAGGTGCCGCCGAGCAGGCCGAGCGGCGCCGCTTCAGCCATGGTCCGCCCCGTCGCCGCGGACGAACACGTCGCGGTAGCTCACGTAGAAACTGGCGAACAGCGTCGGCACGAAGACGAAGAGCAGCGGCAGGGACATCGCCACCGCCACCATCCGCAGCAGCGGCGCGGAGAGTGCGCCGACGATGCCGAGCACGAGACCGGGCAGAATGGCGCTGATGAAGGTCACGCCGAGCCCGTAGACCAGGAAGGGGCGCCAGTTGCGCAGGCAGGCGATGAAACTGAAGAACAGCGCCTTGGCCGGCGGCACGTCGTCCCAGGCCGCCAGCATCGGCGCGAACCAGAACGCCATCATCACCGGCACCATCAGGGCCAGCGTGATCTGCAGGGACAGCATCAGGCGGTCGCTCTGCAGCAGGTCTTCGGACGGCTCCTGGCCGGCCATCATGATGCCGAGCAGCGCGCCGCCGTCGAAAAGCGCGCTCGCCGCGAACACCGCCAGGGAGCCGGCCAGATACAGGCCGCCGAGGACGAGCAGCGCGTTGCGGTTCTTGCCGAAGCCGGAGTAGAGCAGCCCGAAGCCGTTGTCGCCATTTCGCTCGAGGGCACGGCAGCCGTTCATGACGCCGACCGAGAGCGCCGGCACGGCAAGCGGCGCCAGCACGACGCCGATCAGCGGCACCAGATTGAGGAAGATCAGCGTCAGCCAGTAGCCGAAGACCAGGAAGGTCAGCAGCGCCGGATTGGTGCGGAACAGGCGGAAGCCCTCGACGATCCAGTTCCAGCCGCGGATGGCGGGGAGTCGGCGGGCCTGCATTCAGCGAAGGGCGCCGCGCCGCAAGGCGTCGGCCGGGGGAGGGTTACTCGAAGATCTCCACATACGAGGCATAGAGCGAGCCCATCATCACTGGCAGCATGATCAGCATGCCGAGGCCGAAGGGGATCATGGCGATCATGCACAGCACGAACAGGATGACGCCATAGACCAGGAAGGGCACGATGTTCTTCAGGCAGGCGAAGAAGCTGGCCTTCATGGCCTCCAGCGGCGCGACATTGTGGAACACCACCAGCGCCGGCGCGAACCAGACGGCCATCGCCAGGGGCACCAGCAGGGCCAGCATGACCAGCAGGGCGACGAAGAAGCCGCCCACCGCCATGCCGACGCCCGGGCCGCGCCCCATCAGGCCGCCCGTCAGCGCCGCGCCGCCGCCAATGAGGAAGACCAGCAGGGTGATGGCGACCACGCCGACCAGATAGAACACCCCGACCAGGATCAGGTTGGTGGTGTTCTGCTTGAAGCCGGCGAACAGGGTGTCGATGCCTAATTCGCCGCCTTCCGAGAGGGACTTGCAGCCGAGCAGGATGCCGCCGGCGAACACCGGCATGAGGAAATTCACCGCCAGCGTGCCGACCACGGGGACGAAGCTGAGCACGATGACGATCACCATCAGGATGACGGCGATGGCGATCCACATGCCCGGATTGCGGGTAAACAGCTGCCAGCCCCGCTTGAGCCATTCGAGGCCGCGGCCGGCTTCGACCGTGCGGCCGGCCGGGTCGAAACTGCCGCCGGCCTCTGAACTGCCGCTCGGCACGAGAAACGGGTTCTGCTCAGCCATGGCGCCTCCCCTGAGGTGATGGTTCGGGAATCAGAAAGTGCCGATCACCCACCTCGGCACGCGCAATCCTGAATCCAGCGGCTCCTGGCGCGTCATGCGCCCGTCGCCCCTCTCATCAACGAGGTAGTAGGGCACGCCGTTCGGCGGCGTCACCTTGACCATGTAGAGCTTGCCGTTGATGCGGAATTCCTCGACCTTGTCCTCGCCGCGCCGGATGATGGTCACCTGCGGCTCCAGCGCCGGATCGGGCTGGTAGCCCGGCGGCGGGGGCGGCGGCTCGGGCACCGGCTGCAGGCCGGCGGGACGCTCCTGCGCGGCAGCGGGCAGCGCGAGGGCGAACAGGAGGGGGATCAGCAGGCGGCGCATGGCATCGTCCTTGGGGCGGGCTTCGTATGCCGGAATTCTATCAGAGGTTGAGCAGCAGCTCGTGCTCCTGCGGCAGGGGCTCGAAGCCGCGTCCTTCATAGTGCTTGAAGATGGCGTCGACCACCTGCTCGGGCTCGTCGATCACCTGCATCAGCTCGAGGTCCTCGGCGGCGATCATGCCCTCGGCGACGAGGCGCTCGCGGAACCAGTCGAGCAGGCCCTGCCAGTAGGCGGCATTCATCAGGATCAGCGGGAAGCGGCGGCTCTTGCCGGTCTGGATCAGCGTCAACGCCTCCATCAGCTCGTCGAGCGTGCCGAAGCCGCCCGGCAGCACGACGTAGGCGGCGGCGAACTTGACGAACATCACCTTGCGCGCGAAGAAATGGCGGAAGCTGAGCGAGATGTTCTGGTAGGCGTTGCTCTGCTGCTCCTGCGGCAGCTGGATGTTGAGGCCGACGCTGGCGCTCTTGCCGTGAAAGGCGCCCTTGCTCCCCGCTTCCATCACGCCGGGGCCGCCGCCGGTGATCACCGAGAAGCCGGCATCCGAGAGCAGGCGCGCGACCCGCTCCGCCTGGAGGTAGTAGGGATGCTCCGGAGAGATGCGCGCGCTGCCGAAGATGGAAACGGCAGGACGGATCGGCGCGAGGCGCTCGGTCGCCTCGACGAACTCTGCCATAATGCCGAACATGCGCCACGACTCGCGCGCCGTCGGCGAGGCGGCCTCGATCTGCGGATTGGCGGCGTTGCGAAGCTTGTTGTTCATCGTTCTCAGAAATCCTCTATGCCCACGCTGCTGCTGGTCGACGGATCGAGCTACCTCTACCGCGCCTTCCATGCCCTGCCCGACCTGCGCAACAGGGCGGGTGAGCCGACCGGCGCGGTGTACGGGGTCATCGCCATGCTACGCCGGCTGGATAGCGACTTCAAGGCGGACTACGTTGCCTGTGTCTTCGACGCCAAGGGCAAGACCTTCCGCGACGAGTGGTACCCCGACTACAAGGCGCACCGCCCGCCGATGCCGGACGACCTGGCGCAGCAGATCGCGCCGCTGCACGAGTGCATCCGTGCACTGGGCTGGCCGCTGCTCTCGATCGAGGGCGTCGAGGCCGACGATGTCATCGGCACGCTGGCGCGCGAGGCCGCCGGCCAGGGCATCGAGGTCGTGGTATCCACCGGCGACAAGGACCTCGCGCAGCTGGTGAATCCGCACGTGCGTCTGGTCAACACCATGAGCAACGAGGTGCTCGACGAAGCCGGCGTGCTGGCGAAGTTCGGCGTCGGGCCGCAGCAGATCGTCGACTACTTCGCGCTGGTCGGCGACAGCGTGGACAACGTGCCGGGCGTCGACAAGGTCGGTCCGAAGACGGCGGCGAAGTGGCTGCAGGAGTACGGCTCGCTCGACGCCATCGTCGCCCGCGCCGACGAGATCGGCGGCAAGGTCGGCGAGAACCTGCGCAAGCACCTCGACTTCCTGCCGCTCGGCAGGAAGCTCGTCACCGTGGTGTGCGACCTCGAACTGCCGGTGAAGGTGGCCGACCTCGCGCCGCAGCCGCCCGACAGGGACAAGCTCGCCGAGCTATTCGCACGGCTGGAGTTCAAGACCTGGCTCAGGGAAGTGCAAGGCGATACTCCCTCTCCCCCCGCGGGGGAGAGGGTCGGGGTGAGGGGAGAAGCCGCCGACCCTCAACCTGCCGGCGCCCACCGCACCCACTACGAGACGATCCTCGACTGGGAAACCTTCGACGCCTGGCTGCAGAAGCTCGACGCCGCGCAGCTGACCGCCTTCGACACCGAGACCACCAGCCTCGACCCGATGCAGGCGCGGCTGGTCGGAATGTCCTTCGCCGTCGCCGACGGCGAGGCCGCCTACCTGCCGCTGGCGCACCGCTACGCCGCCGTGCCGCAGCAGCTGACTTTCGACGAGGCGCTGGCTCGGCTTGCGCCCTGGCTGGAATCGCCGCGCCATGCCAAGGTCGGCCAGAACCTGAAGTACGACATGCACGTGCTGGCCAACCATGGCCTGCGCCTCGCCGGCGTCGCCCACGACACCCTGCTCGAGTCCTATGTCGTCGAGTCGGACAAGGGCCACGACATGGATTCGATGGCGCTGCGCCACCTCGGCATCGCGACCATCAAGTACGACGAGGTCACCGGCAAGGGCGCCTCGCGCATCGGCTTCGACCAGGTCGACATCGAACGCGCCGCCGAATACGCCGCCGAGGACGCCGACGTCACGCTGCGCCTGCACGAGGCGCTGCACCCGCGCCTGGCGGAGGAAGCGCGCCTGGAAGCGCTCTACCGTGACATCGAAGTGCCGGTGATGCAGATCCTCTTCCGCATGGAGCGCAACGGCGTGCTGGTCGACGCGCCGCAGCTCGAGCGCCAGGGCCAGCAGCTCGGCCTGCGCATGATGGAGATCGAGCGACAGGCGCACGAAGTGGCGAAGCAGCCCTTCAACCTGAACTCGCCCAAGCAGATCCAGGAGATCCTCTTCGAGCGCGAGCAGCTGCCGGTGATCAAGAAGACGCCTTCCGGCGCGCCATCCACCGACGAGGAGGTGCTCGAGCAGCTCGCCCTCGACTACCCGCTGCCGAAGCTGATCCTCGACTACCGCGGCCTGGCCAAGCTGAAGAGCACCTATGCCGACAAGCTGCCGAAGTCCGTCGACCCGGCCACCGGCCGCGTGCACACCAACTATTCCCAGGCGGTGGCGGTGACCGGGCGGCTGGCCAGCTCCGACCCGAACCTGCAGAACATCCCGATCCGCACGGAAGAAGGCCGGCGCATCCGCCAGGCCTTCGTCGCGCCGGCGGGATCGAAGCTCGTCTCCGCCGACTACTCGCAGATCGAGCTGCGCATC
>WYAY01000109.1 GCA_011526165.1 Sulfuritalea sp.
GATTTCCTGCGCTACCGGCCGGTGCTCGACAACGCGCGCCTGAAGCGCGAGTTCGGCTACGTGCCGCAACTCACCTCGACGCAGGTGTTCGACCACTACCTCAAGTCGCACCGCCATGGCGCGTGACTTTGCCGGGAAGACCGTGGTCATCACCGGCGCCGGCGGCGGGCTGGGCCGCGCCCTGGCGCTGCGTTTCGCCGCCGCCGGCGCCCGCATCGTCGCGCTCGACCGCGACGCCGCCGTGCTGCAGGGACTGACTTTTCCGGAAGGCACGGCCGTGCTGCGCCTCGGCTGCGACGTGACGCGCGAGGAGGATTGCGTCCATGCGATGGCCGAGGCGCGCCGCGCCTTCGGCGGCATCGACGTGCTGATCAACAACGCCGGCATCACCCACCGCAGCGCCTTCGCCGACACGCGCACCGAGGTGATCCGCCGCGTCATGGAAGTGAACTACTTCGGCGCGCTGCACTGCACGCATGCGGCGCTGGGCGACCTCGTCGCGCGGCGCGGCATGGTCATCGCCATCTCCAGCGTCGCCGGCTTCGCGCCGCTCGTCGCCCGCACCGGCTACGCGGCCAGCAAGCATGCCCTGCACGGCTTCTTCGACAGCCTGCGCAGCGAGGTGGAGCCTCAGGGCGTGATGGTGCTGCTGGTCTGTCCGTCCTTCATCCGGACAGGCATCGAGAGGAACGCGCTGGCTGGCGACGGCGAGCCGGCGCGCCACGCTCAGTCCATCGTCGGCGCGCGCTCGTCACCGGAGGCGATGGCGGAAAGGATCTTCCGCGCCGCCGAGGCGGAGCGGCGCCTGCTGCTGCCCGACCGCGTCTCGCGGCTGTCGTGGTGGGTGTCGCGCCTGGCGCCGCGATTTTACGAGCGGCAGATGGTGAAGAAGCTCGGCCGGGAGTTGGCCGGAAAATAATCAGTGCAGATGCGCCGGCGCCTGGGGCAGGTCCTCGGGCAGTTCGGCGTGGGAGGTTTCGCCCTCCGGCGTCGGGTACATCGGCATGCCGCAGTCGTCGCAGAATTCCAGCGGGAAGCGCTGCTCGAGCACCACCACGCTGCCGATGCCGGTTTCCTCCAGCACCGACTCGATCTGGCCGGCGCTGTCGGTTGTTTCGTCCTCGGCCCCAAGCAGGGGCCACACCACGCCGTGCACCACCTGGCTCGAATCGGCCAGCGTGAAGCCGACGCGGTATTCCTCCAGTCGTTCCTCGTGGAAGGGCGCCACCACGGCGCGCAACTGCTGCGGCTTGACGTTGAGCACAGTCTGCAGGAAGGCCACCGCCGCGCGCAGCGAGTAGATGCGCAGCCCCTGGTCGGCATTGCGGCAGGCGGCGTGGAACACCTCCGGCAGCAGCGGCTCCAGCGCGCAGCCGGTGAACAGCGGCTGCAGGGCGCTGCCGCCCTGGACGCTCCACTGCGTCGCAGACTGCTCGCGCGAGCCGTCTTCCTCCTGCCAGCGGAACAGCGCCTGGCCGCGCGGCGCCAGCACGGCGCCGATCAGATAGCGCGTGTCCGAGATGAATCGCGTCGTCTCCGGCAGCTGGCGCGGATCGATGCGCGCGTCCTTGTCGTCCACGGCGGCCTTGGCCAGCTGGTTGGCCAGCCGCCAGGTTTCGACGAAGCCGCGCGGCAGCTGGTCCGGGCTGTAGAGGAAGTCCGCCAGTGCCAGCTTGGCGCCGGCCGCCAGCACGTGCGCCTGCAGCTGGGTGCGCGCGGCGGCGAGCGCGCCGCCGGGCAGGGGGCCGGAGGGGATGGTGAAGCGCGACCAGGCCAGCAGCGGGGCGGCGAACATCGCCACGTCGAACTCGCCGTTGCCGGCGCCGAGCACGCCGCCCTCGGCGCGCGACTCGATCTGGTCGGCCAGCGCGTCGTAGGCGCGGCCGTTGGTGCCGAACAGATGGTCGAGGGCGTGGTTGAGGGTCTCCTCGTTGCCGGTGCGCAGGAGCCGGTCGATGGCCTCGTCCAGGCGGTGTTCCCAGAAGGCGTCCTCGACGCGGCTGCTCGAGGCGGCGAGGCCGGCGGCGAGGCGGGCGAGCTGCTCGGCGTCGCGGTTGAGGGCGCCCCGGCGGGCGAAGCGGCTTCGTTTCATGGCGGGATTCTCGCAAGCGGGAGCCGAATTCTACCCGCTCGGGCGGGCGGAGGCGAACCGGACGGCAGGGTCGGGGCCGCATGACAATACACTTGACAACATGACAATAATGCTGTCAAATTGGCGGCATGCGGGACAACACTTCCCCGGCGGAACCCCATGCCCAGCCCCTGCAGCAGGCGATCCTGGCGGTGCGGCGGCTGTTTCACGCGCTGGCCGGCTTCGGCCAGGCCGCGCCCGGCGTCACGGCCAGCCAGCGGGCGGTGATGGACGTCCTGCATGGTCGCGGCCCGCGCACGGTGCCGCAGGTGGCGCGCGAGCAGGGTGTCAGCCGCCAGCATGTCCAGATGCTGGTCAACGGCCTGCTCGGCGCCGGCCTGGTCGAATGCATCGACAACCCCGATCACCTGCGTTCGCCGCTGCTGCGGCTGAGTGCCGCCGGCCTGAAGGCCGTCGAGACGGCGCGCCGGCGCGAGCAGCGCCAGCTGGCCGAGCTCGCCCAGCGGATCCCCGGCACTGATCTGAAGGTGACCCTGAAAACCCTGAACGCGATGGAATCCGGTCTGAGCCGGCGCGAGTCACGCGCCGGCTCGCGTGCGTGAGTTGGCAACTGCGGAAGGAGGTGGACGATGCGGAGATACGGAAACATGCTGGGGGTGCTGCTGGTCGGGCTGGCGCTGCTGCTGGGCGCCGCCCTGGTGATCCGGCAGGCGTGGCACTGGACGATTCCCGGGGTGTTCGGCCTCGGGCCGATCGCCTTCAAGCACGTGCTGGGCCTGCTGCTGCTCGGCCTGGCCTCGGCCGGGCTGCTGCGCCTCGGCCGTCAGCGTTTCACGGGTCGCTGGTAGTAGCCGGTTCACCCCGCCCCGGGCGGGGCGGGGTGCTTTTTCAGTCGTTCCAGGCGCGGCGCTTGCCGGCGCCGCCATGGCGCGCATCGTCGCGGCGCCATCCCTGTTTTTCGCCGAACCCCGTCTTGCGATCGCCGAAGCCTTGCTTGGCGCCATGGCCCTTGCCGTAGCCGCCGGCAGGGCGCGGCGCGGCGGCGCGGCGCTTGTCGCCGAAGCCTTCCGGCCGCGCGGGTTTCGTCTTGGGCTCCAGTCCGGCAATGACGCCGACGAGGATCGACTGCGCGGTGTAGCGCTCGATGTCGCGGATCTGCCGCTTCTCGAAATGCGCCGCCAGGCTGATGGCGATGCCCTCGCGCCCGGCGCGGCCGGTGCGGCCGATGCGGTGCACGTAGTCCTCGGCCTGGCGCGGCAGGTCGAAGTTGATGACATGGCTGATGCCCGGCACGTCGATGCCGCGCGCGGCGACGTCGGTCGCCACCAGCA
>WYAY01000110.1 GCA_011526165.1 Sulfuritalea sp.
ATGACGCTCGCGACTACAACGTGAACCGATGTGGTTTTGCGGAGTTCTTCAAGGCACTGGGTGAGCCGGAGCTAGGCGCACTCTTGGTCTGTGATTTTGACTATTACGTCGCCGAGGTTGGAGCGCCAAAAACACCGATAGCATACCCGTAGCACAGCTGATTGTCTGCTTCGGGGTAAAGTGATCGACAGCTGCATCTGGCCGATAGCTCCCACTCTAAGAAATCATCGCCGTCCTGCGGCGACTGACTTTTCCCGATCCAACCACCCACGCTATCTAGCCGGCCGCATCTGGCGTCGTCAGCATGCGGCCGGCGCGCAGGAGCATCCAGAATACGGCGAGGGGCAGGATCAGGGTCTGCAGCAGGAAGACGACGATGAGGCGGATGGCGTGTTCGACGGTCTGGTCGATGGCGGCGCCGAACTGCTCGATCTGCTTGCGGAACTGCCACCATTTTTGCTCGGCGGCGCCGTCGGCCGGAGCGAGCGCGCCGAGGGTCTTCGAAATCTGCTCGATGCCCTGCTGGCCGGCGGCGTACTGTTCCTGCATGAAGCCGCGATAGACGAGATCGCTCGCCATGCCGGCCGCCGGGACGATGAAGCGCACCAGCAGCAGCGCCACCAGCACGCGGGTGAGCAGCGCAGGCGCACGGGCACGTTGCCAGGTTTGCCAGGCCCAGCCGGCGGCGGCGAGGCTCAGCAGCAGCGTCATGCCCCAGTGCATGCCGACCTCGATCAGCAGCAACTGCACGCCGAAGGCGACGCTGGCCACGAGCATGAGATCGGAGAAGCGCTCGACCAGGTCGTTGAGCGGATCGAGCATCTGTCCGGGCGTGAGGGTGACGCCGATGCCGAGCGGCTGCACGGAGAATTCGGTGCCCTGCACGACGGAAATCACGGCATTCAGCGCCCTTGCGGTGGCGAAGCTGGCCACCGCGCGCTTGAAGCCGGCCTGTGCCTGCGCACCGGCGAGGTCGTCGAGCGGCCTGAGCCAGGCACAGAGGACAGCCGCGGCAAGCAGCGCCAGCAATAGATTGCGCCGCCACGCCGGCTTCCCGACGGCACCCTGCACAGCCATGTCCGCCCTTTCCTTTCCGAACGCGCTTGCGGAACTTTACATCAAGCGGCGGCGGCCACGCAGCATGGCAAGCCTCGGCGCAGCCGCAACGACTACAGCGGCGTCAGCCGGATTTCATGCTGGCATTGGACGCACCTGGTTTCGTAGTATGCGGAGACCCGGGGCGCCGAGACCTGATTGGCTGCGTGGCAATCGGGGCAGACGAAGTCTCCCGTCATGCTCTTGGGCGCACCGTTGAGGCTGCGGTAATAGTAGGCGCCGATAAACGGCGAGGCCAGGACTCCCAATGGAACACTCACGAAGTGAATGCCGGGCAGGATAATGGAAGCCACCGCCACCAGGAGCGTGCCCAATGCGATCTTGACGGCCTTGTTGCGCGCCTGTCGGGCCGTGTAACGCTCCACCTGGTAGCTCCCGACCGTCTCGTTGTCCCGCGAGGCCGCTTGCATGGAATGCGTTGCCCGCACCAAACCTTCCATTTCCGTTGCTCCTTCAAAAGCGTTGCAATGTAATTTTTTTGCGGCCGTTTGTACATGGCCGGAGCGGCGCGCCCGGCAGCGGCGGCTATACTGGGCCCTGGCAACCGGCGGATGGAATTCGAATGCATCACGGCAACTGGTACGAACGCAACGTGCTGCCCTGGCTGATCGACTTCGCCTGCGGCATGAAGTCGGTGAGCCAGCAGCGCATGAAGGTGATCCCGCAGGCGCAGGGGCGCGTACTGGAGATCGGCCTCGGCACCGGGCTCAACCTGCCCTTCTACGACACCGGCCGGGTGCGCGAGCTCGTCGGCGTCGAGCCGTCGCTCACCATGCATCATCTGGCGATGAAGCGCAGCCGCGAGGCGGGCATTCCGGTGGAGCTCGTCGGCATCGGCGCCGAGCGGCTGCCGCTGGCGGATCACATCTTCGACACGGTGGTCAGCACCTACACGCTGTGCACCATTCCCGACCCGGTGCTGGCGCTGCGCGAACTGCGCCGCGTGCTCAGGCCCGGCGGGCGGCTGCTGTTCTCCGAGCACGGCCGCGCGCCGGATGAAAACGTGCGCAAGTGGCAGGGCCGCATCCAGCCGTTCTGGAGCCCGCTCGCCGGCGGCTGCCGGCTCGACCGCGACATCCCGGCCATCCTGAAGGAAGCCGGCTTCGACCCGCAGGTGCAGTCGATGTACATCCCCGGGCCGAGGATCGTCTCCTACCACTACTGGGGCGAGGCAGTGGCGGTCTAGCCGCGCCTGAAGACCGAGCCGAGAAATTCGCGCTTGCTCATCGGGCGTTCGAGGGCAGCCTGTTTGGGGTCTTCGAAGGCTTCCCTGGCCGGCGCCGGCTGCGCGGCTTCGGGCGCGCGCTGCAGCGCCTCGAGCGCGGCGCAGGCGACCTCGCGGGCACCGGCCTGCTCGGCGAACTGGCCCATGGGGGAAAACAGCGAGCAGGACTGGAACTCGCCGACCTCAGGCTCGTCGCTGCCGAGGAAGGCGAAATCGCCGGAAGGAAACTTGCGGAACAGGCGCAGCCCCGGCGCCACGCTCTGCCAAGATGCGGCCGCGCCCGGCACCAGCACCAGGTTCATGAACCAGGGCGTGATGACGATGCCTAGCCAGTGGTCCTGCCAGCGGGAGAAGCCGACGGCTTCGACGGTGAGCGCGGGGTTGAGGATCGGCACGCCGGCCATGGTCTCCGCCTGGATGCGGCGGAAGACGGCTTCGAGCAGCGGTGCGGGATCGGCGGCGTGGAGGCGCAGGGGCTTCGCCCCCGCCCTCTCCCCCACCCCCTCTCCCGCAAGCGGGAGAGGGGAGCGTGAATTTTCCTCTCCCGCAAGCGGGAGAAGGGAGGAAAGCTCACCAGGCGCGGACATCGGCGGCGCCCTGGGCGAAGATTTCTTCCATCAGCGCCAGCGCTTCGCGCGCGCGCTCGGGATCGACGCGCTCGTAGGCGAACTGGCCGTGCTGGATCAGCACGTAGTCGCCGACGGCGACCTTTTCGTGCATCAGCATCAGGCTGATATTGCGCTGTTGGCCGGCGCTGTCGACCACGGCCATCTGGCCGTCGATCTGCAGGATGCGGGAGGGGATCGCCAGGCACATAAGCCTATCCCCCGACCCCTTCCCCGAGGGAAGGGGTGACTTCGGCTCGCTCCGCTCGCAGATCGTTGTCTTGCCCCGCCTTGGGGCGGCCCGGCGGCGGGGCGGCCTCGGCGACAGCCTGGCGCAGTTCCAGCCGGATGCCGCGCAGGGCGAGCTGCGCCACGGCATGCGAAATCATCTCCGGCACCTTTTCCGCCACGGTGGGCGTCAGCTCGGTGCCGAGTTCCAGGCTGAGCGGCTCGCAGCCGATCAGCACCAGGTCCCTGGGCGGGTTGCCGGCGAACTCCAGGCTGGCCAGCACGTCGCAGATGCTGACCTGGTGCGGCGAGAGCTTGGCCCTGAAGAACACCGGCACTTCGTCGCCGGTGAGCAGGATCACCGTGCCCGGGGCGCGCCTGGCCTTGACGGCGTCCAGCACCAGCAGCAAATCAACGTCCGAGAGCGGGTCCAGCAGTTCCATGCCGGCGGTGCCGCCGTCGATCACCTCGACGCCCTCGGGCAGCTCATAGGCGGCGCGCAGCCGCTCGGCGGCATGCACGCCGACGCCCTCGTCGGAGAGGATGGTGTTGCCGATGCCGAGGATGACTGTTCTCAAGAAAACTCCGAAAAAAAATGGGGGCGGACATCCGCCCGCCCCCGAAGTGTAGCAAGCCCGGACGGCCTGGGCTTACTTGGCTTTCACCGTGATCGCACTGCCGTTCTCCGTGTCGGTGACGTGGATGGCGCAGGCGATGCACGGGTCGAAGGAGTGCACCGTGCGCAGCACTTCCAAGGGACGCTCCGGATCGGCGATCGGGTTGCCGGTGATGGAGGCTTCGTACGGCCCCGGCTCGTCCTTCTCGTTCCTCGGGCAGGCGTTCCAGGTCGACGGCACGACGCACTGGTAGTTCTTGATCTTGCCGCCGTCGATGACGACCCAGTGCGAGAGCAGGCCGCGCGGCGCCTCGTGGAAGCCCTGGCCCATGATCTCGCCCTTCGGGAAGACCGGCTTGTTGAAGGTGGTGACGTCGCCCTTGGCGATGTTGTTCACCAGCAGCTGCCACTGGTCGGCCAGCATGTCGACCTGCACCGCGCAGGACACCGCGCGGGCGGCGTGGCGGCCGATGGTGGAATGCATGGCCTCCAGGCCGACCTTGGTCTTGGCCAGCGCCGAGACGGTGTCGAGCGCCGCCGTGGCGTATTTCTTGGTCGGCTCGTGGCCGGCGGCCAGCATGCACAGCACGCGCGAGAGCGGCCCGACCTGCGCCGGCTTGCCGTAGAAGGTCGGCGACTTCAGCCAGGAATACTTGCCGTCGTCCTTGAAGTCGGTGTACTGCGGCTTGGTTTCGCCCTTGTAGGGGTGCAGCGCCTTGGAGCCCTCGTACCAGGAGTGCTTGGAGCTCTCCTCGACGCCCTTCACCCAGTAGTCGTCGTTGAAGGTCTTGATGGCCTTGAACGAGCCGAGGTCCTTGTTGGCGATGTAGCCGCCAGGCAGGGCGAACTGGGTGCCCTTGGTGTCGAGCGGGATGTCCGGCGCGGCGAGGTAGTTGGTGACGCCGGCGCCGTACTTGGTCCAGTCGGCGTAGAAGGCGCCCACCGCGGCGACGTCGACCAGATAGACATTCTTGACGAAGTCGGCCAGCTCGTCGATCCAGCCCTTGATGGCGAGCAGGCGCTCGACGCCGAGGGTGGAATAGCTGTCGGTGGAAATGGCGTTGGAGACGCCGCCAACCGCCACGTTCTGGATGTGCGGCGTCTTCGAGCCGAGGATGGAGACGATCTTGTTGGCCTTGCGCTGCACGTCGAGGGCCTGCAGGTAGTGCGCCACGGCGAGCAGGTTCACCTCGGGCGGCAGTTTCATCGCCGGATGGCCCCAGTAGCCGTTGGTGAAGATGCCGAGCTGGCCGCCGTCGACGAAGCCCTTCAGGCGCTCCTTGACGGCGCGCATCTCGAACTTGCCGTTGCCGCTCCACGAAGAGAGGCTCTCGGCCAGTCTGGAGGTGGCATCCGGATCGGCCTTCAGCGCCGAGACGACGTCCACCCAGTCGAGCGCGGAGAGGTGGTAGAAATGCACGATGTGGTCGTGCACCGCGTGAGCCAGAATGATCAGGTTGCGGATGTACTGGGCGTTGAGCGGCACCTCCAGCTGCAGGGCGTTCTCCACCGCGCGCACCGAGGTGATGGCGTGCACCGTGGTGCACACGCCGCAGATGCGCTGGGTGATGGCCCAGGCGTCGCGCGGGTCGCGCCCGAGCAGGATGAGCTCCACGCCGCGCCACATCTGGCCCGACGACCAGGCCTTGGAAACCTTGCCGCCGTCGACCTCGCAGTCGATGCGCAGGTGGCCCTCGATGCGGGTAATCGGATCGATCGTTATGCGTTGTCCCATTTTTTACCTCTCCTTTAGCGCGTGGCCGGCTGCGCGGCGGGCAGCACGGGATAGTTTCTGACGATGACGATGTAGGCCAGTATCTCGAAGGCGATCAGGCCGACTGTGACCATGAGCTCGGCGAGCGAGGGGAAGTAGTGCCAGCCCTCGCCCGTCATGTAGCCGACCAAAAAGCCGTTGATGCGCAGGAGCATGCCGCCCAGCATCAGCAGCACCGCGCCGAGGAACAGCTTGCCGGCGCTGCGGCGCGCATTCTCGGAAGCCAGCGTCACCAGCGGCACGACGAAGCAGGCCATCTCGATCCAGAACCAGAAGGCCTGCCAGGTGGCGGCGAAGGCCGTGCCGAGCGCGCCGCGGAAGACGAGGTCGAGCACGCGCAGCGCGACGTAGGCGGCGAGCAGCCAGTACATGATCTTCGCCAGCGGCGTCAGCACCGGCGTTTCCAGCTGGCGCTTGAAGCCGGTCGAGGACAGCGTCGCCTCGAAGATCACCACGGCGAAGCCGAGCATGATGGCGGTCATCAGGTAGATCACCGGCAACAGCATGCCGGACTGCCAGAGCGGGTGGATCTGCTGGCCGAAGATCACCAGCAGCGAGCCCAGCGAGGACTGGTGCATCGAGGGCAACAGCACACCGAGGGCGATGAAGAAAAACAGCAGCTTGTTCAGCTTCTGCCTGACGTCCTTCATGCCCCACTTCTCGAGGAAGGCCGGCGAGAACTCGATCCACATCACGACGATGTAGGCCGAGATGCACACCGCCACCTCGAACATCACCGAGTTCACCTGGGCGTAGCCGGGCCAGAAGATGTGCCAGAAGTTCCACCAGCGGCCGAGGTCGAAGATCACCGAGACGCCGGCCAGGGTGTAGCCGAACAGGCTGGCCAGCAGCGCCGGCCGCACCAGCGGGTGGTACTGCCCCTTGTTGAAGATGTAGACCAGCAGCGCCATCGAGTAGCCGCCGCAGGCGAAGGCCGAGCCGACCACCACGTCGTAGGCGATCCAGATGCCCCAGGGATAGCCGTCGTTGAGGTTGGTCACGGCGCCAAGGCCGTAGATGAAGCGGTACACCAGAATGACGCCGGCGATGGCCGCCAGCACGCCGAGCAGCAGCGTGAAGGGCGTGAACGCGCTGCCGCCGAGCGGGCGCGGCGCATGCGAATGATTAGCCATGGTGGCCTCCCTCCTCGTCTTCCGGCTTGACGTTGCGCTTGGCGATGAAAGTCAGTGCCCCCAGCACGGCGATCGGCGCGATGAGGCCGCCGTAGAGCGTGTGCTGCAGGGTTTCGGACAGCGCCGCGTCGGAGCGCGGCGGCAGGTCCGGATAGCCCAGCTTCTGGAAGGAGACGCCGGAGAGCATCAGCATCTGCGTGCCGCCGAATTCCTTTTCGCCGTAGGTGTGGTCGAGGTACTTCGCCGCCACGCCGGGATAGCTCTGATCCGGCCCGCCCAGCTTGCCGCGCGGGAAGTGGGTCTTCTCGCCCGGCTTGAGCGCCTTGCGGCGCGCGATCTCCTTGTTGATGTCGGCCACCGTGCCGTACAGCGTGGCGCCGGTCGGACAGACCTCGGCGCAGGCGGCGTACTTGCCGTCCTTGTGCCGGTGCACGCACAGCTGGCATTTGCTGATCTGCGGCGTCGCCGAATCGTAGGTGAAGCGCGGCACGCCGAAGGGGCAGGCCGCCACGCAGTAGCGGCAGCCGATGCAGGCGTCCTTGTCGTAGGTCACCACGCCGGTCTTCGGATCCTTCTGCATGGCCGAGACCGGGCAGGCCGAGACGCAGGAGGGATCGACGCAGTGCATGCACGACTTCTTGATGAAGGCGAAGCCGTTTTCCTCGCGGTCCTTCACCTCCATGGCGCCATTGCGGTAGGCCTTGATGACGTTGAGCGTCTTGCCGGAGATGTCGAGCGGCGTGTCCCAGTACTGGTCCTTGGTCGAGAACTCCATCGGCATGCCGTTGGCCTCCTTGCAGGCGGCCACGCAGGCCTTGCAGCCGACGCAGAGGGTGGAATCGAAGAGCAGTCCGAGTGCCTCGGACGGCACGGGCTTGTTGTCGCGCGCCTGCGCCGGACAGCTGGCCGCCCCCGCTGCGAGGGCGACGCCGCCGGCGAGCGACGACTTGAAGAATGTGCGCCGGTCCATGGTCACTCGCCTTTCTTCTGGGCGGCGGTTTCGTCCTGCTTGCCGAGATTCTTCGCCAGCATGGCGGCGCCGCCGGCCGCGGCGCCGGCGATGGCCGCCAGGGCCGCCGCGGAGGCGAAGCTGGACTTGCCCTGCTGCTCGACGACACCCGGGTAGGAGGCGGGCGGACTCATGCCCTTCAGCTGCGCGGTCATGTGGATCGGCTTGGTGAAGCCGACGCCCTGCTCCGAGCAGCCGATGCAGGGATGGCCGCAGGCCACCGGCCAGTTCGACTCGCCGACGTCGCCGAAACCGATGGTCGAGCAGTTGGCGTAGGTCTCCGGGCCCTTGCAGCCGAGCTTGTACAGGCAGTAGCCCTTGCGGTGGCCCTCGTCGCCGAACTCCAGCGCGAAGCGGCCGGCGTCGAAGTGGGCGCGACGCTCGCAGTGCTCGTGGATGATGCGGCCGTAGGCAAACTTCGGCCGGCCGAGCTGGTCGATGTCGGGCAGCTTGCCGAAGGTGAGGAAGTGCACCGCCGTGGCGAGGAAGTTGTAGGGGTTGGGCGGGCAGCCGGGAATCGTCACCACCGGCTTGCCGAGAATCTCGGCGACGCCGGCCGAGCCGGTCGGGCTGGAATCGGCACCGGCGATCGACGGGATCGTGGAAGGCATGCCGCCCCACGAAGCGCAGGAGCCGATGGCGATCACCGCCGCGGCATCGGCCGCGCACTCCTTCAGCATGTCGATCGCGGTATGGCCGCCGATCTTGCAGTAGATGCCGTTCAGCTTGGTCGGGATGGCGCCTTCCACCACCAGGATGTACTTGCCCTTGTTGGCCTTCATGGCGGCCTTGCGCGCCGCTTCGGCCTGGTGGCCGGCGGCGGCCATCAGCGTCTCGTGGTAATCGAGCGAAATGACGTCGAGGATCAGTTTTTCCAGCGTCGGATGCTCGGCGCGCAGCAGCGACTCCGAGCAGCCGGTGCATTCCTGGAAGTGCAGCCAGATCACCGACGGACGCTTGGCCTTCTCGACCGCCTTGGCGATGGCCGCTTCCGCGCCGGAGGACAGCCCAAGGGTGGTCGCCGTGGCGGCGCAGAACTGCAGAAACTCGCGCCGGTCGATGCGGAGCCGGCTCGCCACTTCGGCGGCGGCTTCGGTTGCTTCTTCGATAAAGGTTTCGCTCATGTCCTCGATCCTTCAGTTAACCTATCCCTGCCCCCGGCTGGCGCCGCGGGCCCTCCAACACCGAGCTTCTTGTTTGCACCGGAAAGTTTCCGGCCATGTGTACTTCGGAACTCTTCTTACAAGATTCATGCCCGCATAAAGCATTCTGTTGGCGGCATGGATAACAACGGCTTGCGAGAAATCGATTGAGGCCTATAGCAAACCGCCATGTCTGCGACTGCCAGGAAAGCTTGCTAAGCGGTAACCAGGTTTCCACGGCTCGTCGCAGACCTGTCCATGTGCCGAACGCGGCCGCAAAACTGCTCGCGTCCAATGGAACGGGCGGCAGGCAGAGCGCGACGAACGGACGCAAACCGTGCACTTGTGCACTAGCGAACCGGGGGCGCTTATGACATCCTTGAGCCATGAAACTGAACCAACTCCTGCCCGCCAAAGGCAGCGCGGATCCGCTCGATCCGGATCGTTTCCAGGCCTGGCTCGCCACCCTTCCCGCCGAACGCCCCGGCGTCGCCGCCCAGGCGCTGATGAACGAGCTGCTACGCTTGCGCGGCACCAACAGCCGCACCCGCCTCAAGCTCTTCGAAGCCTCGCTCGACAGCGTCAATCGCCAGGTGCGCGAGGCGGAGAAGCAGCTCGCGGCCAGCCCCCTGCCGCTGGAGCAGGAGGTGCAGTTGATGTTTCTTGCCATCAACGCCCTGCTCAAGACGATGGCGGCCGGCTATGCCGGCATCGTCGACGAGATTGGCCACAAGTGGATCGGCTTCGGCTTCGCCAAGCCGCTGCGCCTGGCCACCGTACGCGCCATGGAATTCCAGGCGCAGCGCCTCGACCTCGCCTACCGGGTCTACGCGCGCGGCTCGAAGTCGGCCTGGAGCGAACTGCACCGCCTCTACCGCATCGCCCGCGACAGCGGCTTCGCGACGGTGAAGCCATCCGGCACCCACGGCAGCGCCGAGCAGGTTTACGTAAATGCCCTGCTGATGGACTTCGCCGAGCCGACCAAACTGGCGCCGGGCGAACTGGAACGGGTTCGCTTCTACGTCTCGCGCCATGCCAGGTATGCCCAACTCGAGGACGCCGCCACCGCGAAGAAGGGCGAATCGCTCGATGCCTGCTTCCTCATCAAACCGGGCGAGGCGCGCGCCGGACGCTCCCTGGTGCGGGCAGGCAGCGCGCCCGTCGAACAAGGCGACCTCGTCCTGCGCTGCAGCCGCCTGCTGACCAAGCTGCAAGGCCAGATCGGCGGCGTCGAAAAAGGGGTCGAGCCGGCCCGCCTCGGCCTGCCGCTGGCGGCGCGCCAGCCAGGCTACGTAGCGTTGATGCGCAACCTGCACCGCCTGTGGAGCGCACCGCCGATGCGCCGCTTCAGCCGGCAGAAATTCAAGCCGCGCGTGGACCTCGTCGTCGGCTTCGACACGCTGTGGACCTATCTCGCCGGCCCGGCCAACCGCCGCCGCACCGACGAGCTGCCGGTCAAGGTCGACACCAGCGAATGGGCCATCGGCAACGAAAGCCCGGGCGGCTTCTCGCTGCAGTACATCGCCGGCAATGCCGCGCCGGTGCGCGTCGGCGAAGTCGTCGGCCTGCGCCCGCGCGACCAGAGCGTGGTGCATGTCTGCCTGACGCGCCGCGTCGTCACCGGCGACCTGCAGAGCCTGGAACTCGGCCTGCAGAATCTGGCGCCGGGCGGCATGCCGACCATGGTGTCGGTCGAAACCACCGACAAGCATGGCCGCCAGCAGGTCAAGGCGGTGCGGGTCATCGTCCTGCCCAAGCTGCCCTCGGCCGGCGACGGCCCGGCGTTGATCGCCCCGGCGCAGAGCATCCGGCCCGGCGTGTCGGTCTATCTGCAGCAGCGTGGCGGTCCGCTGCGCCTTTGGGTCAGCAAACCCATCGAGCAATGCCCGGGCTGCGAGGTGTTCGCGCTGATGCCCTTCAGCCCTGCGGGTCAGGCACGTACCCAGCCGGGAACGGCTGCGGGTGCGCAAAGCGCGGCGCTCGCGGGATGATGCCGCGCGCCAACAGGTTCGCGCGCGAGTCGTAGTAGATCGCCAGCACTTCCGCCGGCGCCTCGCTGGCGCGGCGGAAATCCGCGTACTGCGTCGGATCGTTCAGGCGCTCGCCATGTCCTGTGCCCAGCCGGGCCTCCTCCTGCATTGCCCGTCCTCTGCCCGCCGCATCCGGCGCCTGCTTCGACAGCGTGTCGAACGGCGCCGGCGGCGGCGCCACGTACTCGCGGAACACCGCCACGCCGATGACGCCGACGTTGTCCGGCCGGCCGGTGCGCGCGGCATAGGCGTCCGGCAGCGCCGTGAAGTAGAATGCCGCCACGTCGTCGAGGCTCTTGCGCCAGCCGCGGATCTCGGCAGACTGCCACGGGCCCAGCACATAGCCCGATTGCCGCGCCGCCGCCGTTTCGCCGGTGACCGCGTTCACCCCGTCCACCGAGAGCACCGTGAGAAGGCGGCCGCCGCTGCGGTTGGCCAGCCGCACCGCGTAGCGCTCGCCCGGGGTGCCGGCGATGTAAATGCGCCCGTCGTGGCGCCAGGTTTCCAGTTTCCGGCCCGTGGCGGTGTTGACGACTTCCACCTCGGCCAGGCGGCCGGCATCCGCCACCGACGCGCAGCCGGCGAGCCACAGTGCGGCGCAGATTGCAATGCATGAACGCATGACGATCTCCTTGTAATGGGTTGCGTCCACTCAAACGCCGCACAGCCGGAAGTGGGGTTGCATTGTTCGCAGAATTTTTTTCACACGAATCCGGGGCCAGCGACCGATGACCGCCGAAACTGAGCAGCTGCAGGAAGTCTTCATAGGCAGGCAGCCGGTCCTCGACCGCCAGCAGGCCACGGTGGGCTATGAGCTGCTGTTCCGACCGGGTCCGCAGAATCGCGCCGACATCGACTCGCCGACGCGGGCCACCGCCGACGTGGTGTGCTCGGCGTTCGCCGAACTCGGCCTCTCGGCGGCGCTGGCCTCGCAGCAGGCCTTCATCAACGTCGGCGAGGATTTCCTGCTCGACGATGCCGTCGAGCTGCTGCCGCCGCAGCAGGTGGTGCTGGAGATCGAATCGGTGCACGACTTCAGCGCCCCGTTCCTGCGTCGCTGCCGCGAACTCGGCGGCAAGGGCTACAGCTTCTGCCTGCACTGGGCAGGCGAGGCCGGCGAGGGCCTGGCCCCGCTGCTGGACATGCTGAGCTATGTCAAGATCGACGCCAACCCGGCGATGGCGGCCACCTACAAGGCGCTGTCGACGGCGCTGCGCGGCAGCCGCGTCAGGATGATCGCCGGCCGCGTCGAGACGGCCGAGAACTGGCAGCACTGCGCCAAGCTCGGCTTCGACCTGTTCCAGGGCTACCATTTCGCCCGGCCGGTCGTCATCGAGGGCCGCAAGCTCGACCCCTCGACGCAGGGCCTCATCGCCATCATCAACCTGCTCGGCGGCGAGGACGCCGACCTCGCCGCCGTCGAAGCCGCCTTCAAGGGCGAACCGGCGCTGCTGGCCAACCTGCTGCGGCTCACCAACTCGGTCGGCGTCGGCGGCGCGCTCAGTTCCCGCATCACCTCCGTGCGCAGCGCCATCGCGGTGCTCGGCCAGCGCCAGCTGCTGCGCTGGCTGCAGCTGCTGCTCTTCTCCCGCCCGGGCACGCCCATCGGCCGCAACCCGCTGATGCTGCTTGCCGCCCTGCGCGGCCGCCTGATGGAACTCGTGGTGGGAAGACTCCACCCGACGCGCCGGGACCTGCAGGACCTGGCCTTCATCACCGGACTGATGTCGCTGATACCGGCGGCGCTGGGCCTGCCGATGACGGAGGTCCTCGCCCACATCGCCGTCGCGCCCGACGCGCGGCGGGCGCTCTCCCGCCGCGAAGGCGAGCTGGGCCAGCTGCTCGAATTGATCGAGCGCTACGACTACAACGACATGAACGCCACCGCCGGCCTCCTCGGGCGGCGGGGCAACCTGAACCTGAGCAGCCTCGGCGCCCTGCTCGCCGAGGCCATCGCCTGGGTGCAGCAACTCGGCGCCGGCGGGGAGTGACGCCTCGATGCGGCACCTGCCGGCGCTGGCGGCGCGCGGCATCCGCGATTGCCTGCCCTGAATCCTGGAAGCGTGCCTTCCCCCGCCCGGCTACTTGTGCTACGGTGATGCAGGATTCCAAAATAAAAAACTGCCAGGGGAAGTGTTGCTATGGAATCATGCTATTCATGCGGTGAACAGATACGCTTGGGCGACGTCGTCGGCGTCGGTTACGTGATGTTCGGCAAGATCGTGTACATGATCGGCCACGGCGTCAGCAGCGATGCCTTCCGGACCGAGGAATGGGACCACCTCGGCGGCGGCTACGTGATACAGACGCCCGAGGGAGGGCTGTTCCACTGCGCGCACGAGGCGGAGATGGCGCTGCTCGACCGCGCCGCCTAGGGACTGCTAGGGCCTGTTCACAATTGTTTTGTCGGTGCGAACGGGACTTTCCGGGCGCAGGGCAAGGCGCGGCGGCGAAGACAGTGGCCATTCCACGGCGAGCCGCCGCAACGCCGCCATGCGCCCGGAAAGACCCGTTCCCTTCGGGTTGCGGCCAGAAGCGCCGGCTGCGTCGTTGCGCTCCTTGTCAAGGGAATGGCCATTGACTGCGTCGCGCGCCTAGCAGCCAACGCTTCTGGCCACAACGCATCCGACAAAACAATTGTGAACAGGCCCTAACGCAGGTCTTCCGGCAACGCGTAGTCCGGATAGGCCTTCCTGAATTCCGCCAGGGCCTCGGCGGCTTCCTTCTCTTTCCCCTCCTGCTTCAGCCGGCGGACCTCCTCCAGCCATTGTTCCGGCGTGCGCGCAGGCGCGGCACCCACGGCATCCTTGCGCAGCGGCGCCGGCCTGGCGCGCATCTCGACGACATCGGCGGCGGGGGCGGCCTGCTGCCGCTTCTCCGCCACTCCCGGCGCCGCTGCTGCCGGGGCGGCGGGCGGCTCTTCGGCGAGCTTCGGCACGGCAACCGGCGCAGGGGCGGCAGGCGGACGCGCCGCCTCGTGCGGCGCCGGTGTAGGTGATGGTGCCTGCTTCAATGGGGTGGCCGGCGGCGGCGCCGGCCGGGCGGCAAGGTCGGCCGCATCGGTTTTTTCCGGCGCCACGGTCGCCGGCGCGCGCTGCGCCGCCGGCGCCCCGGTCAGCGCCCGCTCCTCCTCCTGCTGCACCATCAGGGTCAGCGTCACCGTCACGACAACCGAGGCGGCGATGCTCATCGGCAGCGTCCAGGATTGCCACCAGGCGCGGCGGCGCGGCGGCACGGCCGAAACCGCAGCGCGGGCGGCGGCGAGGATGGCCGCATCCAGCGCCGCTCGCGGCTCTGCGGCCGGCGCCTCGCGGTAGAGGCGGGAGAGCTGTTCGTCGCGAATGTCGTCGCTCATTTCAGATCCTTCAGTGCGGAGCGCAGCTTGCTCACGGCATAGCGCAGGCGGCTCTTCGCCGTCTCGCGGTTCGTGCCGGTGGCGGCGGCGATCTCCTCCAGCGTCAGCTCGCCCTCCTCGCTGAGCAGGAAGGTCTCGCGCTGCGCGGCGGGCAGCGCCTCGATGTGCCGCACCAGTTCCAGCGCCAGCGCCTTGCGCTCGAGCAGGGCCTCCGGCTGCTGGCTCGCCGCCGCCGGCAGCGCGGCGGCGGCGGCGTCGTCGTCGGGGTCGTCGTCGTAGCTGGCGAGGTGGGCGCGCCCCTGTGCGCGGTAGTGGTCGATGAGGCGGTTGTGGGCAATGCGGAACAGCCAGGTGGAGAACTTCGCCGCCGCCTCGTAGCCCTTGCGGGCATTCACCACCTTGAGCCAGATGTCCTGGAACAGCTCGTCGGCCTGCGCGCCGTTGCCGCACTGGCGCAGCAGGTGGCGGTAGAGCCGACTGCGCCAGCGCCGGTAGAGCGCCTCGAAGGCGGCCGCGTCGCCGTCGCGGTAGGCCAGCATCAGCGCCTCGTCGCTCATTTCCTCGTGCATGCCCACAGTCTATGTCGGGGTTAACGCAGATGACAAGACGGCGGGGTTATCATGGCCACCATGAAGCGCCTGCTGCCCCTGCTCTGCGCCCTGCTGCCGCTCGCCGTCGCGGCGGCCGAACTGCCGCTGCACCTGATCAAGCTGCCGCCGGGCTTCGCCATCGAGCTGTTCGCGCGCGTGGACAACGCGCGCGGCATGGCCCTCGGCGCACAGAACACCCTGTTCGTCGGCTCGATGCGCGCCGGCAAGGTGCATGCGCTGAAGTTCGACGCGCGCTACAAGGTGACGCGCAGCCACCTCGTCGCCGAAGGCCTGCAGCTGCCGGTCGGCGTCGCCTTCCGCGACGGCGCGCTCTACGTCTCGGCGGCGAGCCGCATCCTGCGCTTCGACGGCATCGAGAACCGGCTGGCGCAGTTGCCATACTCGCCGCCGCCGCCCGCCGTGGTGCGCGACGATTTCCCGCGCGAGACCCACCACGGCTGGAAATTCATCGCCTTCGGCCCGGACGGCCGGCTCTACGTGCCGGTCGGCGCCCCCTGCAACATCTGCGCGCCGGACCCGGAGCGCTACGCCAACATCCTGCGCATGAACCCGGACGGGTCGAACCTGGAGGTGTTCGCGCGCGGCGTGCGCAACACGGTCGGCTTCGCCTGGCATCCCGAGACCCGCGAGATGTGGTTCACCGACAACGGCCGCGACCAGATGGGCGACAACGTGCCGCCCGACGAACTCAACCGCGCGCCGCGTGCCGGCCTGCACTTCGGCTATCCCTACTGCCACGGCGGCACGCTGGCCGATCCCGAGTTCGGCGCGAAGCGGGCCTGCGCCGATTTCGTTCCGCCGGTGCAGAACCTGGGGCCGCATGTCGCCGCGCTCGGCATGCGCTTCTACGACGGCGCGATGTTCCCGCCGGAATACCGCCGGCAGGCCTTCATCGCCGAGCACGGCTCGTGGAACCGGACGAAGAAGATCGGCTACCGCGTGTCGCTGGTGCGCCTGCGGGACGGCAAGGCGGTCGCCTACGAGCCCTTCGCCGAGGGCTGGCTGCAGGGCGAATCGCCCTGGGGCCGGCCGGCCGACCTGCTGGTGCTGCCCGACGGTTCGCTGCTGGTCTCCGACGACCACGCCGGGGCGATCTACCGCATCTCCCATGCACGGCCGTAAAACATTGACGCGGCGCAATGTCTTTGCAATCCCCGCGGAATAGATTGAAACGATATACAAGCAACCGGAAACCATCATGGAAGCCATGGAGCACATCGAGAACCGCACCTTCGACGAAATCCGCATCGGCGATTCCGCCACCCTGGTGCGCACGCTCAAGCCGGAGGACATCCAGCTCTTCGCCATCATGTCGGGCGACGTCAATCCCGCCCACGTCGATCCCGAGTACGCCAAGAGCAGCATGTTCCGCGAGGTAATCGCCCACGGCATGTGGGGCGGCGCGCTGATCTCGACCGTGCTCGGCACGCAGTTCCCCGGCCCCGGCACCATCTACATCGACCAGACGCTGCACTTCTCGCGCCCGGTAGGCATCGGCGACACCATCACCGTCACGCTCACCGCGACGCGCAAGTTCGACCACAACCACCACATCATCTTCGACTGCGTGTGCACCAACCAGGACGGCCAGACGGTGATCCGCGGCACGGCGGAGGTGCTGGCGCCGACCGAGAAGGTCAAGCGCCCGCGCATCGAGCTGCCGGAGGTCACCATCGTCGACCGCGAGGCGCGCTACCAGCACCTGCTCGAGCGCACGCGCGGCCTGGCGCCGATCCCGATGGCGGTGGCGCATCCCTGCGACAAGGAATCCCTGCTCGGCGTGGTCGAGGCCACCCAGGCCGGCCTGATCGTGCCGACCCTGATCGGGCCGCTATCGAAAATGCGCGCGGTGGCCGAGCAGCAGGGCATCGACCTGTCCGGCCTCGAACTGGTCGACGTCGAGCACAGCCACGCCGCCGCGGCGCTCGCCGTGGCGCTGGCGCGCGAGGGCAAGGTCGAGGCGCTGATGAAGGGCTCGCTGCACACCGACGAGCTGATGGGGGAGGTGGTCGCCGCCAACGGCCTGCGCACGGCGCGGCGCATCAGCCACGTCTTCCTCGCCGACGTGCCGACCTACCCGAAGCCACTGCTCATCACCGACGCCGCCATCAACATCGAGCCCGACCTCGAATGCAAGGCCGACATCGTCAGGAACGCCATCGACCTCGCCCTAGTGCTCGGCATTCCCGAGCCGAAGGTGGCGATCCTCGCCGCCGTCGAGACGGTGACGCCGAAGATGCGCGCCACGCTGGACGCCGCCGCCCTGTGCAAGATGGCCGACCGCGGCCAGATCGCGGGCGGCGTGCTCGACGGGCCGCTCGCCTTCGACAACGCCATCTCGCTGGTCGCCGCCAAGACCAAGGGCATCCTCTCCGCCGTGGCCGGCCGCGCCGACATCCTCGTCGTGCCCGACCTCGAGTCCGGCAACATGCTGGCCAAGCAGCTCGAGTACCTCGCCGAGGCGCTGATGACCGGGGTGGTGGTCGGCGCCCGCGTGCCGATCGTGCTGACCAGCCGTGCCGACACCGCCGAGACGCGCGCCGCCTCCTGCGCCATCGCCCTGCTCATGGCGCACGCGAAACGGAAAACCGCGAAAACCACCTAGTCATCCCCGCGAAAACGGGGTTTCAGTGTAGGCTAACCTTCAGGTTATGCCGTAACTAAAGCGGGGATCCAGGGTCTCGGACTGCTGGATTCCCGCTTGCGCGGGAATGACGGAATGACACCATGACCCAGGCCATCCTCACCATCAACGCCGGCTCCTCGAGCATCAAGTTCGCCCTCTTCGAGCGCGACGATCCGGTGCGGCCGCAGGCGGCGCTGCGCGGCGAGCTGGACGGCATCGGCGCGCAGCCGCGCCTCAAGGCCCGGGATGGGCAGGGCGCCGTGCTGGCGGAACTGACTTTCGCCGAACTGGCCGGCCTGCCCGCCGACGAGCAGCACAGTCGCACGCTGAATGTCCTCGTGCGCTGGCTCGACGAACACGACGAGGGCTGGCAGGTCGGCGCGGTCGGCCACCGCGTCGTGCACGGCGCCGACCGCTACGCCGCGCCGGTAACGCTCTCGCCCGCCGACGTCGACGCGCTGGCCGGCTTCGTCCCGCTGGCGCCGCTGCACCAGCCCTACAACGTCGCCGGCATCCGCGCCCTCACCGCCCTGCTGCCCGAGGTGCCGCAGGTGGCCTGCTTCGACACCGCCTTCCACATGACGCAGCCCGAGCGGGCGCGCCGCTTCGCCCTGCCGCGGCACCTGTCGGACGCCGGCATCAAGCGCTACGGCTTCCACGGCCTCTCCTACGAATACGTCTCCCACGTGCTGCCGCAGCACCTCGGCGCGAAGGCCGACGGCCGCGTCGTCGTCGCCCACCTCGGCAACGGCGCCTCGATGTGCGCCCTGCGCGAACGCAAGAGCATCGCCACGACGATGGGCTTCACCGCCCTCGACGGGCTCATGATGGGCACGCGCTGCGGCGCCATCGACCCCGGCGTGCTGCTGCACCTGATGGAGTTCCACGGCCTCGATGCCGCCGCCCTGACGAAGCTGCTCTACAAGGAATCCGGCCTGCTCGGCGTCTCCGGCGTGAGCCAGGACATGCGGGCGCTCCTCGACAGCCCGGCGCCGGAGGCGGCCGAGGCGGTCGAGCTGTTCTGCTACCGCATCGCGCGCGAACTCGGCTCGCTGGCTGCGGCGCTGGGCGGGCTCGATGCGCTGGTGTTCACCGCCGGCATCGGCGAGCATGCCGCGCCGGTGCGCGAGCGGATCTGCCGCCAGGCCGAATGGCTCGGCGTTCAGTTGGATGCCGAAGCCAACGCCCGCCATGCCACACGCATCTCTGCGCCGGACAGCCCGGCCGACGTCCTCGTCCTGCCGACCAACGAGGAATGGATGATCGCGCAGCACGCCGCCGCGCTGGTTTCATAGAAGATGGCGCACGACCACGCCCATCACCCCCACGACCACGCGCACGGCCACGCTGCCTACCTGCCGCTGGCCCTCGCCGTCACGCTGCTCTACGCCGGCGTCGAGGCCGGCGCCGGCTGGTGGGCCGGCCCGCTGGCGCTGCTCTCGGATGCCGGCCACATGCTCACCGACGCCCTGGCGCTGGCGCTCGCCGCCACCGCCGCCTGGGCGGCACGGCGCCCGCCGACGGCACGCCTCAGCTTCGGCCTGCAGCGCATCGAAATACTGGCGGCGCTGGGCAACGCCGGCTTCATGCTGGCGGTGATCATCGGCATCGCCTGGAGCGCCGTCGACCGCCTGCTGCATCCCGTGCCGGTGC
>WYAY01000111.1 GCA_011526165.1 Sulfuritalea sp.
AGCGAACGTCAAGAACAGGTTTCATGTGGCGCATCGTATCAATATTGATACATACGCGCAAGCATAGCCTCACATCCGTTTTCGCCTGTGAAGGTCTGCTTTAGTGAGAAGTGTCAAGGTCAGTTCTGGGCCGCAAGCGCCCCTCCAGAAACCAATCGCCGTCCCGCAGCGACTGACCTTTAGGTCGATTACCTGCGTCCGCTCAGCATGCTTGTTGCGACCGCGCTAGGCAGCGGATCAGTGTCTGGCGCGGCCGCTCGGCTCCATGCGTTGGGCCGCTGAATTGCCAGGCGATTACGCAGTGCGGTGCCGCTTCACGTACGCACGCAATGCGTCATTCATGCGGGTTTGCCAGCCTTCGCCGGTTGCCCTGAAGTACTCCAGCACTTCAGGGCTGTAGCGCACCGTTACCGCAACCTTGGTGGGCTGCTTTTGCGGGCCGCGTTGGCCGGGCAGGCGAACCTTGCCCTTTGCCCAGAACGCATTTACCGACGCGGCGTCATTGGGGTCATATGGGCACTCCGGGTCTTTCACATTGTCAGGCGCGGCCGCAATGGCCGCCGCCTTCTGCTTCTTGCTAAAGGCCGAGGGCTTCGAAGTAGGCGCGCGTTTCATGTTTATCACCGTAACGACAGGAAATGACTCGGGCGCTGTCATTGCGCTCCGTCCATACCAGGAAGACAACGTGGTTGCGAAACCAGCCCAAACTTTGCAGCCGCTGTTCGCCGTAATGCCCACGTTCGTCTTCCACCGTGACCATCGGGGCATCGAAGACAAGACACAAGCGACCTCAGCCAAATCAATACCGTGGTCCTTGAGGTTTCGTTTACGCTTGGCTTCATCCCAAGCAATCATGCGCTTATTGTGGTTACAAAAAGCAAGTCATGACAAGCTTTTTATAGGTGCACGCGAAAAACCGTGCAGGCCGGCGAATTCAGCGTCCTTGCCTCAGCCTGGCCAGATAGCGAAGCCCCGCCGCCGCGCGGCTGCCGTACCAGGAGACCATTTCGCCGTCGATGAGCTGCGCCGGGGCGCCGAAGCGGGCAGCGGCTTCGGCGAGGTGCTGCGCCGTGAAACGGTAGGGTTCGGTGGACAGCAGCACGCGATCCGCAAAAGTCAGTCCCGACGACACGGCGTCGGTTTCGGGATAGCGCGCCGCGCTCGTCTCGGGCAGGGTGTCCCAACCCGCCGCGGCGAGCATGGCGGAGATGTAGGTGTCGCGCGAGACGGTCATCCAGGGGTCTTTCCAGATGAGGTAGAGCACGCGGCTACGCGGCAGGTTTTCCGTGACGCGGCGTAGCGCCTCGCGCGCGGCGCGGAAGTCGGCGGCGAGCCGCTCGGCCTGCGCCTCGCGGCGGAAGATGCCGCCGAGGAGGCGGAAAAGGTCGAGGTTGTCCTCCGGCGCGTTGGGGTGGGTGACGACGACATGCGGCACGAACCGCGCGAGTTCCTCGACCTGCTCGCGGCGGTTCTCGTCGACGTTCACGACGAGGTGGGTGGGCGCGGCGGCGCGGATTTTTTCGATGTCGGCATCCTTGGTGCCGCCCATCTTGGGGATGCGCGCGACGGTTTCGCGCGGGTGGATGCAGAAGCCGCTGCGGCCGACGAGGTTGGCGGCGAGGCCGAGCTCGCAGAGGAGTTCGGTGAGGCTGGGGACTAGGCTGACGATGCGGGGGTTGCCCTGGACGGGGGTGTGTTGGGTGCCGAGGGCGTCGCGGAGGTCGGTGGTTGCGGGCATGGGGGATTTTACTGCCGGGCCCTCTCCCCCTGCCCCCGCTCTCGCCCCGCTTGCGGGAGAGGGGAGTAAATCCCCCTTACCCTCTCCCCCGACCCCTCTCCCGCAAGCGGGAGAGGGGAGTTAAGTGGTTTGGAGAAAGCTGCGTTCCTCGCCTTCGAGGACGAGGCAGGTGAGGGTGCCGGTCTTGTAGGCGCCGGTGTCGATGCCGATGCGGTTGCGGCGCACTTCGGGTTGCGCCGATATGCTGTGGCCATGCACGACGACCGCGCCGTGGTCGAGTTCGGAATCGAGGAAGCGGCGGCGGATCCACATGCAGTCGCGTGCCGCCTGTTCGTCGAGGGGCACGCCGGGCACGACGCCGGCGTGCACGAAGCAGTAGCCGCCCTCGCGCCACATCGTGCGCAGGCTGCGGAAGAAAGCCATATGTTCTGGCGGCAAGGCCGCCGTCAGTTCGTGGCGCAGCGCTTCGAGGCCGGCGATCTCGTCGGGCTGCGGCGGCATGGTGGCGCCGTAGGCGTCCTGGTAGCCGTCGTGCCAGCGCATGGCATCGAGCAGGTCCTCGTCGTGGCGGCGCAGCGGCTGGCAGGCCACGCCGTAGGCGGCGGCGGTCTCGATGCCGCCGTACTCGAGCCAGTTGATGGCGATGGCCATCTCGCCGTCGAGGTAGCGCAGCATCGCCTGCTCGACGTTGCCCATGAGCGTAACTATTTCGAATCCTTCCAGGCCGGGCGCCAGCAGCAGGTCGACGACGGCCCGGCACTCCGGGCCGCGGTTGACATAGTCGCCGAGGAAGACCGCCACGCGCCGCTGCGCGCGCCGGCGTCGCGCGTCGGCGCGGATGCCGGCAAGCAGCCGCGCGAGCAGATCGGCGCGGCCATGGATGTCGCCGACGGCGTACACCACCGTGCCGGCCGGCACCGCCGCACGGGGCGCCGGCTCGCCCGGCGGCGGGCCGAAACTGCGCCACTGGAGCCCACTGCCTTCCCCCCGCCCCCCTTCCCGGGGAAGGGGGTGGCGGGTGCTCGCTTCGCTCGGCATCCGTCTCAGCGCTGGACGTGGAAGCGCTTGGCCTTCAGCTCGAAGCGCGGCAGGGCATTTCTCGGCATGTTGTGAACACGCGGCCGGAAGGAGAGCATGCTGTCGAGGCGCTCGGCGATGGCGTGCACGACGTTGGGATCGGCGCCCTCGCACAGCTCGACCTCGACGTCCATCTCGTCCATCTGGCGCACCTTGTTCACGGTGATGCGGAACTCGTCCACCTCGGCGAACTTGCGCAGGATGTTCTCGACGCCGGCCGGGAAGACGTTCACGCCGCGCACCGTCACCATGTCGTCGGCGCGGCCGATGATGCCGCCCTCGAACCTGAGCGAGCTGCGGCCGCAGTCGCAGCGCTGCGTGGTGGTGCGCACGATGTCGCCGGTCTTGTAGCGGATGATGGGGAAGCCCCAGCGGCCGAGGTTGGTGATCACCAGCTCGCCGCGCTCGCCCTCCGCCACCGGACGGCCGCTGGCCGGGTCGAGGATCTCGGCGATGTACTCGCTCTCGATGAGATGGGTGCCGCCGGGCTGCACGCTGCACTCGAAGGAGTGCGCGCCGACCTCGGTGGCGCCGGCGTGGTCGAAGCATTTCGCGGCCCACGCTTCCTGGATGCGCGCCTTGGTCGACGGCACGTTGGCGCCGGGTTCGCCGGCGTGCACGGTGGCCTTCATCGGGATGCTGGACAGGTCGAAGCCGGTCTCGCGCGCCACCTCGGCCAGGCGCAGGGCGTAGGTCGGCGTGCAGCAGAGCACGCTGGCACCGACGTCGCGCATCAGCTCCAGCCGCTGCGGCGAGTCGCGCCCGCCGCCGGGAACCATCATGGCGCCGATGTGGCGCGCGCCCTCGGTGGCGGCCCAGAAGCCGACGAAGGGGCCGAAGGAGAAGGCCATGAAGATGCGGTCGGCGGCGGTGACGCCGGCGCCGGCCAGCACGTGGCCCCAGCAGCGGCCCCACCACTGCCAGCTTTCCTCGGTGTCGGGCACCTTGAGCGGCACGCCGGTGGTGCCGGAGGTCTGGTGGAAGCGCACGTACTGCTCGAGCGGGTAAGTGAGGTTGCGGCCGAAGGGGCCGTGCGCGGCCTGGTCTTCCATCAGCTCGTGCTTGGTGGTGAGCGGCAGCTTCTCCAGATCGGCGAGCGAGCGGATGTCGCCCGGCTCGGCGCCGGCGGCCTTCCACTTGTCGGTGTAGAAGCCGTTCCTGCCCCACAGCTCGCGGCTCATCGCCTGGAATTTCTGCAGCTGGAGCGCGGCGAGCTGCTCGCGCGGCAGGGTTTCGGTGCTTGCGTCGAAATACGTCATGTAGGTTGCTCGAAAAAAAAAGCCTCTCCGCTTTGTTCGTTGCGCTAGGCGCCCTTCATCTCCTTGTACACCGCCTGCTCCATGGCCAGCATCGCCTCGCGCTGCTCGGCCGGCCACTCGTAGGTCAGGGCGTTGGTCTCGACGCCGGGCCAGGACTGGTCCTTGGCGCCGACCACGTCCATCTCCCACAGCTGGATGACGTAGGGCGCGGCGCCTTCCAGCTTCGGCTTGAGCCGGCGCGCGCGGCCCTTGACGAGGAAGCTGATGTCGCCCTGGCCGATGACCTGCAGCGAAGCCTGGCCGCTGCGCTCCAGGTTGGCCAGGGTCGAGCCGCCCTCGTCCACGGCGAAGCGCGCGCGGGTACCGTCGAGCGCCACGATCCAGGTGAAGGCCGAGGTGGCGTAGCCGTCGGCGCCGCTGGTGAGCAGCAGGCCGGGCGCGCCGGGGCGCAGGTAGGCCGCCAGTTTCTCGGGCATGTGCGGGGTGATGTTCACAGCCCACCCCCCGGCCCCCGCCCCGCGGGCGGGGGTGACGGCCGTTCGCGGGCGACGCCCGCTTCATGCTTCATGTCGTCTCCTTGAGTTTGCTCGGGCGCCAGCGCGCCGTCGCGTCGCGAATGACGTCGTAGAGCCATTCGTCGATTGCCACGCCGCTTTCCGGCGGCGGTTCCTGCGGCCATTCGCCCGGCGCGTAGAGGCCGGCCTCGATGGCGTCGTCGCCTGCCCGGAGCGCGCCGCCGATGACGTGCGCGCGGTAGACGACGATCAGGACGTTCACGTCGGCGCGCGAGTAGACGTCGACAAGGCCGTCGAGCGCGATGTCGAGGCCGGTTTCCTCCTTCGCCTCGCGCCGCACGGCCTCGGGCACCGATTCGCCGCATTCGACGTAGCCGGCCGGCGGCGCCCAGTAGCCGCCGAGCGGGGGAGCGAGGCGGCGGATCAGCACCAGCCGGCCTTCGTGCTCGATCAGCGCCATGCCCACCGGCAGCGGATTGCGCCAGGCCACCGCGCCGCAGCGCTCGCACTGCTCGCGCCGCCTGCCGTCGGGAAAAGTCAGTTCCGCCAGGACGGCTCCGCAATGCTGGCAGTAGCGGTCCATCTCAACAGATCACGCTGACGGCGACGGCATCGCCGTCCTTCATGCCTAGCGCCTGGCGTATCGGCACGGCGGAGATCACCTCGAACTTGTCGGACGGATAGCCCGCCACTTCGGGGAACACCACGGCACCGGTGATGCTCCCGGCGATGACGACGTGGAAGCACCTCGCCGCGCAGAAGCCGGCCTCCGGCGTGATCGGGATGCCGGACTCCTGCGCCATGACGCGCCGCGCCGCCTCCCATTCGGGGCCGTTCATGCGCAGGTTGAAGGTGCCGGGATAGGGCTCGAAGCCGAGCTTGGCGAGGAACTCGCGCCGCACCCACTCCAGGGCGGTGAAGCCCGCCCCCTCGCCGAGGCCCGAGCAGGCCTCGCCCTCGAGCTGCAGCGTCTGCGCTTCCGTCATCCTCTCCGTCACCGCCATGGCCGCCCCTCCCATCGACTATTCCCCTCTCCCTGCTTGCGGGGAGAGGGTCAGGGAGAGGGGCAAGCGGCCGACCCACCCTCTCCCCGACCCTCTCCCGCCCTGGCGGGAGAGGGAGTTGTCCGACTCGACGTTTGGAATCATCTGCCCTTCAGCGCCTCCCGCTCCTCGTTGCCCGTCCAGCGCTGGAACAGGTCGAGGCCGAGGTCGAACTGGTCGAGCGCCTTGTTCACCGACTGCATGATGATGTCCTCGAGCGTCTTCGGCCGGTGGTAGAAGGCCGGCAGCGGCGGCACCAGCACGGCGCCGGCTTCGGTCACCTGCGTCATCAGGCGCAGATGGCCGTGGTGCAGCGGCGTCTCGCGCAGCATCAGCACCAGTTTCCTGCGCTCCTTCAGGCAGACGTCGGCGGCGCGGATCAGCAGGTTGGTGTTGAAGGAGTTGGCGATGGCGGAGAGCGTCTTGATCGAGCAGGGCGCGATCACCATGCCGGCGTGGCGGAAGCTGCCCGATGAGATGCAGGCGCCGACGTCGTTGATGTCGTGCACCTGCGTGGCCAGTTTCTTCAGGTCGTCGATCGTGTAATCGGTTTCATACACGATGGTGCGCTTGGCCGAATCGCTCATGACGAGATGCGTCTCGATGCCCGCCTTCTGCAACACTTCCAGGATGCGGATGCCGTAAATGGCGCCGCTGGCGCCGGAAATTCCCACCACTATCTTCATGCCTGCCCCTTGTCGATCGCTGAGAGCACCGCCCGTGCCCGGGCCACCGCGGCGGGCGGCATGGCGATCTTGTCGAACTGCGCCCCGGCGCCGCGCGTGGCGTCGAAGCCGATCTTGGAGCCGCTGCCACCGGCGGTGGAAGGGTCGATGATATAGCCTTCCGTGCCGCCCACGATCACCGTGTCGCGCTCCGGATTGAAGCGGGTGGACATCGCCCAGGCCACTTCGCGCGGGTCGCGCAGGTTCACGTCGTCATCCACCACCGTCAGCACCTTCAGGCGCCGGTCGAGGTTGAGCGCCAGGTGGATCAGGCGGCGCACCTCGTGGCTCGGGCAGTTCTTCACGGCGACGACGGCGGCGAAGCTGCTGGTGCCGGGCACCAGTTCCAGGTCCACCACCCCGCGCACCAGGCCCTTCAGCTGGCCGAGCAGTTCGGCGCCGCCGGCCAGCGCGAGCAGCGTGTCGACATCGTTGGTCCACGGCACCAGCGCCGGAAAGATGAATTCCCTGCGGTGGGTAACGGCGCTCACCTCGATGACCGGGCTCCGGTTGGTGAAATAGGCGCCGGTGTTCTCGCCGAAGGGGCCTTCCGGCTCGCGCACGCCGGGCAGCACGCGCCCCTCGATGATCACCTCGGCCCGTGCCGGGATGTCGACATCCACCGTGAGGGCGCGGGCGAGTTCGACCGGCGCGCCACCGAGCGAGCCGGCGATGTCCATCTTGTCGGGGCCGAGCGGGCCGGTCTTGACGATCGAGGCGATGAACGTGGCCGGATCGACGCCGAGGGCCACCGCCACGTCGAGCGGCTTGCCTTCGCGCTCGGCGTTGGCGAGATACAGCGAAAGCGGCGGATTGGCGAGCAGGATGCCGAAGCGGTTGCCGCCCTTGTACATCATGCGGTGCACGCCCATGCCGCGCATGCCCGTCGCCGGATCGCGCGCAAGCACCATGCCGCAGGTGAGGAAGGGCGCGGCATCCTGCTCGTGATGAGTCATCAGCGGCAGCAGCGCGCCAACGTCGGCCGGCTGCCGGTGCACCACTTCCTGCACCGGCACCTCCGCCGCGCGCACGGGCGGCACGCCCTGGCCGCTGCGCGCGACGTAGGCGTCGATGAGGCCCTCCTCGGTGGTGCCCAGTGCGCGCGCCGCCAGCCGCCGGCTGGAGAGCAGGTTGCCGGCGATGCGCACGCCGGGAAAGCCCGGCACCTGCTCGAACAGCACGGCGCGGCCCTGCGCCTGCTTGAGCAGCGCGGCGACCTCGTGCTTCGGCGAAAGCGGCTCGCGGACGCGGATCAGCTCGTCGCCGAGGCCGTCGAGAAAGGTGCGCAGGTCTGCATTTGCCATTTGAGGTGTACTACTTTCAAAAAGCCTCCCCTCTCCCGCTCGCGGAAGAGGGGCCCGGGGAGAGGGCGAACCGGCCGCCGCTGCCCCTCTCCCCCTTCCCCTCTCCCCGCAAGCGGGGCGAGGGGTATATCACAGGTACTTCGCCGGCATGCGCTGCACTTCGCCGAGCACCTTGATGGAAAACTTCGCGTTGCTCAGCTGGCCGCGGCCGAGGCGCACCTGCAGCTGGTCGGCGTGCTTCTTCAGGTCGCTGGAGAGCTGCGCCCGCACGCGCTTGTAGGTGTACTTGTGGATGCCGGCATTGAGGGTGCGGATGGTCAGCTCGATTTCCGCATCCTCGGTCAGCTCCTTCACGTCGTTTACATAAACTTCCCATTGATTCATGTTCCTCGCTCCTTACTTCACGGGGGGGTAGCCGTAGGCGGTCCAGTTGCCCAACACCTTTTCCTGGACGTCCTTCGGATAAACGTTCTTGAACGACACCACGGTCGGCACGTCGTTGATCGGGTCCCAGTCCACCGGCCAGAGGCAGTCGAACACCACTTTCGAGCCGATCGAGTACTTGCGCTCGTGCGGCGTGGCGAAGGGATACAGCGGCGTGCCCGGCGAGTTCCTGTAGATGTGGATGCCGTTGGCCGGGTGGCAGCGCGTGCAGAAGGCGTGGTACACCTCGTCCCAGTTGTAGATGTCGGTCTTGTCGTCGACCACCATCACCATGTGGAACCAGGGGCCGAGCTTGGAGCCGAAGGCGAGCTGGCCGATCTGCTGGGCGACGCCCGAGTAGGTCGGCTTCACCCCGACGATCATCATGTGGTGCGTCGAGCGCGGATGCATGTACACGCCGGTGACCGGGATGCCCTGGCTCTTCAAGAGCTTCTCCAGTTCGAGGCCGAGCGAGAACGAGCGCAGCAGCTGGCCTTCGTCCTGCGGCACGCCCATGTTGGAGATGGTCATCGTCGCGTTGTTGCGGTAGGTGATGCAATTGACGCGGAAGGTGACGCGGAAGTCGCGCGGGCTGGTGCGGTAGCCGGTGTACTCGCCGAAGGGGCCCTCCTCGACCTTGTAGTCGGGGCAGATCTCGCCTTCGAGGATGATCTCGGCGTCGGCCGGCACCTCCAGGTCGTTGGTCTCGCACTTCACCAGCCTGACCGCCTCGCCGGCGAGCATGCCGGTCAGTTCCGGCTCGGGAATCGGCGAGGGCGCGCAGGCGGCCATGGCGGCGAGCGGCGACAGGCCGATGGCGGTGGCGAAGGGACAGCTCTCGCCGCGCGGCAGGTAGTAGTCGTTCAGGGCCTTGCCGAGGTCGGAGAAGGGGAACACCGCGCCTGACATGGTGCGGCCGTCCCACATCATCTGCCGGTACATGCCCCAGTTCACGTCGCCGCGCACCGGGTGCTTGGTCACCACGGCATGCCAGGTGCCGACATAGCGGCCGCCGTCGCCGTCGTGCACCAGCGGCACGGGCAGCTTGCACAGATCGACGTCGGCGCCCTTGAGGATGTTCTCCTTGCAGGGCGCGTCCTTCCTGTCGACCAGCACCGGTGCAACCGGCTCGCCGTTGGTGCGCTTGACGTATTCCTTGCCGATCTCCGGCAGGCTGGAGGCCGGATCCATGCCCATCGAGATGGCCATGCGCCGGTAGGTCGACAGCGGCGCGCCGAAATAGGAGAAGCCGGGATAGTCCTTGATCTTCTCCATGAAGGGCGCCGGCGCCGCCAGCTCGCAGGCGCGGCGCACGATCGCCCCGGCCTCGTTTTCCCAATCCACTTCCTGCTTGATGCGAACGGCGTCGCCGCTCTTCACGCAGGCCTCGATGAACTCACGGTTGCTTCGGGGTGCCGCCACGTCTCGTCTCCTTGTAATCGACTCGTTGTCATTCGCTCCCTCTCCCGCCGGCGGGAGAGGGCCGGGGAGAGGGTGGACCGGCCGCGGGGGGGGGGGGGGGGGGGGGGGGGGGGGGGGGGGGGGGGGGGGGGGGGGGGGGGGGGGGGGGGGGGGGGGGGGGGGGGGGGGGGGGGGGGGGGGGGGGGGGGGG
>WYAY01000112.1 GCA_011526165.1 Sulfuritalea sp.
ACGTCGCGGTAGAGGCTCATGCGGTAGCGGCTGCGGATTTCCGGCGTCAGGGCGTAGATCGGCACGCCGCAGTTGATGCGCGACATCCACAGCGCCGTCGATCCCGACTGCGTGAGGGAGGCGATGGCCTTCACCTTGAGGTGATAGGCGGTGAACAGGGCCGCCATGGCGATCGACTGGTCGATGCGCGTGAACACCCGGTCGAGGAAATGGCTGTCGAGGGTGATCTCCTCGGACTTCTCCGCCTCAACGCAGATGCGCGCCATCGCCTCGATGGTCTCCACCGGATACTTGCCGGCCGCGGTTTCCGCCGAGAGCATGACGGCGTCGGTGCCGTCGAGCACCGCGTTGGCGACGTCGGAGACTTCGGCGCGCGTCGGCACGGGGCTGGAGATCATCGATTCCATCATCTGCGTGGCGGTGATGGCGACCTTGTTGTGCTCGCGCGCCACGCGGATCATGCGCTTCTGCAGGGCCGGCACGGCGGCGTCGCCCACCTCGACGGCGAGGTCGCCGCGTGCCACCATGATGGCGTCGGAGGCCTCGAGGATTTCCTCCAGCGCGGCGATGGCTTCCACGCGCTCGATTTTCGCGATGATCAGCGCATCGGAGCCTGCTGCGGCGAGCAGCTCGCGCGCCTGGCGAATGTCGGCGCCGGATTTCGGGAAGGAAACCGCGACATAGTCGGCATTGAATTCCGCCGCCAGCCGGATGTCGTCCTTGTCCTTGTCGGTGAGAGCCGGCGCGGAGAGGCCGCCGCCCTGGCGGTTGATGCCCTTGTTGTTGGACAGCGTGCCGCCGACGCGCACGCGGCAATGGATTTCGCGGCCCCGGATCGATTCCACGTCGAGCACAAGGCGGCCGTCGTCGAGCAGCAGCACGGCGCCCGGCTCGACGTCGTCCACCAGCTCGGGGTAGTCGAGGCCGACGCGCGTGGCGTCGCCCAGCTTGCAGGTCGCGTCGAGGATGAAGGGCGCGCCGTTGGCGAGCTCGACCTTGCCCTCGGCGAACTTGCCGACGCGAATCTTCGGGCCCTGCAGGTCGACCATGACGCCGACCGTGCGGCCGACGCGGCGCACGCAGTCGCGTACCAGGTCGACGCGCTTGCGGTGGTCGTCGTGCGTGCCGTGGGAGAAGTTGAGACGGACGACATCGACGCCCGCCTCGATCATGCGGGTGAGGACGCCGGATTCGGAAGAGGCCGGGCCGAGGGTGGCGACGATCTTGGTCGAGCGCTGCATCGGGCTACAGGGGCATCAGCCCTTGGCCCGCAGTTCCAGAATCTCGACTGCCGGCAGAACCTTGCCCTCGAGGAACTCGAGGAAGGCGCCGCCGGCGGTCGAGATGTAGGATACCTTGTCGTAGATGCCGTACTTCTGGATGGCAGCGATGGTGTCGCCGCCGCCGGCCAGGGTGAAGGCCTGGGTCGCGGCGATGGCCGCGGCGATTCTCTTCGTGCCCTCGCCGAACTGGTCGAACTCGAAGACGCCGACCGGGCCGTTCCACACCACGGTGCCGGCCTGCTCGATGATGTCGACCAGTTCCTGCGTGCTCTTCGGCCCGATGTCGAAGATCATGTCGTCGTCGGCCACGGCGCCGGCGTCCTTCAGCACGGCGGCTTCCGCGGCGTCGAACTTCTTGCCGCAGACCACGTCGACGGCGACCGGGATGGTGGCGCCGCGCTTGGCCATCTTCTCCATCAGGGCCTTCGCCGTCGGCACTAGGTCGTCCTCGCACAGCGACTTGCCGACGTTCTTGCCGGTGGCCTTGAGGAAGGTGTTGGCGATGCCGCCGCCGACCACCAGCTGGTCGACCTTTTCGGAGAGGGATTCCAGCACGGTCAGCTTGGTGGACACTTTCGAGCCGCCGACGATGGCGACCATCGGGCGGGCCGGCGCGAGCAGGGCCTTGCCGAGGGCGTCCAGTTCTTCCGTGAGCAGGATGCCGGCGCAGGCCGTCGGCGCGAACTTGGCGATGCCGTGCGTGGAGGCCTCGGCGCGGTGGGCGGTGCCGAAGGCGTCCATGACGAAAACGTCGCAGAGCGCCGCGTACTTCTTCGCCGTGTCGTCGACGTTCTTCTTCTCGCCCTTGTTGAAGCGGCAGTTCTCCAGCAGCACGACCTCGCCCGCGGCAACCTCGAAGCCGCCGTCGACCCAGTCCTTGATCACGCGCACCGGCTTGCCCAGCTTGGCGGTCATCACGGCCGCCACCGGCTTGAGCGAGTTCTCCTCGGAATAGACGCCCTCCTCGGGGCGGCCGAGGTGGGACGTGACCATCACTTTCGCGCCGGCCTTCAGGCAATGCTCGATGGTCGGCATGGAAGCCGTGATGCGAGCGTCGGAAGTGACTTTGCCGTCCTTGACGGGAACGTTGAGGTCTGCGCGGATGAAGACGCGCTTTCCCTTCAGGTCGAGATCGGTCATTCGGATAAAGCTGGACATGGGGGGACTCCTGAAGTGCTCGAAATTTGCCACTGAACCGCTGCGCCGAGAAGGCGCAACGGTTGGATGGTGAATCTCGCCGTCCTGCGGCGGCTGACTTTTACTTGGCGACGTGCTTGACGAAGCGCAGCATGTTGCAGGTGTAGCCGTACTCGTTGTCGTACCAGGAGACGACCTTGACGAAGGTCTTGTCGAGCGCGATGCCGGCCTCGGCGTCGAAGATCGACGGGTGGGTGTTGCCGCGGAAGTCGGTGGCGACGACCTTGTCCTCGGTGTAGCCGAGCACGCCCTTCATGGCGCCTTCGGAGGCGGCCTTCATGGCGGCGCAGATGTCCTTGTAGTCGGCTTCCTTGTTCAGCTCGACGGTGAGGTCGACCACCGAGACGTCGGAGGTCGGCACGCGGAAGGCCATGCCGGTGAGCTTCTTGTTCAGTTCGGGCAGCACCACGCCGACGGCCTTGGCGGCGCCGGTCGAGGACGGGATGATGTTCTCGAGGATGCCGCGGCCGCCGCGCCAGTCCTTCGACGAGGGGCCGTCCACGGTCTTCTGCGTCGCGGTGGCGGCGTGCACGGTGGTCATCAGGCCGCGCTTGATGCCCCAGTTGTCGTTGAGCACCTTGGCGACCGGGGCCAGGCAGTTGGTGGTGCAGGAGGCGGCGGAAACGATGGTCTGGCCGGCGTACTTCTCGTGGTTCACGCCATAGACGAACATCGGCGTGTCGTCCTTCGACGGGGCCGACTGGACGACCTTCTTCGCGCCGGCGTCGAGGTGCTTCTGGCAGGTGTCCTTGGTCAGGAAGAAGCCGGTGGATTCGATGACGATGTCGGCGCCGACTTCGTTCCACTTCAGGTTGGCGGGATCCTTCTCGGCGGTCAGGCGGATCTTCTTGCCGTTGACGATCAGGTTGCTGCCTTCGACGGAGATGCTGCCGTTAAAGCGGCCATGCACGGAGTCGTACTGCAGCATGTAGGCCAGGTAGCTGGGCTCGAGCAGGTCGTTGATGGCAACGACTTCGATCTCGGGGAAGTCCTTGGCGATTGCCCGGAATGCCATGCGGCCGATGCGACCGAAACCGTTGATGCCGACTTTGATAGCCATGAGATGATCTCCAGATAGAAATTACAGAACCGATTTCACGGCTTTCACGACGTTTTCCGCCGTGAAGCCGAATTCCTTGAATAGCACGCCGGCCGGGGCCGACTCGCCGAAGCGGTCGAGGCCGACGACCGCGCCGTCGAGGCCGACGTACTTGTACCAGCCGCCGGTGACGCCGGCTTCCACGGCGACGCGCGGCAGGCCCTTCGGCAGCACGCTGGCCTTGTAGGCGGCGTCCTGGCGGTCGAAGGCGTTGGTATTGGGCATCGAGACGACGCGGACAGCGACGCCTTCCTTGGCCAGTTCGGCTTGGGCCTTCAGCGCCAGGTCGACTTCCGAGCCGGTGGCGATGATCACCGCCTGGGCCTTGCCCTGGGCCTCGGAGAGGACGTAGCCGCCTTTCGCGATGGCGGCGATCTGGGCGTCGTCGCGCTTGACGAAGGGCAGGTTCTGCCGCGACAGGCACAGCGCCGTCGGGCCGCTCGCCTTCTCCACCGCCTGCGTCCACGCCACCATCGTCTCGACGGTGTCGCAGGGACGCCAGACGTCCATGTTCGGGATCATGCGCAGGGTGGCGGTCTGCTCGACCGGCTGGTGCGTCGGGCCGTCCTCGCCGAGGCCGATCGAGTCGTGCGTGAACACGTAGATCACGCGCTGCTTCATCAGCGCCGACATGCGCAGGGCGTTGCGGGCGTACTCCGAGAACATCAGGAAGGTGCCGCCGAAGGGCAGGATGCCGCCGTGCAGCGCCATGCCGTTCATGATGTGCGACATGCCGAATTCGCGCACGCCGTAGGAGATGTAGTTGCCGGGCGTGCGGCCGGAGACGTGCCTGCAGCCCGTCCAGTTGGTCAGGTTCGAGCCGGTCAGGTCGGCCGAGCCGCCGACGAACTCGGGCAGGGCCGGGGCGAGGGCATTGATGGCGATCTGCGAGGCCTTGCGCGTGGCGACGGTCTCGCCCTTGGCGTTGATCTCGGCCAGCGCTTTCTTCGCGTGCGCCGCCCAGTTGGCGGGCAGTTCGCCGGCCATGCGGCGCTTGTATTCGGCGGCCAGGTCGGGATAGGCCTTGGCATAGCGCTCGAACTTCTGGTTCCAGTCGGACTCCAGCGCGGCGCCCTTCTTGCGCGCGTCCCAGGCCTCGTAGACCTCCTGCGGAATCTCGAAGGGCGGGAAGACCCAGCCCATGTGCGGGCGGGCGGCGGCGATCTCGGCGTCGCCCAGCGGCGCGCCGTGCACGTCGTGGGTGCCGACCTTGCCGGGGGCGCCCATGCCGATGCGCGTCTTGCAGCAGATCAGGGTCGGCCGCGAGGTTTCGGCCTTGGCCTTGTTGATGGCGGCGTGGAGGGCCTCGGGGTCATGGCCGTTCACGTTGGGGATGACCTGCCAGCCGTAGGCTTCGAAGCGGCGCGGCGTGTCGTCGGTGAACCAGCCTTCGACGTGGCCGTCGATGGAGATGCCGTTGTCGTCCCAGAAGGCGGTGAGCTTGGAGAGGCCCCAGGTGCCGGCAAGCGAGCAGGCCTCGTGCGAGATGCCTTCCATCAGGCAGCCGTCGCCGAGGAAGGCGTAGGTGCGGTGGTCGACGATCTCGTGGCCGGGCCGGTTGAACTCGGCGGCGAGCAGTTTTTCCGCCATGGCCATGCCGACGGCGTTGGTGATGCCCTGGCCGAGCGGGCCGGTGGTGGTCTCGACGCCCGGCGTGTAGCCGTACTCGGGGTGGCCCGGCGTCTTCGAGTGCAGCTGGCGGAACTGCTTGATGTCGTCGATGCTGACGTCGTAGCCGGTCAGGTGCAGCAGGGCGTAGATGAGCATCGAGCCGTGGCCGTTGGAGAGCACGAAGCGGTCGCGGTCGGCCCACTTCGGGTTGGCCGGGTTGTGGCGCAGGTGGTGGTTCCACAGCACCTCGGCGATCTCCGCCATGCCCATGGGGGCGCCGGGGTGGCCGGATTTGGCCTTTTCGACCGCGTCCATGGCGAGGGCGCGGATGGCGCTGGTCAGGTTGTTGAACACTGGCGTCTCGAAGTCGCTGAAAGTGGCAGGCTGGATGGACATCTGTTTCCCCTTGTTTCCTGAATCAGTGGTGCCCGCTGGAAAACTACAAATTATCTTCCAAACCGGGCTGTTTTGGTAGTGAACGGGTCTATGATCCCGGCATTACGCCTTCTTTCGCTTCTCCATCAGCTGCAGGATCAGCGGGGTGAGGACGAGCTGCATGGCCAGTTCCATCTTGCCGCCCGGCACGACGAGGCAGTTCGGCCGCGACATGAAGGAGTCGTGGATCATCGTCAGCAGGTAGGGGAAGTCCACGCCGTGCGGGTCGCGGTAACGGATCACCACGAAGGACTCGTCCAGGGTCGGGATGTCGCGGGCAACGAAGGGGTTGGAGGTGTCCACCACCGGCACGCGCTGGAAGTTGATGTGGGTGCGCGAGAACTGCGGCGTGATGTAGTGCACGTAGTCGTACATGCGGCGCAGGATGGTCTGCGTCACCGCCTCGACCGAGTAGCCGCGCGTGCTGGTGTCGCGGTGGATCTTCTGGATCCACTCGAGGTTCACCGTCGGCACCACGCCGACCAGCAGGTCGGTATGGCGGGCGACATCCACCGTGTCGGTCTTGACGCCGCCGTGCAGGCCTTCGTAGAACAGGCAGTCGGTGCCCAGGGGCAGGTCCTCCCAGGGCGTGAAGGTGCCCGGCTTCTGCTTCCACGGTTCCGCCTCCTGCTCGTTGTGCAGGTAGTAGCGGCGCTTGCCGCTGCCGGTCTCGCCGTAGCCCTTGAACAGGGCCTCGATTTCCTCGAACAGGTTGGCTTCGGGGCCGAAATGGCTGATGTGCTCGCAGACACCGGCCTTTTCCGAGGCCTGGATGGCCTTCTTCATTTCTTCGCGATCGTATTTGTGGAAGCTGTCGCCCTCGATGACGGCGGACAGGATGCTTTCGCGGCGGAAGATGTGCTCGAAGGACTTCTTGACCGTGGACGTGCCGGCCCCGGAGGAGCCGGTGATGGCGATGACGGGATGCTTGGCGGACATGGATTTACCCCTCGGGGATAGTTTGAATTATTGGGCGGCGCGCACCCGGGCGCGGCGGCCGACGATAGCAGGACTGTAATCGGGGCGATGCATAAGTTCCATTCAAAATTAGTTATGGAACGAATAAGAGAACTCTGATGCTTATTTTGTGAGCGCCATATACAGCAGCGGCAGCTTCTCGGGCAGTTGCTCGACCCGGTCCAGCACCAGATGTCTTCGCCCGAAAATCCCCTGCACGTAGTCGTCGGCCTTCGGGTCGAGGCTGAGGCAGAAGGTGTCCACGCCCTGGGCGGCCAGCTCGCCGACGGCCTTCTTCGCGTCGGCGTGCAGGTGGCCGGGGTCGCGCACGTCGATGTCGGCCGGCTCGCCGTCGGTGAGCAGCAGCAGCAGCCGCTTGTCGGCCTGGCGTTGCGCGAGTGCCGCGCCGGCATGGCGCAGGGCGGCGCCCATGCGCGTCGACCAGCCGGCGCCGGCGGCGGCGAGCCGCCCCTTCACCGAGTCGTCCCAGCGCTCCGAGAAACCCTTCATGTGCAGGTAGCGCACCTCGTGGCGGGTGTTGGAATGGAAGCCGGCGATGGCGAAGGGGTCGTTCAGGCGCTCGATGGCCATGCCGAGCAGGGAGACGGCCTCCTGCGACAGTTCGAGCACCGTCTGCTCGCCGCCGGCGACCTTCTGGTTGAGCGACTCCGACAGGTCGAGCAGCAGCAGCACGGCGATGCTGCGGCCGCTGGTGCGGTGGCTCATGTTGATGCGCGGGTCGGGCGTGACGCCGCTCCTGAAGTCGATCAGCGAGCGGATGGCGACGTCGAGGTCGAGCTCGGAGCCGTCCTCCTGGTAGCGGATGCGCTGCTTGTTCTGCGGCTTGATGAGGTCGAGCAGGCGCATCAGGCGGCG
>WYAY01000113.1 GCA_011526165.1 Sulfuritalea sp.
AGGACAAGCTCGACGCCGTCGACGCCTCGATGGCGAAGTACTGGACCACCGACCTGCAGTGCAAGGTGATCGACGCCTGCCTGCAGCTGCACGGCGGCTACGGCTACATGTGGGAATACCCGATCGCGCGCGCCTACGCCGACGCCCGCGTGCAGCGCATCTACGGCGGCACCAACGAAATCATGAAAGAAATCATTTCCCGGACCCTGTAACCATGACAGAAGCCTACATATTCGACGCCGTGCGCACGCCGCGCGGCAAGGGCCGCAAGGACGGCGCGCTGCACGGCGTCACGCCGATCGCGCTGGCCGCCACCGCCCTGCGCGCGGTGCGCGACCGCAACAATCTCGACACTTCGCTGGTGGACGACGTCGTCCTCGGCTGCGTCGAGCCGGTCGCCGAGCAGGGCGCCGACATCGCCCGCGTCGCCGCGCTCTACGCCGACTACGCGCTGACCGCCTCCGGCGTCACCGTCAGCCGCTTCTGCGCCTCCGGGCTGGAAGCCTGCAACCAGGCGGCGGCGCAGGTGATGTCCGGCCAGTCCGACCTGGTCGTCGGCGGCGGCGTCGAATCGATGTCGCGCGTGCCGATGTTCTCCTCGGGCGGCGCCTGGCCGACCGACCCGCAAGTGGCGGCGAAGACCTATTTCGTGCCGCAGGGCATCTCGGCCGACACCATCGCCACCAAGTGGGGCTACTCGCGCCGCGAACTCGACGCCTACGCCGTGGAAAGCCAGCGCCGCGCCAAACAGGCCTGGGACGAGGGCCGCTTCGGCAAATCCATCGTGCCGGTGAAGGACGTCAACGGCCTGACCATCCTCGACCGCGACGAATACATGCGGCCGGAAACCACGCTGGAGTCGCTGGCCCAGCTGAAGCCCGCCTTCGCCGAACAGGGCGAGCAGTACGGCTTCGACGCGGTGATCCTGCAGCGCTACCCGGAGCTCGAGCGCATCGAGCACGTGCACCACGCCGGCAACAGCTCGGGCATCGTCGACGGCGCCGCCGCCATGCTGATCGGCAGCAAGGAGATGGGCGAGAAGCTCGGCCTCAAGCCGCGCGCCCGCATCCGCGCCTTCGCCTCCATCGGCTCCGAGCCCTCGATCATGCTGACCGGACCGGCGCCGGCCACCGAGAAGGCGCTCAAGCGCGCTGGAATGTCGGTGAAGGACATCGACCTCTACGAACTCAACGAGGCCTTCGCCGCCGTGGTCGTGCATTACATGCGCCTGCTCGACATTGCGCACGACAGGATGAACGTCAACGGCGGCGCCATCGCCCTCGGCCATCCGCTCGGCGCCACCGGCGCCATGATCCTCGGCACGCTGCTCGACGAGCTCGAGCGGCGCAACCTGTCCACGGGCCTCGCCACGCTGTGCGTCGGCGCCGGCATGGGCACGGCCACCATCATCGAAAGAGTCTGAGACGCGCCATGATCAATTTCAACGTCGATAACGAAGGCATCGCCACCCTCGAGTGGGACCTGCCGGGCCGCTCGCAGAACGTCCTCAACGAACAGAGCATGGCGGCCTTCGCCGCCGCCGCGCAGAAGGCGCTCGCCGACCCCGCCGTGAAGGGTCTCCTCGTCGGCTCGGCCAAGGCCGATTTCATCGCCGGCGGCGACCTCGACATGCTGCTCAAGGCCACCGACGCCCAGGCCATGAGCGACAACCTCAGGCAGTGGCACAAGCTGTTCCGCACGCTGGAGACCACCGGCAAGCCGGTCGCGGCGGCGTTGAACGGCACCACCCTCGGCGGCGGCCTGGAACTCGCGCTGGCCTGCCACTACCGCGTCGCCGCGGACAATCCGAAAGCGCGCTTCGGCTTCCCCGAGGTCACGCTGGGCCTGCTGCCCGGCGCAGGCGGCACGCAGCGCGCGCCGCGCCTGATGGGCATCCAGGCGGCGCTGCTGTTCCTCACCGAAGGCAAGCACATCAAGGCCGCCGAGGCGCAAAAGCAAGGCCTGATCCACGCCGTCGTTCCGGCCGGCACGGAGCGCGAGGCCGCGCGCGCCTGGCTGCTGGAGCAGGCGGCGAAGAACGCCGTGCCCGGCCGCGACGGCAAGCCGGGCAAGACCCTGCAGCCCTGGGACCAGAAGGGCTTCAAGGTTCCCGGCAGCGGCGTCATGACCCCTTCCGGCATGCAGACCTTCATGGCCGGCAACGCCATGCTGCGCGAGAAGACCCACGACAACTACCCGGCGCCGAAGCACATCCTCTCCTGCGTCTTCGAGGGGATGCAGACCGACATCGACACCGGACTGGTCATCGAGACGCGCTACTTCGTCAACCTAGTGCGCAGCCCGGTGGCGAAGAACATGATCCGCAGCCTGTTCTTCTTCATGCAGGACGCCAACAAGCTGACGCGCCGGCCCAAGGACGTGCCGACGCAGAAGTTCACGAAGATCGGCATGCTCGGCGCCGGCATGATGGGCGCCGGCATCGCCCACGCCGCGGCGACGGCCGGCCTCGAGGTGGTGCTGCTCGACAGCTCGCGCGAGAACGCCGAGAAGGGCAAGGCCTACTCCGCGAAACTGCTGGAGAAGCGCGTCGCCAAAAGTCAGCTCTCGCAGGACGGCGCCGCGGCCATCCTGGCGCGCATCCATCCCACCGCCGACTACGCCGACCTCGCCGGCTGCGAGCTGGTGGTCGAGGCGGTCTTCGAGGACCGCGCGCTGAAGGCCGACGTGACGAAGCAGACCGAGGCGGCGATTGCCGCCGACGCCATCTTCGCCTCCAACACCTCCACCCTGCCCATCACCGGGCTCGCCGAGGCGAGCGCGCGCCCCGCCAACTTCATCGGCCTGCACTTCTTCTCGCCGGCCGAGAAGATGCCGCTGGTGGAAATCATCCTCGGCAAGCAGACCTCGCCGGCGACGCTGGCGCGGTCGATGGACTTCGTGCGCGCCATCGGCAAGACGCCGATCGTGGTGAACGACGCGCGCGGCTTCTACACCAGCCGCGTCTTCGGCACCTATCTTTCCGAGGGCATGGCCCTGCTGCAGGAGGGCGTCGCCCCGGCGCTGATCGACAACGCCGGCCGCCTGGCCGGCATGCCGGTGGGCCCGCTGGCGCTGGCCGACGAAGTCTCCATCGAACTGGTGCACAAGATCGCGAAGCAGACGAAAGCGGACCTCGGCGACAAATACGTGCCGCGCGCCGCCGACCAGGTCGCCGCCCTGATGGTCGACAAGCTCGGTCGCCTCGGCAAGAAGAGCGGCCACGGCTTCTACGAATATCCGGCGGATGCGAGGAAGCGCCTGTGGGCGGGACTCGCCGAGCATTTCCCCGTCCGCGCCGAACAGCCCCCGCTCGATGCGGTGATCGAGCGCCTGATGCTGATCCAGTCGCTGGAGACGGTGCGCTGCCTGGAAGAGGGCGTGCTCACGTCGCCGCAGGACGCCGACGTCGGCGCCATCCTCGGCTGGGGCTACCCGCCCTTCCGCGGCGGCCCGATCGGCCAGATCCACACCCAGGGCGTGGCCAATTTCGTCGCCGCCTGCGACCGCTTGGCGGAACAATGCGGCGAGCGTTTCCGTGCCACTGAAAGTCTTCGCAAAAAAGCCGGAGAGGGTGCACAATTCTTTCCGGTTTAAGTCATAATCGCCGCACAGCAAATTAGCGGAAGACGGTTTTGCACTGCGGAACTGTCTGCACAAAACAAGCGAAGCAGTCGGAGGAGAGGGTTTGCTGCAATTCCTGCAACTCGTCGCGAGCGGCATCGCGCAAGGCTGCATCTACGGGCTGATCGCGCTCGGTTTCGTGCTGATCTACAAGGCCACCGAGACCATCAACTTCGCCCAGGGCGACCTGATGATGCTGGGCGGCTTCCTCGGCCTCACCGGCACGCTGGCGATGGGCCTGCCCTTCTGGGCGGCCTTCTTCGCCGCCCTCGTCGTCATGCTGTTCTTCGGCATGGCGCTCGAACGGGTCGTGCTGCGGCCGCTCCTCGGCCACCCCGCCTTCACCGTGGTGATGGTGACCATCGGCGTCGGCTATCTCGCGCGCGGCCTCGTCACCATGATTCCCGAATGGGGCACCGACACCCATGTCCTGCCGGTGCCCTACAAGGACCAGATCGTCAGCGTCGGCGGCAACGGCACGGAGGGCGGCCTGATCCTCTCCATGGAACACATCGTCATCATCGTCGTCACCGCCCTGCTGATCCTGGCGCTGTACCTGCTGTTCAAGCACACCAAGATCGGCATCGCCATGCAGGCTACCTCGCAGAACCAGCTGGCGGCCTTCTACATGGGCATCCCGGTGCGGCGCATCAACATGCTGGTGTGGGGCATCTCCGCCGCCGTCTCCGCCTGCGCCGGCCTGCTGCTGGCGCCGATCACCTTCGTGCACGCCAACATGGGCTTCATCGGGCTGAAGGCCTTCCCCGCCGCCGTGGTCGGCGGCTTCGGCAGCATCCCCGGCGCGCTGGTCGGCGGCCTCATCATCGGCGTGGTCGAGACGCTGGCCGGCTTCTACCTGCCGGAAGGCTTCAAGGACATCGCCGCCTACATCGTCGTGCTGGTCATGCTGGCGGTGAAGCCGAACGGCCTGTTCGGCGAGAAACTCGCCAAGAGGGTCTGATGAGATTTTTATTCAAGACCGACTACCGGCAGGACCTCCGCCTCTTCAAGCACGGCGGCCAGGTATTCTGGTACGGCGCTCTGCTGCTCGCGCTGATGGTGGCCCCCTGGCTGCTGCCCGACTACTGGGTCTCCCAGCTGATCTTCGTCTGCATCTATTCGATCGCCGGCATCGGCCTCATGGTGCTGGTCGGCTTCACCGGCCAGGTCTCGCTCGGCCACGCCGCCTTCCTCGCCATGGGCGCGTACACCGAGGCCTACCTGCAGCAGCACGGCTGGCCCTTCGCCCTCTCGATCACCTTCTCGGCGCTGGTGGCCGGCCTCACCGGCATCATCGTCGGCCTGCCGGCGCTGCGCGTGAAGGGCATGTACCTCGCCATCGCCACGCTGGCCTTCGGCTTCATCGTCGAGGAGGGCCTCGCCCGCGCCGACAGCGTCACCGGCGGCAACGCCGGCAAGATGCTCGGCCCCCTGGAGGTCTTCGGCCTGCCCATCGACAGCGACCAGCGCTTCTACTACCTGGTGCTGTTCTTCCTCGTGCTGGTGGTGCTCGGCGTCATGAACCTGCTGCGCAGCCCGACCGGGCGCGCCTTCGTCGCCATCCGCGACTCGGAAATCTCGGCGCAGAGCATGGGCATCAACCTGGCGCGCTACAAGACCACCGCCTTCGCCCTGTCGGCCGCCATCGCCGGCATCGCCGGCGCCTTCTACGCGCACAAGATCCGCTTCCTCTCGCCCGACCAGTTCACCTTCCTGCAGTCGATCGAGCTGCTGATGATCCTGGTCATCGGCGGCGTCGGCTCGATCTACGGCGCCATCTTCGGCGCCGCCTTCTGGATCGTCGTGCAGCAGCTCATCGTGCTGGCCAAGGACTGGCTGCCGCCGGCGATCGGCCAGCAGACCGGCCTGCAGCCGACCATTTTCGGCCTGATCCTGGTCGGCTTCGTGCTGTTCGAGCCGATGGGCCTGTACGGCCGCTGGCTGAAGATCCGCACCTTCTTCCAGCTCTTCCCCTTCTACCGCAAGGGCATGTTCCGCCGGCAGAAGAGCTACATGAAGTCGGAACGCCTGAAATGAAGCCGCTGCTCACCGCCAACAACCTCTCGGTGCAGTTCGGCGGCCTGAAAGCCGTGAACAACGTCAGCTTCGAGGTGTGGCCGAACGAGGTGTTCTCGCTGATCGGCCCCAACGGCGCCGGCAAGACCACCATCTTCAACCTGATCAGCGGGCTGTACCGGCCCACCGGCGGTTTCGTCACCTTCGAGGGCGAGAAGATTTCCACCCTCGCGCCCTACGAGATCGCCCGGCTGGGCATCGCCCGCACCTTCCAGAACATCGAGCTGTTCGAGCACGCCACCGTGCTGCAGAACCTGCTGGTGGGCCGCCACTGCCACCGCCACACCGGCTGGTGGCAGGACCTGCTGTTCACCCCCAGGGTGCGCGCCACCGAGCTGCAGTTCCGCCGCACCGTCGAGGAGGTCATCGAGTTCCTCGAACTGCAGCACTACCGCGACAGCATGGTCGCGGGCCTGCCCTACGGCGTGCGCAAGGTGGTCGAACTCGGCCGCGCCCTGGCCATGCGGCCCAAGCTGCTGCTGCTCGACGAGCCGTCCTCCGGCCTCAACGTCGAGGAGACCGAAGACATGGGCTTCTGGATCGAGGACATCAAGCACGACCTCGGCATCACGGTGATCATGGTCGAGCACGACATGGGCCTGGTCTCGCGCGTCTCCGACCGCGTCTTCGCGCTCAACCAGGGCGAGGAGCTGGCGCTCGGCACCGCCGCCGAGGTGCAGTCGCACCCCGCCGTGATCGAGGCCTACCTGGGCGGCGCCGATGACGAGCCGGCGCCCACTGCCGCCGCCGGAGCCTGACATGAGCGAAGTCATCCTCCAGCTCAACAACGTCGAGTCGTCCTACGGGCCGGTGAAGGCCATCCGCGGCGTTTCGCTCAAGGTGCAGCAGGGCAGCATCGTCACCGTGCTCGGCGCCAACGGCGCCGGCAAGTCGACCATCCTGAAGACCATCTCCGGCATCATCGATCCGCAGAAGGGCAGCATCCTCTACCGCAGCGAGCCGATCCAGAAGAAGGACCCGGCCTGGATCGTGCGCCAGGGCATCGCCCACGTGCCGGAGGGCCGCGAGATCTTCCCGCTGCTGACGGTGCGCGAGAACCTGCTGATGGGCGCCTACATCCGCTCGATCGGCGAGAAGGCCGCCATCGAGCAGGAGATCGAGCAGGTGTACGGCTACTTCCCCATCCTCCGGGAGCGGGCCGAGCAGCCGGCCGGGCAGCTCTCCGGCGGACAGCAGCAGATGCTCGCCATCAGCCGCGCGCTGCTGGCGAAGCCTTCGATCATGCTGCTCGACGAGCCGAGCCTCGGCCTGTCGCCGAAGCTGACCCACGAGATCTTCGAGATCATCAAGCGCATCAACGGCGAGCGCGGCGTCACCATCCTGGTGGTGGAGCAGAACGCCCGCGTCGCGCTGAAATACGCCGACTACGGCTATGTGCTGGAGGTGGGCCGCATCGTCATGGAGGACCCCTGCGCCGTGCTGCGCGAGAAGGAGGACGTCAAGGAGTTCTACCTCGGCATCAAGGACACCGGCGTGCGCGGCACGCGCCGCTGGAAGAAGAAGAAGACCTGGC
>WYAY01000018.1 GCA_011526165.1 Sulfuritalea sp.
GTCTGCCCGAAGCGGCGCCCTACTTCTACGAACGGTTTGGCGGGCTGGCCACGGCCTGAATGCAGGCGCTCCGGAAGGCTGGTGCCGACAGTAGGAATCGAACCCACGACCTTCTGATTACAAATCAGCTGCTCTACCAACTGAGCTATGCCGGCACTGGTGAAATTATAGCGCGAAGGGTCAGGCCCTTGCCCCATGCTTGCACAGTAAACGGTTTAAAGTAGACTCGACTCAAAAGGGATTCACCAAGCCTTTTACGCAATGGCTCAATCGCCGTCTCACAAATGCAACGCGATCTCCCTTCTCATCATCGAGGACTCGGAGGACGACGCCCTTCTGCTGGCCGGCTGCTTCAGACGCGCCGATTACAAAATCGACGTCCGGCGCGTCGAGAATGCCGATGGCACGCGCCAAGCCCTGCTTACCGGGCATTGGGATGCGATTCTCTCCGATCACAGCATGCCCGGCTTCAACGCCACGGCTGCGCTGGAACTGATGCAGGAACTGCAACTCGACCTGCCCTTCATCATCGTCTCTGGCGTCATCGACGAGGAAACGGCCATCGCCGCCATGCGCGCAGGAGCGCATGACTATCTTTCGAAAAACCATCTTGACCGCCTCGTGCCCGCCGTCGAGCGCGAGATCCGTGAAGCAAAGAATCGGGCGGAGCGCCGCACTGCCCTGAGCACCATCCAGGAAAACGAAGCCCGCTTTCGCGCGCTGGTGTCCAACATTCCCGGCATGGTGTTCCAACTCCAGCGCGGCGGGGATGGCGCGCTGCATTTCCTGTATGTCAACGAAGGCGCGACCACCCTGCTTGCGCTTGCGCCGCAGGAATTCATCGAAGATTCAAGCCGCTTCTTCAATGCCATCCATCCGGACGACCGCGAATCGCTCGACGAGACCATTTCGCTTTCGGCCGAAAATCTGACGCAAGCGAACTGGGACGGCCGCATCCGCAGCGCCGACGGAACGGAAAAATGGATCAACCTGCGTTCCGCACCCCGCCTCGTCGCCACAGGCGAGGTGCAATGGGAGGGCATCGTCTCCAACATCACCCAAAGCAAGCAGACGGAGAACGAGCTGCGCGAGTCACGGGCGCAACTGGCCGAGTTGTCCTCCCATCTCGAGGCGGCCAAGGAAGAAGAACGCGAGCGCATCGCCCGGGACATTCACGACGAACTCGGCAGCACGCTGGTGGCGATCAAGTTCGAGACCTCCCTCCTCTCCAGCAGGCTGCCGGACGATCCTTTGCAACTGCGCAAGCGCGTGCGCGCCATCGAAGGGCTGATCGACGAAGCCATCAACACCGCGGGACGTGTCGCACGCGAGCTGCGGCCTGGGGTGCTCAAGGACTTCGGCCTCGCCGCGGCCATCGAGTGCCAGGCCGACGATTTCTCCCAGCGGGTCGGGCTCAATTGCGACACGACCGGCATTTCCCATGATGTCGATCCCGATGAGGCAACCTCGCTGGCCCTGTTCCGCGTCTTTCAGGAAGCGCTCACCAATGTCGCCAAGCACGCGCACGCCACCTGGGCGTGGATCCGGCTCGGCCTGGATGGGGATGCCGTGACGCTGGAGATCGCTGACAACGGCCATGGCATTTCCGCCGAGGACATGAACAAGCCGAAATCGTTCGGCCTGCGCGGCATACGCGAGCGTATGCTGGCGCTGGGCGGATCGCTCGAACTGGCCGGAAATGCGCCGCAGGGAACCCGTGTGCTCCTGCGCGCCCCCTACAAGCCGAACGAAACCGTCCGGCAGGAACCAACGCAATGAGCGAGGCAAGGCCATGACTTCCCAAATCCGCATCCTCATCGCCGATGATCACGCCATCGTCCGGCATGGCCTGCGCCAGATACTCTCGGATTCCGCAGACATGATCGTCGCCGGCGAGGCCAAGAACGGCGTGCAGGCCCTGCAGATGGCCCGCCAGGGTGATTGGAACGTGGTGCTGATGGACGTCTCGATGCCCGACAAGAACGGCATCGACACCCTGAAGCAGCTCAAGAAGGAATTTCCCAAGCTTCCCGTGCTCATGCTCAGCATGCATCCGGAAGAGCATTACGCCATCCGCGCCCTCAAGGCCGGCGCCTCGGGCTACCTCACCAAGCAAAGCGCCCCTGAACTGCTCGTCACCGCCATCCGGCAGGTCGCCAGCGGGAAAAAGTACGTCAGCCATACCCTTGCCGAAGAACTGGCCAACGCCATCACCGAGGACAGCGAGCGCCCGCAGCACGAGAAACTCTCCGACCGGGAATACCAGACCCTGGTCATGATCGCCTCCGGCAAGACGCTCACCCAGATCGCCGAGGAACTCAAGCTCAGCGTCAAGACCGTCAGCGTCTACCGGGCGCGCCTGCTCGAGAAGATGAAACTGAAGAACAACGCCGAACTGACCCACTACGGCCTCAAGCACGGCCTGGTCGAATAGCCGCTCTGGCCCTTCAAGTCCGCCGCGAATTTGCCGTTAATTCTCGGCGAAGGATATTCATGCCATGGCCGAGATAACCCAACCCTCTGAAATCGCGCGGGAAGCCCTGCGGCGGCTGGCCACCCGCCGCATTCCGCCGACGCCGGACAACTACCGCATCCTCTACCACGAGATCGCCGGCACGGTCGAGGACGAAGGCTTCCCCGAACGGGCCCTGAAAACGCTCGCCGGACGTCTGCCCCGCGCCACCCCGGAGCAGGCCCGCTTCGGCCAGCAGGTCGACGCCGCCATCGCCGGCAAGGACTGGCCGGCGGTGACCGCCGCGCTGCAGGCCGTGCTCAAGACCTTCGAGGCCGAGCCGGCGGACTGGTCGTCGCTGATCGGCGAACTGCTCGGACAAATGGAACGCCGTCATGCCGGACTGACCCCGGCCAGGAAACGCGAGGCCATCGAGCACATCCTGAAATCCTCCGGCGCGGACCCGGACAATCTCTACGGACGCCTGTACTCGCTGATGCGCTCCTGGTCGAAAGCCGGCGCCGGCGAGCCGGCTGTTCTGACCGGAGAGATGTCACCCGCCGCAAGCAGTCCTGCGCCCGTCCCGGCCGCCATACCTGCCGAAATGCGCCTGCCCAGCGACGAGCTGCGCGAGCTGATCGCCCAACTGGTGGAAAGCTCCATCAGCATGCTGCTGATCGACACGCCGCAACTGGCCGAGGAGGCCGCGACGCTGGCCGCCGGCGTCCGCCAGGCGCGCGACGCCGCGACCTTCGCCCTGCTCGCCAAGCGCCTGAAACAGTTCAACTACCGGCTGCAGTTCGTCGCCGAGGACCAGGCCGAACTCAAGGCCGCGCTGCAGAAGCTGCTGCAGCTGGTGATCGAGAACATCAGCGAGCTGGTGGAGGATGACAAGTGGGTACAGGGCCAGATCGGCATGGTGCTCGACCTGTTCGGCCAGCCGCTCAACATCAACCGGCTCGACGACGTCGGCCAGCGGCTGAAGGAAGTCATCTACCGCCAAAGCGCACTGAAGAAGAACCTCAACGAAGCCAAGGAGCGCCTCAAGGCCATGCTCGCCGGCTTCGTCGACCACCTCGCCACCTTCTCGACCTCGACCAGCGACTATCACAACAAGATAGAGAAATGCGCCGAAAAGATCAGTACCGCGAACGACCTCGCCGAGCTGAACGATGTCATCGAGGAGGTCATGCGCGAGACCCGCATCATCCAGCTCAACGCACAGCGCTCGAGGGACGAGCTCGCCGCCATGAAGGCGCGCGTCGACGAGGCCGAACGGGAAGTCGCCCGCCTGCAGAACGAGCTCACCGAAGCCAGCGAGATGGTGCGCCACGACCAGCTCACCGGCGCGCTCAACCGCAAGGGGATGGAAGAGACCATCGAGCGCGAACTCGCCCGTGCCCGGCGCCGGCAGACGCCGATCTGCATCGCCCTGCTCGACGTCGACAACTTCAAGACGCTCAACGACACCTACGGCCACCAGACCGGCGACGACGCCCTGGTGCACCTGGCGCGCGTCATCCGCGAGAGCCTGCGGCCGCACGACACCCTCGCCCGCTACGGCGGCGAGGAATTCCTCATCATCCTGCCCGACACGCCGCTGGCCGACGCCAACACGGCGCTCACGCGCCTGCAGCGCGAACTCACCAAGCGCTTCTTCCTGCACAAGAACGAGAAGCTGCTGATCACCTTCAGCGCCGGCGTCACCGCCTTTCGAGAGAACGAGGCCCGCAACGAAGCCATCGCCCGCGCCGACGCGGCGATGTACCAGGCCAAGAAGAGCGGCAAGAACCGCGTCGTTGCGGCGGACTGAACGTCCGACCCGTCAAAAACCGCCGTCCCGCGGCGACTGACTTTCGCCGCCAGAAAAGAAAAACCGCCGGGGTTGCCGGCGGTTTTCCTGGGAGTCAGGGGATTTCATAACCCTGCACGCAAGGATGCGTGTACAGGCTTTATCGGCCCGGGTTTAGAAAACTTGAAGGTTTTTTTGCGCCAAGGCGAAAAAACCCTTTCGATCAATGGCATGGGGTGGAACCTTGCGACATCGCCCTAAAGTTTTTCCATCTCCGACCGATATAGCTCCTGACGGCAACATCATCGCCAACCGGATCGGGAGTCAGGGGGCGAGAGGCTGTCAGAACCCTCAAACTCGCAAGGAGATATGTCATGCCTCAGGTAATCAACACCAACATCGCGTCGCTGAACTCGCAACGCAACCTCAATACGTCGCAAACCCAACTCGCCACCTCCCTCCAGCGCCTCTCCTCCGGCCTGCGCATCAACAGCGCCAAGGACGACGCGGCCGGACTCGGAATTTCCGAGCGGATGACGACGCAGATTCGCGGCCTCAACCAGGCTGCCCGCAATTCCAGCGACGGCATTTCCCTGGCGCAAACCGGCGAAGGCGCACTGGCCGAAATCGCCAGCAACCTGCAGCGCGTTCGCGAACTGGCTGTGCAAGCAGCCAACGCCACCAACAGCGCCTCTGACCGGGCCGCTCTGGATCTGGAAGTGCAACAGCGCCTGGCCGAGGTCGACCGCGTTGCGTCGCAAACCTCGTTCAACGGCCAGAAGCTCCTCGACGGCAGCTTCGGAACGGCAACCTTCCAGGTTGGCGCCAACGTCGGCGAAACCATCTCGATCGGCCTTTCGACCAGCATGCGCACCACTGCCATCGGCAAAACCGCCGACTATGTGAACGGCTCCACGGCCTATAGCACGAGCCTGGCCCTTGGCCAGCAAGGCACTGGCGTGAATATTACAAACGCGCTGGCTTCGGGCGACCTTTCGATCACTGTCGGCTCGAACTCCGCCGTCGCCATTGGCGCGTCGGCCGACAACAGCTCGGGCGCGGGCAATGCGGGCCGGACGGCCAGCAGCGCCTACTCGAAGGTCAAGGCCATCAACGAGTCGAGCGTGCCCAACCTCACGGCGTCTGCCGACACCACGGTGGTGTTCGATTACACGACGCTGGTCAGCGGGGAGGCTGCGGACACCTACACCCTCAGCATCAACGGCACCAACATCTACAACGCTGTTTCGCAAACCACGATCGCCGGCGCCGACATGGCCATCGCGATCAACGCGAACTCCGCCGCCACCGGCGTGACGGCCACGTTCAGCAGCGGCAAGCTGACCCTGAACGCCTCGGATGGCCGCAATATCGTCGTCTCCCAGACGGCCACCGATGCCGATACCAACAGCACCCTGATTGGCGCCGGCCTCACCACGACATCCGCCGGCCTGAACAACACTGCGAACGATGCGCTCACCGCGGCCACCGTGGCCAGCGGCACGGCTGTATCCAACACGTTTGGCGGCACGATCCGGCTGACCTCCACCGAATCCATCACCTTGTCCGGGAACAACGAAGCTTACATCGGCTATGCCGACGGCAGCTCGATGGCGCTCGGCGCCTCCGCGCTCAACTCGGTTTCCGTCACATCGGTCGCCACCGCCAACGTCGCCATCACCCGCGCCGATGCCGCGCTGACCTCGATCACCAACCTGCGTTCGACCTTCGGTTCGATCCAGAACCGCTTCGAGTCCGTCATCTCCAGCCTGCAGGCCACGGCCGAGAACCTGACGGCGTCGCGCTCGCGGATCCAGGATGCCGATTTCGCACAGGAGACGGCCAACCTGACCCGCGCGCAGATCCTGCAGCAGGCCGGCGTGGCTATGCTGGCGCAGGCGAATGCCCTGCCCCAGCAGGTGCTGACGCTGATCCGCGGCTAAGTAGGTCGGTAGCATGACGATACGCGGGCCGGCCCACAGGGCCGCCCGCGTCGTCGCAATGTTCAAGGAGCAGGAACATGGCGATACCCCAAATTTCCGGTCCGGGTGGCGTGTCCCAGCCCACACAGACCAAGCGCGCTGAGCCTCAGGCCAAGCCGACATCCGAAAACTCTCCCAGCCCGGCTCACGAACAGGTACAGGAAGTGGCCCGTCAGTTACAGCGTGTCGTGGAACCGGTGGCACAGAATTTGCAATTCTCGGTTGACGGAGAAACGGGCAAGACCGTAATCCGGATCGTCGATGGCGTCACGAAGGAAGTGATCCGGCAGATTCCCAACGAGGAAGTGCTGGCGATCGCCCGAGCGATGGATCGACTACAGGGCCTGCTGCTCAAGGGCAAGGCCTGACGGAGACCTACTTACAGGGGACAGGAATGGCAATCTCATCACCAGGAATCGGCTCGGGGCTGGACGTCAATGGCCTCGTCAGTCAGCTCATGGCGCTGGAGCAACGCCCCTTCACCCTTCTCGCCACTAAGGAAGCTAAATACCAGGCGCAGCTATCCGCCTACGGCAGCCTGAAGGGCGCCCTCTCTTCCTTCCAGAGCGCCGTGGCGGCACTCGCCACGCCGGCAAGATTTACCGCCGTCAAGGCAAACGTTGCCGACGGCACAGTATTCTCGGCAAGCGCCGACGCAACCGCTTCAGCCAGCAACTACTCGATCGAAGTGCAGACGCTGGCCCAGGCGCAAAAGCTCAAGTCGGATACTTTCGCCGCCACCAGCACCTCGATCGGCAGCGGCACGCTGACCATCCAGTTCGGCACCTACAGCGGCGGCAGCTTCACGCTGAATCCGGAGAAATCCGCCAAGACCATCACCATCGCCAGCGGACAGGCTTCCCTGGCCGGCGTGCGCGACGTCATCAATGCAGCCGATGCCGGCGTGTCGGCCAGCATCATCAACGACGGCAGCGGCTACCGCCTCGTCGTCGCCTCGAAGGATGCAGGCCTCGCCAACGCGCTGAAGATCAGCGTGGCCGACGACGACGCAAACGACACCGACAATGCCGGGCTGTCCCAACTGGTCTATGACGACACCACCGGCGGAGCGAAGAATCTGGCCGAGACGGTCGAGGCAAAGAACGCCACGCTGGTCATCGACGGCATCACCGTCAGCAAGCCGACCAACACGATCAGCGACGCCATCGATGGCGTCACGCTGAACCTGCTCAAAGCGGGCACAACGAGCCTGGCGGTGGCCCGGGACACCGCCGGCACGAAAGCCGCCGTCGAGTCCTTCGTCAAGGCCTACAACGACCTCAACAAGACCTTGACCGATCTCTCGAAATACGACGCCGCCAACAAGCAGGCCTCGATCCTGACCGGCGACGCCACGGTGCGCTCGGTGCAGAGCCAGTTGCGCGGGCTGTTCAACACGGCGCTGTCCAGCGCCGGCGGCGGGCTGACGACGCTTGCCGACATCGGCGTGACCTTCCAGACCGACGGCACGCTGAAGCTGGATGCGAGCAAGCTGACGGCCGCGCTGAGCGACAGCGCCAAGGACGTGTCCACCCTGTTCGCCGCCGTCGGCAAGCCGACCGACAGTCTGGTTTCCTTCGTGTCGTCGACAGCGGACACCAAGAACGGCAGCTATGCGGTCAATGTCACGCAACTCGCCACCCAGGGCAAGGCGGTCGGCGGCGCGGCGGCGGCGCTGACCATCGTCGCCGACAGCAACGACACGCTCAACATCACGGTAGACGGCGTCTCGGCGAGCCTGATTTTGGCTGCAGGCACCTACACGGCGGCAGGCCTGGCGGCCGAGCTCCAGTCGAAGATCAACGGCGCCAGCGCGCTGTCGTCGGCGGATATCGGCGTCAGCGTCAGCGAATCGGCCGGGGTGCTCACCGTCACTTCCAGCCGCTACGGCTCCGCTTCCACCGTGTCCATCTCTGGCGGCACCGCGGCCGCCGACCTGTTCGGCACGGCGGCCGAAACGGCCGGGGTAGACGTGGCCGGCAGCATTGGCGGCGTGGCCGCCACGGGTTCGGGCCAGGCATTGACCGGCGCCGGGGATGCCTCCGGCCTGAAGGTCAGTATCACCGGCGGTGCCACGGGGGACCGCGGCACCATCGGTTTCGCGCACGGCTATGCCGACCTGCTCGACAAGCTGGTCGGCCGCATGCTGGAAAACGACGGCCTGGTCGACGGCCGCGTGGACGGCATCAACGCCTCGATCAAGGAACTCGGCTCGCGGCGCGAAGCCCTGGCAAGCCGGCTGGAAATGATCGAGAAGCGCTACCGTGCCCAATTCACGGCGCTCGACGCGATGATTGCCAGCATGACGCAGACCAGCACTTACCTGCAGCAGCAACTGGCGAACCTGCCCAAGGCAGGCGGCTCGAATACATAACACGAGGAGAAACCCGAGATGTTCGCGGCAATGCACAACCCGAAGGCGGCCTACGCCAAGGCGGGAATCGAAACCGGCGTCGAGACCGCCGACCCGCACAAGCTGGTGCTGATGCTCTTCGAGGGCGCCCTGCTCGCCATCGCCTCCGCTTCGCTGCACATGAAGCGCAACGGCGGCGCCGAAGACGTGGCGCGCAAGGGCGAGGCCATTTCCAAGGCCATCAACATCATCGGCAACGGGCTGAAGGCCAGCCTCGACCTGGAAGGTGGCGGTGAGCTGGCCGGCCGGCTCGGCGCGCTCTACGATTACATGGGCGCGCGGCTGCTGCATGCCAACGCGCGCAACGAGCCCGCCGTCCTCGACGAGGTGAGCCACCTGCTGGCCGAACTGAAGGGCGCCTGGGAGCAGATCGGAGGCAAGCCATGAACGCGCTCGCCCTGTACGAATCGATGTCCGCGATTTCCGCGCAGATGGTCGAAGCGGCCGGCGCCTGCGACTGGGACCGGCTGACCCGGCTGGAACAGGATTGCGCCGGCCTTGCCCGCCATCTCGAAGCCGACGCCGTGCCGGCGCCGCTCACCGACGCCGAACGCGCGCGCAAGATGGCCATGATCCGGCAGATCCTCGCCGACGACGCCGAGGTGCGCCGCCATGTCGAGCCGTGGATGGAACAGGTGCGCCACTTTCTCGGCGGCGGCGCGCGCGAGCGCAACGTGCGCCGGGCCTACGGCGTGCAGTAAACTGGGGGCCGGAATGGCCTTCGATCACTGATGCCGTCGGACCGCGCCCATGATTCCCGTCGACCTCGCCGCGCGCCTGCGGCTGCTCACCGAATCGGCCGTCAACCCGGTCTCGCCGGTTCATGAAGTCGCCGGCGAATTGCCCGAGTTGACGGCCGGGCAGCGCTTCACCGCCCGCATCGAAGCCCCGCTGCCGGACGGCAGCTTCCGCGCGCTCGTCGCCGGCCGCAGCCTGACGCTGGCGCTGCCCGAAACGGCCGCGCCGGGCGACACACTCGAACTGGTCGTCACGGCGCGCACGCCGCATCTGGTCGTCGCCCGTCAGGCGGACGAAGGCGCCGCTGCGCAATCCGCCCCATCCACCTTTTCGCGCGCCGCGCAGCTCATCGGCGTGCTGCTCGCCGGCGGTGAACGCGCGCCACAGGCGGCGGCGATCGCCCGCGCCACGCCGCTGCTGCCGGCACCCCCGCAGCAGGCGGCCCAGCTCGCGCCGGCGCTGCAGCAGGCCATCGAGGAGAGCGGCCTGTTCTACGAAGCCCACCAGGCGCAATGGGTCGCCGGCCGCTATCCCGCAGCGGTGCTGGCGCGCGAACCGCAATCGCGGCACGCCGCCCCACGGCCGACGCCCGCAGCAACCGCCGCGCAGCCGGCGGCGGAGGCAACCGTGCCGGAAACGGGCGCCGAAGCGGCGGCGCCGCGCAGCACGGCCGCCCCCGCCCTGCCCGCAGAACTGCAGTCGATGGTGCAGCAGCAGCTCGACGCGCTGGTCACCCAGCATGTCGTCTGGCGCGGCGACATCTGGCCCGGCCAGCCGATGCAATGGGAAATCGCGCCGGACGCACAACAGCAGAACACCGCCGACGAGCCGGCCGCAGCGCAATGGACGACGCGGCTGCGGCTGACGCTGCCCCGGCTGGGCGAGCTCGATGTCGCGCTCGCGCTGGCGCCGGAAAAAGTCAGTCTCGCCATGACGGCGACCGCGCAGGGCGCGGCCGCATTGCAGCAGGGCATGGCGGACTTGTCCGACGCCTATCGGGCCGCCGGGCTGCCGCCGCTGATCGCCAGCGTGGGGTTGCCGTGAGCGCCCCACACGGCCGCCCGAAGGGGCGCAAGTCATGGCCCGGAGCCGCGCAGCGGCGAACCGGCGTCACTCCCTTCCCTGGGAAGGGGGCCGGGGGAAAGGTACTCCAGTGAGCACGCCCGAGACCCGCCGCGAAGCCATCGCCCTGGCCTACTCGGCGGCCGACAGCGCGCCGCGCGTCGTCGCCAAGGGCCGCGGCCTGATCGCCGAGGAGATCATTGCGCGCGCGCGCGAACACGGCGTGTTCGTGCACGAGTCGCCCGAGATGGTGGCGCTGCTCATGCAGGTCGACCTCGACGCGCGCATCCCGCCGCAGCTCTACGTCGCCGTCGCCGAGCTGCTGGCCTGGCTCTACCGCCTGGAGCGCGGCGCGGAGCCGGCGCCGATCATGTAAACTCGCGGCATGAGCGAAACGAACGACGCCCGTGAGGCAGGCCCGCAGCCGCAGTTCGAGCTGCTGCAGGCCGACGACTACAGCAAATACCTGCTGCACTCGAAGAAGGAGATCCAGTTCATCCTGCGCGCGATGCGCGACAAGGGCTCCCTCGTCACGGTCTATTTCAACCAGGGCAGGGACTTCCTGCTCACCAGCCTGATCGAGGTCGGCGAGAGCGGCATGCTGCTCGATGCCGGCAGCAACGCCGAGATGAACCGCAAGGCCCTGGAGAGCGACAGGCTGAACTTCATTGCCACGCACGACAAGGTCAAGATCCAGTTCACCGTGCCCGGCCTCAAGCGGGTCGAGCACGAGGGGCGCGAGGCCTTCCGCGCCCGCCTGCCGGAAGAGATGCTGCGCCTGCAGCGCCGCGAGTTCTACCGGCTCACCGCCCCCATCGCCCACCCCCTGCGCTGCACCATCCCGGTGAATCTGGCCGACGGCGGCAAGTCTAAGGTCGAGACCACGGTGCTCGACATCAGCGGCGGCGGCCTGGCGGTGATGGCGCCGCCGGAGGGCGTGGAGTTCGAGACCGATCACCTGTTCGAGAACTGCCGCATCGAGCTGCCGGAAGTCGGCACGGTGACGGCCACCCTGCGCGTGCGCAGCATCTTCGAGTTCTCCACCCGCAGCGGAGCGAAGCACAAGCGCGCCGGCTGCCAGTTCATCGACCTGCCCGGCCCCATGCTGACGCTGATCCAGCGCTATATCATCCGCATCGAGCGGGAGCGCAAGGCGAGGGAATCGGGGATGTTGTAGGCGGCAGGACGGCGCAAGCTGCCGCCGTCCTGCGGGGACTGACTTTTGCCAGGCCGGTCAGACCGGCATGTTCATGATGTCCTGATAGGCGGACACCAGCTTGTTGCGCACCTGCACCATCTGCTGGAAGGACAGGTTGGCCTTCTGCAGGGACATCATGACATCCTGCAAGCTGGCGTTGCCGGTGCCGGCGGAGAAATCCTGCGCCAGTTTCTGCGCGTCGAGCTGGGCCTGGCTCACCTGGGCCAGGGTGCTTTTCAGGATCTGGCCGAAATCCGCCGCACCGGGCTCATTGGCCTGCTTGGGCGCGAGCGCCTTGCCTGACGCGAGCTGCGCCGTGGCGCGCAACTCGGCGAGCATCTGGTCTATGCCGCGTGTTTCCATGTTGAACCTCGTGCCGTAGGTCGGCCTTCAGGCCGACTATCGCCGTCGTTGTCGGGCTGAAGCCCGACCTGCGCTCCTGTCAGCAACTTGCATGCCATCCCTCAAATGGCCCCGGCCGTGCGGTACTGCTGCAGCTTGTAGCGCAGCGTCCGCTCGGAAATGCCGAGCAGCTCGACCGCCCGCTTGCGCGAACCGTTGACCGCCGCCAGGGTCTCCAGGATGTGCTGGCGCTCCAGGTCGCGCATGCTGGAGGGCATCGCCTGGGAGCGCTCGAGCGGCCGGATTTCCTCTTGCGCCACCGGCAGTTGCGGCATTTTCGCGGGGGCCGAGAACTGCAGGGAAAGCTGCAGGTGCTCGGCCGCGATGGTGTCGCCGCCAGCGAGAATCAGCGCCCGCTGCACGGCGTTTTCCAGTTCCCGCACGTTGCCCGGCCAGCCATGGGCGGTCAGCAGCGCCTCGGCGTCGGCGGCAAACCTTGCCGCCGGACTGCCGTGCAGGGCGGCAAAATGGCGCGCCAGCGGCACGATGTCGGCCGGCCGTTCGCGCAGGGCGGGAATCTGCAGGGGGAAGACATTGAGGCGGTAGTAGAGGTCCTCGCGGAAGCGCCCTGCCGCCACCTCCTTCGCCATGTCGCGGTTGCTGGTGGCCAGCACGCGGATGTCGAGGGGGATCGGCTTCCTGCCGCCGACGCGCTCGACTTCGCGCTCCTGCAGCACGCGCAGCAGCTTGGCCTGCAGGCCGAGCGGCATTTCCGAAATCTCGTCGAGCAGCAGCGTGCCGCCCTGGGCCTGCTCGAACTTGCCGGCCTGGGCCGCCTGGGCGCCGGTGAACGACCCCTTCTCGTGGCCGAACAGGGTGGCTTCCAGCAGGTTTTCGGGAATCGCCGCGCAGTTGATGGCGACGAAGGGCGCGCCGTGCCGCGGCGACTGGCCATGCATGCAGCGGGCAAAGACCTCCTTGCCGGTGCCCGACTCGCCGGTGAGCAGCACCGTCGCGTCGGTCTTCGCCACCCGGGCGGCGAGCGCCAGCAGGTTCTTCGTGCGCGGGTCGGCGGCGATGACGCCTTCCGCCTGCGCCGGCTGCGCGGCGTGGCGCTCGACGTGTTCGAGCAGCACCTTCGGCTCGAACGGCTTGAGGAGAAAATCGCAGGCGCCGGCGCGCATCGCCGAGACCGCCTTGTCCACGTCGCCGAAGGCGGTCATCAGCAGCACCGGCAGGTGCGGCTCCCGGCCGCGAATGGCGCGCAGCAGCTCGATGCCGTCCATCGGCTGCATGCGCAGGTCGCTCACCACCAGGTTGAACGCCTGCCGCTCGAGCAGGTGCAGCGCCGCCGGCCCGTCGGCCGCGCCCAGCACATGATGGCCGGCGCATTCCAGCGTCAGGCAAACGGCGTCGCGCAATTGCAGGTCGTCCTCGACGACCAGGATGTTTAATGGCTCAGGCATGTCGCTCTCCGTTCCATCGGTTGCGGTTGATCGGTCACGCCGGCCGGGTTTGCCCCCACCGCCGGCAAAGTCAGTCTGAACAGGGCGCCGTTGCCGGGGGCGGAATCGACCTCGATGCCGCCGCCGTGGGCGCGGGCGACGCCGCGCGCGATGGCCAGGCCCAGCCCGGTGCCCTCGGCGCGCGTCGTGAAGAAGGGCTCGAACAGGCGCGCCTGGGTGGCCGCATCCATGCCGCGGCCGTTGTCGCGCACGCGGATGCACACCATGCCGTTCTCTCCGCTGGCGTCGAGCTCGATGCGGCCGCCCGGAACGCTGGCATCGAGGGCGTTTTCCATCAGGTTGACCAGCGCGCCGGCGAGCGTCTTGCGGCTGCCGCTGACGACTGCGCCACGACTCTCGTCAGCGACGACGAACGCCACCTCGCGACGGCGCGCCAGCGGCTCGAACACCTGCGCCGCCTCGGCCAGCAGGGCGGAAACGGCGATCGATTCGCCGCCGCTCGCCTCGCCGCGGGCGAAGCTCAGCATGTCGCGGATCAGACGCTCCAGATGCTGCAGGCGCTCGACCACGCGGGTGCCGCAGCGCGTGCGTTCTGCCTCGGGCAGGCGCGGGTTCTCCAGCGCGCCGGCGTAGAGCAACGCCGCCGCCAGGGGCGTGCGCAGCTGGTGGGCCAGGCCCGCCGCCATCTCGCCCATCGCTGCCAGGCGCTCGTTCCTCGCCGCCTGGGTCTTCATGCGGTGCGCCTCGGTGACATCGTGGATCAGCACGATGCGTCCGCCGCCGGAGGCGAGCCGGGTGTCCGTGATGGAGACGCGGCGACCGCCCAGCCGGGGCATCTCCCATTCGCCCGGGGTGGCGGTCTGCGCCAGATTGGCGGCGGCAAATTCCGTCCAGTCGCGGCCCTCGATGTCGGCGCCGAGAATGGCAGCGGCGGCCGGATTGGCCTGTTCGACGCGGCCGTCGGCGCCCACCACGGCGACGCCGGCCGGCAGGGTATCGAGCAGCAGGGCCAGGCGCTCGTTGAGCGCCGTCTTTTCCTCGTATTCGCGCTTCAGGCGGCCGTTGGCCAGCGCCAGTTCGGCGGTCAGGCCGGCCACCTGCTCCTGCAGGCTGGTATACGCACCGGCCAGGTCCTCCGAGGCCTGGCTGAACAGGCGAAAAGCCTCGGCCAGCCGGCCGGCTTCGAGCTGCTGCGGGTTTTCCGTTTGACTGTCCATGCACTCACCCTTATGGGATGGCCGCAGATTACGCCCGCATCAAACCGTCCAAGCCGGCAAATAGGGGGCAAAAATTGCCGCTTATCTCCAGAACGCTTCTTGCATGGGATGGGCAGAATGCCGCCATGTGCCCGGGACCCGCCCGTGGCCAACCCGACGAACGGTGGTTACTGATATGGCCGATACGCAATTCTCGCTGGCCGCCTTCATGCGGCTGCCCCTGCAGCAGAAGATGCTGAGCATCATCGCCCTGTCGATGGTGGCGGCGATTGCCGTGGCCGGCTGGACGTGGACGCGCACGCCGACCTATGCCGTGCTGTTTACCAACATCACGGAGCGCGACGGCGGCAACATCATCGCCGCGCTGCAGCAGATGAACGTGCCGTTCAAATTCACCGAATCGGGCGGTGCCATCCTGGTGCCGCAGCAGCAGGTGCACGAGCTGCGCATGCGGCTCGCCTCGCAGGGCCTGCCCAAGGGCGGCCTGGTCGGCTTCGAGCTGATGGAGAACCAGAAGCTCGGCATGTCGCAGTTCA
>WYAY01000114.1 GCA_011526165.1 Sulfuritalea sp.
CGCGATTGCGGCACCTGGCCCTCTTCGCGCGCCTGCTCCAGCCGTCGCGGCGACGCTGGTTCGGTTTTTTCGAGATCGGAATCGTCGGCCATGGTTGCTTTACTCCATGGCGGCGATTATTGCCGCCCCCGGCAAGGGATGACGGGGGGAAAAGAACGGGAATACCCCGCCAATTCGGGTTTCTAGGGCGTGTTCTCAATCATCTTGCCGGTGCGAACGGGGTTTTCCGGGCACAGGGCAAGGCGCGGTGGCGAAGACAGTGGCTATTCCACGGCGAGCCGCCGCAACGCGGCCATGCGCGCGACGCCGGCGTGGCGCGTGGAAACCTGATCGTCTTCATCCGGGGAATCTCGGTTATCTTGCCGTCGCGCCTGCGACGGTCATTCGCCGACCTTGAGTCCGGGAGTCTCGGCTGAAAGCGTGAAAAAGAACGTTGCCCCCTGCCCCGGCGCGGCCGTGGCCCAGATGCGCCCGCCGTGGCGCTGCACGATGCGCCGGACGATCGCCGTGCCGATGCCGACGCCGGGGAACTCGCCCGGCGCATGCAGCTTGAAAAAAGGCTTGAACAGCCTCTTCGCATGGGCAGGATCGAAGCCGGCGCCGTTGTCGGCGACGAAGAAAGCGCGTTCGCCATCCATTCCGGTCGCGCCGAACTCGATGCGCGCCCCGGGCGTCCGGCCGGTGAATTTCCAGGCGTTGTGCAAGAGGCCGCGCAGGAAGACGGCCGCCAGTTCCGGATCCGCCCGGGCGAGCAGGCCGTCGGCCACGCGGATGGCGACCGTGCGCGGCTCGCGCGCCTGAAACTGCTCCAGGATGCCGCGCGCCAGGGCGGAAAGATCCACCTCGCGCGGCCTGAGCTCAGCACGCGCGAAGCGCATCAGATCGTGCATGCCGTCGATAGTCTCGGACAGGTGCTGGCTGGCGCCGCGGATGCGCCCGAGATAGCCTTGGGCAGCCTCGTCGAGGCGGGCCGCATATTCCTCGCCGAGGATCTGCGCGAAGCCGGCGATGGCGCGCAGGGGCGAGCGCAGGTCGTGCGAGGCGGCGTAGGAAAACTCCTCCAGTTCGCGCAGGGCCGCTTCCAGTTCCGCCGTGCGCTGCCGCACGCGTTGCTCCAGCGTCCGGTTGAACTCCAGGATCTCGAGTTCCGCCCGCTTCGCCCGGTCGATGTCGGTCAGCGCGCCGATGAAGCGCCGGATGTTGCCCTGTTCGTTGCGCACGGTCATGCCGCGCCCGTGAAACCACCGATACTGGCCGTCCGCCCGCTGCAGCTGGAAGGTCTCGTCGAAAACGGCGCCCTGCTCGATGGATCGCTTCTGCGCCGCCAGCACGCGGTCCCGGTCCTCGGCATGGAGCGCCCGGTCTATCCTGAATCCCTGGCGCAGCGCCTCGATCGAGGCATAGCCGAGCAGGGCGACGTAGTGGTCCGAGAAGAAGGTCTGCCAGGTGTCCTGATCGTAGTCCCAGATGCCGTCGGCCGTGGCCTCCATGACCAGGCGCAGGCGCTCCTCGTTCCGGCGCAGCGCCTCTTCCGCCAGCTTCCTCTCCGTGATGTCCTGGTGCATGCCCGACATGAGCAGCGGCTGGCCATCGGGCGTGCGCGATACCAGCCGGCCGCTGACCGCCACCCAGACCCAGTGGCCGTCCTTGTGGCGCTTGCGCTCCTCGCATTCATACCGGTCCGCTTCCCCGGCGAAATGGCGTTCCAGCAGGCCCAGCGCGTGGCGATGGTCTTCCGGATGGGTGAAACGCGCCCAGGTCTCGATGGACAGCGGCGTCAGCTCTTCGAGGCGATAGCCGACGATTTCCGCCCAGCGCTCGTTGAGCCGCAGCTCGCCGCTCTGCACGTTCCATTCCCAGGTGGCGGTCTGCGTCGCCTCGATGATGTCGCCGAGGCGGCGGCGCTCCCCGGCCAGCACGACCGCCTGAGCCTGCGCGCGGCGCTGGGCGAGGAGGAGCCGCACGGAAAGCAGCAGGAGGAGGGCGGCCAGCGCGACCATCCCGGCCAGCCAGGCACGGTAGCGCGACCACACGTCGTGCCAGGTGAATGCGGGCGCCAGGTCGAAGGGCGGGGCGCGCAGCTCCCGCATCAGCGCCGCCACCCCATCGTAGTTCGCCGGCACGGTGAAGCCGTGGATGTTCAGCGCCGAAGCTACGCCGGAATCCGTTATCGCCAACAGGGCGGCGACGACCTTGCGCGACAGGTCGTCCTGAATGTGCGGCAGGGCGGCGAACGGCTGGCCCGGCGTCAGGGGGGTGGACACGGCGAAGGGATAGCCGGGCAGGCTCTGCCGGTTGAGCACCTTCAGCCGGGCGAGGTCCAGGCCGCCCTTCTCGGCCAGCGATTCCATCACGCCTCCCAGCAGGAAGCCGGCATCGGCGCGGCCCGCCAGCACCGCCTCGACGACCTTTTCATGCAGGAAGCCGGTCTCGATCAGCCGGTAATCCCGCGGCTGCACCATGCCGATGGCGGCCAGTTCGCGCGCCTGGGCCAGGTAGCCGACGAGCGACCCGGTGTTCGCGGCGGCCACCGTGGCGCCGCGCAGGTCTTTCAGTTCCGCGAGATCGGCGCGCTCCGCCCGGACGATGACCGCGCCGCCGAAGGCGCGCAGCGGCTGGCCGCGATGGCTCCTGACCAGCGTCGCCAGCGGCGCGGACAGGCCGCTGCGCCGGGCCATCAGGATGTAATGGGACGCGTGGGTGAGGACGAAATCCACGCGGCGCGTCGCCACCGCCGCTTCCAGCGCCGAAGCGTCCAGGGCTTCGATGACGAAGTCGCGTTCCGGAATGCTCCGCTGCAGGCTCGCCGCCAGCGGCGTCCAGGCCGCCTGTTCCAGCGCCGCCCGCCGGTTCGCCAGCACGCCGATGCGCACGGGTTCTTCCGCGTGGAGAGGCCACGATGCGCCCAGCAGGCACAGCATCGCCGCCAGCCGGCCCGGCAGTCCGGCGTTCATCGAACCTCCCCTTCCGGCAGAAATTCCGGGCGCAGCAGGCCGGCCAGGCTGTCCCCCGGCGAGAACAGGCCGGCAATCCGGCGCGCGCTGGCCAGCAGGGCGGGCGCCGGGCCGGCGAGCAGGGCGGGCGCCGGGCCGGCGAGCAGCCTGCGGTTGTTGTCGCGGTCGGGCAGCACGAGGCCGCGAAACGCCTTGAGCACACGGTCGGGCGGCAGTTGCAGGCGGGGCGCCATGCGATAGGCGGCGTCCTGCGGATGTTCGGCAAGATGCGCCAGGCCGCGCAGATGGGCGGACACGAGATGGCGCGCGGCCTCGCCGCCGGCGTCGAGCAGGTTCGTCCGGATCGCGAGGACATCGACGATGGTGTCGGGAAGGCTGCTGCTGTCGAAGAGCGCCCGGGCGCCCGCCCCCACCAGGCGACCGGCCACCGGCTCGAAGGTGATCAGCGCGTCGAGCGCGCCCTCACGCCAGGCCGCCTCGTGCCGGTCGAAGGGCAGCGGCACCTGCACCACCTCGCCCGCCGCAAGGCCCGCCTCGCGCAGCGCGTGGTCGAGCATGAGGGTGCCGACGGCGCCCTGCTCGAAGCCGATGCGCCGGCCCTTCAGTCCGGCCAGGCTTTCGATGCCTGGCCGGGCGAGCAGCACGTCGGCGCCGGCGGAGATGTCGAAGACCAGCACCACCGACAGCGGCACGCCGTCGGCGCGCACGCGCAGGACTTCGTCCAGGGTCAGGGCGGCGCCGTCGGCGCGGCCGTCGGCGAGGGCCTGCATCGACGCCGTCGCCGAAGCGGTCTCCAGCAGCGACGCCCGCCGCTCGTCGAGCCAGCCGAGCGAGCGGGCCAGGAACATCAACTCGTAGCCGGGCCAGACATGGCTGGCGATACGCAGTTTTCGCGCCGGACCGCAGCCGGCGAGCAGGGGCGCCAGCGCGCAACCCGAAATCAGGCGCAGCGCCTCGCGGCGGGAAAAGCTTGTCATGATGCGGGGCCCCCCTCCTTGGACCGCGCCCCGGCGCCGGGCTGCAGGGTGAAACGGAACACGGCGCCCTCGTCGGGCTTGCCCTCGCCCCAGATGCGGCCGCCGTGGCGGCGGATGATGCGGGCAACGATGGCCAGGCCGATGCCGGTGCCGGAAAACTCGGCGGGGCCATGCAGGCGCTGGAAGGCGCCGAACAGTTTGGCGGCATACTTCATGTCGAAGCCGGCGCCGTTGTCGCGCACGTAATACAGCGTTTCGCCATCGCGCTCATCGAGGCCGAATTCGATGCGCGCCCGCTCGCGCCGGCCCGTGTATTTCCAGACGTTGCCGAGCAGGTTGAGCAGCACCGGGCGGATCAGCCCGGCATCGCAGCTTGCCTCGACACCGGGCGCGATCGCCCAGTCGACCCGGCGGGCCGGATTCTCCTCCGCCAGCTCGGCGGCGATCTCGGCTGCGAGCCGCGACAGGTCGAGGCGCTCGATCCGCATGTCCTGGCGCGCCACGCGCGAGAGCTCGTGCAGGTCGTCGATGAGGTCCCCCATCCTGATCGAGCCGGCGCGCACCCGGGCCAGGTAGTCGCGCGCCGTCGCGTCCAGGCTGGCGGCGTAGTCCTGCTCCAGCAGATGGGAAAAGCCGTTGATGGCGCGCAGCGGCGCGCGCAGGTCGTGGGACACCGAATAGGAGAAGGCTTCCAGCTCGCGCACCGCCTCCTGGAGCTCGGCGGTGCGTTCGGCCACGCGCAGCTCCAGCGTGCGGTTCATCTGGCGTATCTCCTGCTCGGCCGCCTTGCGCTCGGTCAGGTCGGAGAACACGGCGACGTAGTTCGTCGTGCGGCCGGTGTCGTCGCGCACCGCCGAAATCGACAGCCACTCGGGATAGGCCGTGCCGTCCTTGCGCCGGTTCCAGATCTCGCCGCTCCAGTGCCCGGCGCCGGTCAGCGCGTCCCACATCGCCCGGTAGAAGGCGGCATCCTGCCGGCCCGACTGCAGGATGCGCGGATTGCTGCCGATGACCTCGTCGGCGCCGTAGCCGGTGATCTCCGAGAAGCGGCGGCTGACGGCGACGATGGCCGCCTTCTCGTCGGTGATGACGATGGCCTCGTTGGCCTGCTCGAAGACGCTGGCGGCCAGGCGCAACTGCGCTTCATCGCGCTTGCGCTCGGTGATCTCGGTGGCGACGCCGCACATCCCCGCAATCCCGCCCTCTTCGTCCCTGAGCGGAAACTTGACGGCGATGAAGTGGCGCGGGCCCTCGGGTGAATCGACCGTCACCTCGCTTTCGAGGGCGCCATCGCCGCCCATCGCCGCGCCGTCGGCGTCTCCGATCTCCCGGGCGACCGCCTCGGGAAACAGCATGGCGGCGGTCTTGCCTTCGGCATCCCGGCGCGAAAGCCCGGTCACTTCCTCCCACTTCCGGTTCACCAGCCGGTATTTGCCGTCGCGGTCCTTGACGTGGATCGCCGTGCCGCTGTTCTCGATCAGGTCGGCGAGAAAGCGCTGCTGCTCGCGCAGCTCGGCGGTCATTTCGCGCGCCAGCGCCAGGGCGCGCTGGCGCCCGGACGTAATCCCGCGCACCAGCCAGAACAGCGCCAGGCCAAGCAGGGCGCCCGCCGCCAGGACGAATTGCGCCGTCCACGCGCGCGTGCCGCTTTCCAGCGAAGGTTCGCTGGCGAACTGGAGCGTCCACTCCCTGCCGGCGAAACTGACGGTCTCGCTGCGCGTGAACACCGGCCGATGCCCGGCGGGCGCCTGGCTGCCGAGGAAGTACAGCGCATCCGCCCCGCTGGCGGCGCCATCGTAAATGGCGAAGGAGACGGCCTGCGCGGACGGCGGCAGCAGGTCGTCGGCCAGCGCCGACATGCGGAAGGGGCTGAGCACGAAACCCGCCAGCCGACCGCCGCGTTCGAAGGCCGGCTGGAACATGATGAAGGCCGGCACGGGATTGCTCGATTCGTCGATCTTCAGGATGGTCTTGGACGTAATGGCGGGCCGGCGCGTCGCCAGCGCCTGTTCCATGGCCCGCCGGCGCACGGGATCCTGCCACATGTCGTAGCCGAGCGCCTTGACGTTCAGCCCCTCGAAAGGTTCGGCATAGACGTTGGCGACATAGCGCGGGCGCGGCCCCGGCGGCCGCACCGCGAAATCGGGCAGGCCCTGGGCGCGCAGCTCGCGCACCTGCGACGCCAGTTCCTCGTGAGAAAACGCCCGCGCGAAGGCCAGGGCCTGGATGGCCGGAAAGTGCTCCTTGAGCTGGAGGCGGCGATAGTAATTCGTCCAGTCCTGCCGCATCACCCTGTCGCTCACCGCGAACAGCGCGGCGGCGTCGATGAGAATCTGCTGGTAGCCGGCCATGCGGGAGAGCAGGGCCTCGCGAATCTCGGCGGCACGAGCCTGGAATTCGGCCTGCTGCGCCTGCCGTGCCTGACTATCGACCCAGCGCCAGGCGCCCAGGGAAACCAGCAGGGACACGGCGAGCACCGCCCAGTGCAGCCACGCCCGCGGCTGCAATCCGCCCTTGAAGGCCTCGGATTCCGGCACGTTGCGGCCGGCGGGGAAGCCCGCCGGACCCTTGGTGTCGCGTATCGCGCTGCGCGCCGCAGGTTCCGCCATTTGCACGCTTTCCGTTTATTGCAGCAGCGCCCCGGCGATGTGCTGCAGAGGCAGGACGCGATCCACCGCGCCCAATTTTACCGCCTCCTTCGGCATGCCGTACACGACGCAGGTCTCCTCGTCCTGGGCGATGGTGCGCGCACCGGCCTCGTGCATCTCCTTGAGGCCGCGCGCGCCGTCGTCGCCCATGCCGGTCATGATGACGCCCAGCGCGTTGCCGCCGGCGAATTTCGCCACCGAGCGGAACAGCACGTCCACCGACGGGCGGTGGCGGTTGACCACCGGCCCGTCGACCACCTCGACGTGGTATTGCGCGCCGCTGCGCTTGAGCAGCATGTGTCGGCCGCCCGGCGCGATGAGGGCGCGCCCGGGCACGACGCGCTGGCCGTCCTTCGCCTCGAAGACGTCGATCTCGCACAGGCCGTTCAGGCGTTCGGCGAAGGAGGCGGTGAATTTCTCCGGCATGTGCTGGACGATGACGATGCCCGGCGCCGTCGCCGGCAGCGCCGTCAGCACCGACTCGAGCGCCTGGGTGCCGCCGGTGGAGGTGCCGATGGCGACGATGCTGTCGGTGGTCTTGGCCATGGCGTGGACGCCGCCCGCAGCCTCCTGCGGCTCGGCCGCGGCACGCGTCACTGGCCGCGCCGCCAGGTTGCGCACCCGCGAGGCGGCGGCGGCGCGCACCGCCGCGATGACGTCGTTCGACGACTCGCGCAGGAAATCCTTCAGGCCGAGGGTCGGCTTGGCGATGATGGAGACGGCGCCGGCCGCCAGCGCCTGCATGGTCGTCTCGGCGCCGGCCTGGGTCAGCGAGGAGCAGATCACCACCGGCGTCGGCCGCTCGGCCATGATCTTCTTCAGGAAGGTGACGCCGTCCATGCGCGGCATCTCGACATCCAGGGTGATGACGTCGGGCCACTCCCGGCGCATGCGCTCCATGGCGAAGAGCGGATCTGGCGCCGAGCCGATGACGCGGATGCCGGGTGCGCGGCCGAGGATGTCGCCCATCACCTGGCGCACCACCGCCGAATCGTCGACGACGAGGACCCTTATCTCGCCGGCCATGACGGGTTATCCCCCTCGCCGTCGCGGGCGTCCCGCGCCAGCGACTCGAAGACGCGGTCGCAGGTCAGGATGTGCTCGATCCACCAGTCGCTGACGAAGGCCAGCACCTGGATCGGGACCAGCCTTTCACCCGCCTCCCGGCGCGCGCGGTAAGCCTCGATCCGGCGCCGGTAAGCCACGTGCCGGATGACGTGCTCGGCCTGATGGCGGGGCGCCACCGCCTGCGCCTTCATCAGGCGCTCCTCGGTGTCGAAATGGTCGTCGGCATAGCGCTGCAGCTCGCCGAAGATGCCCAGCAGCACCGCTTCGCCCTGCCCCTTGCCGATGCTGTCGTAGAGCCCGTTGAGAATATGGATCAGCCCGTGGTGCTGCTTGTCGACGACCTCGATCCCCGTATCGAACCGCTCGTCCCATTCGATGTGCATGCCTGCCTCCCCTGGTCCCCTCTCGCGCGCGACGGCCATGTTCATGCCACGTCCCTCAGGTCTGCCTGCTCGGGCATGTGGCGCACCCAGACATCGCCGCTCGCCACGTCGAAAATGATGCTTCTGTGTCCCACGCCGGCGAGGTGCTCGCCGGCCGGCTCCAGGCCGTGGCTGCGCAGCAGGCGCCGGCCCGTCTCGATATTGCGGCTGCCGATGTCGAGCAGGCCGCCGGTGGCGAAGGAAAACATGCGCCCGCCGCCGAAAAGTTTCGCCTGGTATTCGCGCGGCTGCGTGCCGGCGGCGCGCATTTCGGCGAACAGCAGGTCGAGTGCTTCATCGGCGTAGCGTCCGTCCGCCCCGCCCGCTCCCGCCGTGCCGCGTTCGGGCAGCATGTAGTGGCACATGCCGCCGAGCAGCAGGCGGGGGTGCCAGAAGGTGATCGACACGCAAGAGCCGAGCACCGTGCGGATGCGCGTGCCGCGGTCGCCGAAATACACTTCCCCTGGCTGCAGGAAGATGTCGATGGCGGCCGGGTTGATCGGCACCGTCATGCCGCCTCCTTGCGGTAGATGGTCGGGCGCACCGGCCGGAACTGCTCGCTCACGCCGTTCAGGCTTTCCGAATGGCCGATGAACAGCCAGCCGCCCGGCCGCAGCCGCCGGTGCAGCGCCGCCACGACGCGGCGCTTGGTCTCCATGTCGAAATAGATCATCACGTTGCGCAGGAAGATGACGTCGAACTCACCGGCCCCTTTCAGGTCGCCGTTGAGGTTGATCTGGGCGAAGCGCACCCGCTCCCGCACTGCCGCGTCGACGCGCAGCTTGCCGGCCATGGCCCCGGTGCCGCGCAGGCAGAATCGCCTTAGGTAATTCGCCGGGATGCCCTCGTTGCGCGACGTCGGGTAAGTGGCGCCGCGCGCCGTCTCGATGACCGAGCTGTTGATGTCCGAGCCGAAGACTTCCCAGGGCGCCGATACTCCCAGCTTGTCCATGAGCACCATGGCGATGCTGTAGGCCTCCTCGCCGGTCGAGCTGGCCGCGCTCCAGACGCGGAAGGGCACGCCGGGACGCAGGCCCGGCAGCACCTCGCGCACGAGGAATTCGAAATGCTGCGGCTCGCGGAAGAAATAGGTTTCGTTGGTCGTCAGCAGGTCGATCGCGGTCTGCATCTCGGCCGGCTCGCCGCCGCTGGCAATGAGCCGGTAGTAGTCGCCGTAGCTGCCGATGCCGCGCGCGCGCAGGCGCTTCGACAGGCGTCCGCTCACCAGCGACTTCTTCGAGGGCGGCAGGTGGATGCCCGCCACCCGCTGCATCAGCGCCTGGAACCGGCCGAACTCGCTGTCCGATATGGCCGCTTCCATCAGGCCGCCTCCTGCAACGACACGTCGAGCCGGCCGCCCGTCGCCAGCAGCGAGGCGTCGCGCCCGCCCTCATGGCAGTCGCGCACGAAGGCGCGGTCGATCTTCAGCGTGTCCATGGGAAAGCGCTTCAGGTAGGCGAGCGAGGAGTAGCCGGTGCCGAAGTCGTCCACCGAGAATTTCACGCCCATGGCCTTGATCCGCTGCATGGTGGCAATGGCGCTTTCCGGGTCCGCCACCAGCGTGCTCTCGGTGATCTCCAGGTCGAGGTCGGCGGCCGGCAGCCCGGTTTCGGCGAGCGCCGCGGCGACCTGCTCGGCCAGGCCGGGCTGGCGGAACTGCAGGGCGGACAGGTTGACGGCGATCTGCAACCCGCGATGGCCCGCCGCTGCAGCAGTTTTTCGATCATGCCTTCAATCATTCGTGCCTTCCGCCAGGCCCGGTCCGGCCAAAGTCAGTTCCCGCGGCACGGCATCCCGCGCCATGCCGTCGGCGGTCTCGACGATCCCGCTGAGCTCCTCGACGGACAGCGCGTGCCGCAGGTTCAGGAGGATGACGAAGTTGCCCGCCACCTTGCCCATGCCCTCGATGAAGTCGCTGCGGATGCGCGCGCCGAACGAGGGCGGCGGCTCGATCTCGCCGGCCGGGATGTCGAGCACCTCGTTCACGGCGTCGACGATGACGCCGATCACCTGGGGCGCTCCCGCGGCGGCCTCGGGCCCGTCCTCGATCTCGACGATGACGATGCAGGTGCGCCGCGCGATCTGTGTCGGCGCGCGGCCGAAGCGGACGGCGAGGTCGACCACCGGCACCACGGCGCCGCGCAGGTTGATCACCCCGCGCACCAGCTCCGGCATCATCGGCACCTCCGTCAGGTGGCCGTACTCGATGATCTCCTTGATGCTGCGGATGCCGATGGCGAAGGTCTCGCCGCACAGCGAGAACACCAGATATTGTTGCGGCTCCCCGCCCGCCGGCAGGCCGACGGGCGCGCGAGCGCCGGTCGCGACCGCGAGTTGTGCCTGGTTCATGGCCGTCCCCTCTCAGTAGCGCACGAACTCGGCATCGCCCAGCCCGCCCCCGGCCGCGGCAACCTCCTCGCGCGGCCGCCTGGCGGCCTTGCGCACCGCCTTCGCCGGCTGGCGTGCCGGCGAAGGCGCCGGCGCCGCGGCCTCGCTATCGCCGACGCGGAACATCGCCATCATCTGCTGCAGCTGCTGCGCCTGGCCGCTCATCTCCTCGGCGGTGGCGGACAGCTCCTCCGAAGCCGAGGCGTTCTGCTGCGTGGTCTGGTTGAGCTGGCCCATCGCCGTGTTGATCTGGCCGGCGCTCTGCGACTGCTCCTCGGAGGCGGCGGTGATCTCCTGCACCAGCTCGGCGGTCCGGCGGATGTTCGGCACCATCTCCTGCAGCAGCTGGCCGGCCTTCTCGGCCGTCTTCACGCTGGTGCCGGCCAGCTCGCCGATCTCCTGCGAGGCGACCTGGCTGCGCTCGGCGAGCTTCCTCACCTCGGCGGCCACCACGGCGAAGCCCTTGCCGTGCTCGCCGGCGCGCGCCGCCTCGATGGCGGCGTTCAGCGCCAGCAAATTGGTCTGGTAGGCGATGTCGTCGATGATGCCGATCTTGTCGGCGATCGACTTCATGGCGTCCACCGTCGCCCGCACCGCCTCGCCGCCGTCGGCGGCGTCCTTCGCCGCCTTGTTGGCGATGCCGTCGGTGACCTTGGCGTTCTCGGTGTTCTGGCCGATCGAGGCGCTCATCTGCTCGATCGAGGCGCTGGTCTCCTCCAGGCTCGCCGCCTGCTCGCTGGCGGCCTGCGACAGCGACTGCGAGGTGGCGCTGACCTGCTCGGAGGCGGCCGACAGGCCGTCGGCGGAGGTGCGCACCTCGCCGATGATGCGCGAGAGCCTCTCCACCATGCCGCGCATGGCGTAGAGCATGCTCGAGGTGTCGCTGGCCTTGGTCGCCACCACCACGGTGAGGTCGCCCTCGGCCACCCGGCGGGCGACGTCGGCCGCGTAGTCGGGCTCGCCGCCGAGCTGCTTCAACAGGCCGCGCGTGATGAGGAAGCCGATGACGATGCCGAGCAGGACCGCCGCGGCGCCGAGCGCGAGCATCAGCATGCGCGCGGCGGAAACGGTTTTTTCGGCCTCCACGCCGACCTCGTCCATCAGCTCGCCCTGGAACTTGATGAGGGCGTTCACCCGCTTGCGGTACTCGTCGGCGGCGGGGCGGAAGTCCGTGTTCAGGAACAGCGCCGCCTCCTCGCGCTTGCCCTCCTCGGCCAGCTTGATGAGCTGGTTCTGCATCGCGATGTAGCGCTCGCGCGCCTCCATGATGGACTGGAACATTTCCTTGCCCTTCGGATTGGCCAGCAGAGGCTTGAGCTTTTCCCAGGCCTTGCCGATGCCGGCGCGGCCCTCGAGGATGCGCTCCCTGGTCTTCTGCGCGGTTTCGCGGTCCGCCGACAGGGCCATGTCGCGCGCGGCGATGCCGACTTGGTTCACGCCGGCCAGGCCCTCCTGCAGCAGGCTGACCTTCGGCCACTTGTCGCGCACGATGTCGCCCAGCGCGTCGTTGATGCTGACCAGCCGGTTGATGCCGACGACCGCCACCGCGACCAGCAGCAGCAGCACCACGCCGAAGCCGAGCCCGAGCTTCACACCCACTTTCAGGTTTTTCATTGCCATCTCCTTTCTGCCGCAAAAATCACGATTGAAGCGCGCGCTGCCGCGCCGCGCCGCCGAGCCGATTCGCTTCCCGGCCCGTCGCCAACTGAACCAGCTGCGGCACGTCCAGGATCAGACCCACCTCGCCGCTGGCGAGGATGGTCGAGCCGGCAATGCCGCGCAATTTCTCGAAGAGCACGCCGAGCGGCTTGATCACCGTCTGGCATCCGCCCATCAGGCAATCCACCGCCAGACCGGCCTGGCGCCCGCCGTGGCTCACCACCACCACGTTCTGCCGCCGCGGCGCCGGCTGCGGCACCTCGAACAGCTCGCGCAGGCGCAGGAAGGGCAGCACCCGGCCGCGCAGGTCGAGGTAATCGCGTCCGTCCGCGCCGTCGCCGGCCGGCAGTTCGATGCACTCGACCACCATCTCCAGCGGCAGCACGAACTGCGCGCCGCCGACGCCGACCAGGAAGCCGTCGATGATGGCCAGGGTGAGCGGCAGGGTCAGGCGCATGCAGGTGCCCTCGCCCGGCCTGCTCTCGATGTCGAGCGTGCCGCGCAGCGCCTCGATGCTGCTCTTCACCACGTCCATGCCGACGCCGCGGCCGGATAGATTGGTGACGGTTTCCGCCGTGGAAAAGCCCGGCTGCAGGATCAGGCGCCAGACCTCGCCGTCCTCCAGCGACTGACTTTCCTGCACCAGGCCGCGCTCGACCGCCTTCTTCAGGATGCGCTCGCGATCCAGGCCGCGGCCGTCGTCGCGCACCTCGATGACGATGCTGCCCGACTCGTGACGCGCCGCCAGGCTGACCGTGCCGCGTGCCGGCTTGCCGCGCGCCAGCCGTTCCGCGGCCGGCTCCAGGCCGTGGTCCATGGCGTTGCGCAGCAGGTGCATGAGCGGGTCGCCGAGGCGCTCGACCATCGACTTGTCCAGCTCGGTCTCGGCGCCGCTCAGCTTCAGCTCGATGTCCTTGCCCAGTTCGCGGCTGACGTCGCGCACCACGCGCGGGAAGCGGCCGAACACCTCGCCGATCTGCACCATGCGCAGGCGCAGCGCGGCGTCGCGCACCTCCTCGACCAGGCGCGCCACCTGCGAGGCGGACTCGATCAGTTCGCTCCGGTGCGTGCGGCCGGCCAGCAGCTGCGTGCCGGCGCCGGCGATGACCAGCTCGCCGACCAGGTCGATCAGCAGGTCCAGCTTGTCCGCCGGCACCTTGACGCTGCGCGCTTCCAGGGCGCGCTTTTCCTCGCTGCGCTTCTGCTTGTCCAGCGCGGCCTCGACCACCGGCGCCTGCACGACGCCCTTGTCGCAAAGGATTTCGCCCAGGCGGCGCCCGCCGGCATCTGCCGCCTGTGCCTGCAGCGCCCGTTCCAGCTCGTGCCGCGTCAGTGCCCCCGCGCCGATCAGAATCTCGCCCACGCGCACCGCTTCTTCCGGCAGCGAACGGATCAGGTCGATGTATTCCCCGGCCTTGGCATGCGGCGGGACGATGCGGATGCGCGCGTCGTCCCGCACGAACTCGAACACCGCCTCGATCTCCTGCCGGCTGGCGGCGCTGCGCAAATCGATCTCGAAGCCGAGGTAGCAGGCCTCCGGGTCGAAGGATTCGATCGGCGGCAGGGCCTCGCTCAGCGTTTCCAGGTGCACGATGTCGCCCAGCGTGGTCAGGTAGCGGATGAAGGCCAGCGGCTCCATGCCCATGCGCAGCACCTCGGCGCCGAAGCGCAGCGAAAGATGCCAGGTGTCGACGCCGCCGAGGGGGCCTCCGCCGGAGACCGCCAGGGCGGCCTCCGGCTCGGGCGGGTTTACCGCCGCCAGCGGGGTCTGGGCGGACGGCGGCAAATGGCTGGCAAGGCGGCCCGTCAGCTCCCGGCCGCGGCGCAGCGCCGCGTCATCGGGCGCCGCGTCCGCGGCCGCGGCGGCCAGCAGCGTGCCGATGTGGTCGCCGCTGTCGAGCAGCAGGCTTGTCAGTTCCTCGCCGCACCGGATGGCGCCGCCGCGCAGGCGGTCGAGCACGCTTTCCACCACGTGCGTGAAGCCGACCACGCCCTCGAAGCCGAACAGCCCGGCCGATCCCTTGATGGTGTGGGCGGCGCGGAACAGGGCGTTGACCGCCTCCTCGCCGCTGCTTTGCGCCTCGAAGGCCAGCAGGATTTCCTCCATCTGGCGCAGCAGCTCCTGCGCTTCCTCGAAGAAGGTGTTGCGCGCGGCGTCGATGTTCATGGCGGCGATCTCCGGAAACGCTCAGGCTTGCGACGGCGGGCATTCGCCCGAGGGAATCACCAGCGGGTCGCCGAACTGCGCGGCGAGATTGCTCATGTCGAGAATCTCGATCACCGCCGGCGAATGGTTGACCAGGCGCAGCCGCGTGCCGCAGCGGCGCTTGAGCTGCAGCATGATCTGCAGGCCGGCGGTGTCGATTTCGCTGACGCCGGAGAGGTCGACCTCGACTTCGTCCCGAGACGTGGCCGGCAGCGCGGCAAGGATCTCGTCGCGGATGTCCGCGGCCGACGAGACGGTCATCTCGCCCTCGATGCGCAGGCGGCAGCCGGCGGCGGTTTTTTCGATGTGCATGCTCACGGCGCCCTCACATGACCAGTTTCGAGACGGCCGCCAGCATCTGCTGCGGCTGGAAGGGCTTGACGACCCAGGCCTTGGCGCCGGCCGCCTGCCCTTCCTGCTTGCGGTTCTCGCCGGCCTCGGTGGTCAGCATGATGATCGGCGTGAACTTGTAGCTCGGATGCTTCTTGACTTCCTTCACCAGGCTGATGCCGTCCATGTTCGGCATGTTCACGTCGCTGATGATCAGATGCACCTTCTTGCCGTCCAGCTTGGCCAGCGCGTCCTTGCCGTCGCAGGCCTCGATGACCTCGTAGCCGGCGCTCTGCAGGGTGAGGTTCACCACCTGCCGCAGCGATGCGGAGTCATCGACGACGAGTATGGTTTTTCCCATGTTCGCTCCATTCAAAAGAAGGTGATTTCGCCGGCTCCGGCCGGCGCGTTTGCGCGGGCAGCGGAGGCGTCCTGCTGCTCCAGCGTGGTGTAGCCGGACTCGAGCTGGCGCAGCCAGCCGCCGGCGTCGATCGGCTGCGGCCGCCCGCCCTCGGCGATGGCCTGCCGGTCGGCGCCGATGCGCTCGCCGAGGCGGCCGATGTCCCGCTCGATCAGGGCGAGGATCTGGCTGACGCGGTCCTGGAATTGCAGGTCGACGAGCACCTGCGAGACCTGCGCCCTGACGCCGTCGCTCTCTTCCTCCAGGCGGCCGGCCGTGCCGACGAGCGCGCCGGCCGAATCGTTGAAGCGGGAAACCACCCCGTGAATGACGGCTTCCGCCTCGGCGACGACCGCGTCGTCCCGGCTGGACAGCTCGGCGGCGGCGGCCAGCGTGCCGCCGATGGCGGCGGCGACCGTCTCGACCTTCTGGCTGATCTGCTTGCCGGTTTCGCCAGACTGGGTGGACAGCTTCCTTACCTCGTCGGCAACGACGGCGAAGCCGCGCCCCTGCTCGCCGGCGCGGGCGGCTTCGATGGCGGCATTCAGGGCCAGCAGGTTGGTCTGGCCGGCGATGCTGGCGACATCGACGGCCATGCGCTTCAGCTCGTCGGTGAAGGCCGCCAGGTTGCGGACCTCGGCCAGCATCGCCGACTTGGCTTCGAGAATCGACTTGAGGGACGACACCAGGGCGAGCAGCTCCGCCTGCGCGGCATCGATGGTGCCGGTCATGCCGGCCTCGCCGCCGGCCAGGCTGCCGGCCGTGGAACGCGAGGCGGCGACGGCATTCTCGAGCCGCCCGGAGATTTCCCGGAACTCCCCCGCCAGCCCGGTGACGGCCTGCTCGGTCTGCTGGCGCGAGAGGTCGATGTGCCGCTTCCAGCGCGGCAGCACGCTGGCGCAGATTTCATGCAGGCTGGCCAGGTAGGCGGTCAGTTCCGTTTCACGGCGGGCCGATTCCGTCGCCCGGATCCGCGCGGCGGTCGCCTCGATTTGCGCCGCCTGGCGGTTGCAAAGCTGCCTGCCGCCCAGCGCGCCGCCGGCGAGCAGCAGGAAGGCAATGAGCAGGGAAAGCGCGCCGAATCCGCCCGCGGCCAAACCGAAGGCGGCGCCGGCCAGGGCGATGCCGGCGGGTATCGCGAATGCAATCGACCCGGCGCTTGCCGGGCCCTCGGGTTCAGGGAGAGCCATGAGCGAATCCAGTTTTGGCGGGCGCGAGGCGCCCCTTGGAATACGCTTACGGCGGCAAGTGCGGGTCTTGAATCCGGATTTTCCCGGAGCGGGCCGGATTTCCTATCCGGAATAACCCGGACAGGCGCGGTTCATTGGGCCGTCCGCGGCCGGCCGTCGGCGACCAGCCGCACCAGTTCCGCGACGGAGCGCACCTGCATCTTGCGCATGACGCTGGCGCGGTGGTCCTCGACGGTCTTGGCGCTGATGCCCAGCTCGGCGGCGATGGCCTTGTTCATCCTGCCGAGGACGAGCAGTTCGAGCACCTCGCGCTCGCGCGGGCTGAGCCTTGCCAGCCGCGCCGCGGCGGCGTCGCGCTGCTGCGCCTCCACCCTGAGGTCGCGGCCGCGTTCGATGGCCTGCCGCACGCGTTCCAGCAGCGCCTGGTTGTCGAAGGGCTTCTGCAGGAAGTCCACCGCGCCGCCGCGCATGGCTTCCACCGCCAGCGGCACGTCGCCGTGGCCGGTGATGAAGATCACCGGCGCCGTCATGCCCAGCTCGGCCATGCGGGCCTGCACCTCCAGCCCGCCCAGGCCCGGCATGCGCACGTCGAGCACCACGCAGGACGCCGCGCGGCAATCGGCATCGTCGAGGAAGGCGCGGCCGCTGGCATGCGCGCGCGCCTCGACGCCCAGCGTCGCGATCAGCATCGTCAGGGATTGCCTGACCACCGGATCGTCCTCGACGATGCACACCATGTCGCGCTTCGGCATCATTTCTTTTCGGCGTTCAGGAGCAGGGTGAAGTGGAAGGTCGTGCCGGCGCCGTCCTCGTTGGGCGCCGCCCACAGGCGGCCGCCGTGCGCCTCGACGATGCCGCGGCTGATCGACAGGCCCATGCCCATGCCTTCGGGCTTGGTGGTGAAGAACGGCGTGATCAGGTCCACGGCGATGCGGTCGGGCAGGCCGCGGCCGCGGTCGCTGACCGATATTTGCACCGCCTCCCCGTTCTCCGCCAGGCGGCTGGCCAGCCGCAGCCGCTTTTCCCCGTCCATGCCGTCCATCGCCTCGACGCCGTTGCGGATCAGGTTGAGCAGCACCTGCTCGATCTGCACGCGATCGGCCGGCACCGGCGGCAGCCCCGCCGCCAGATCGTATTCGTAGTCCACTTCGCGGGACTTCGCGGCGATGTCGGCCAGCCGCACCACGTCGCCGATCAGGCCGTTGATGTCGCTCGGCTCGCGCCGCGCTTCCTGCTTGCGCGAGAACTCGCGGACGCGCCAGACGATGTTGCCGGCGCGCAGCGCCTGGGCGTTGATGCTGCGCACCACCTCGCGCGCCTGCGCCAGATCCGGCCGCGGCGCGCCGAGCTGGTGCTCGACCACGCCGCTGAAGTTGGCGATGGCGGCCAGCGGCTGGTTCAGCTCGTGCGCCAGCGCCGCGGCCATCTCGCCCATCGCCGCCAGGCGCGCGTGGTGCAGCATCTGCTCCTGGCGCAGCTGCTCGCGCGCGGTGAGCTCCTTGTACGGCGTGATGTCCTCCTTCACCGCCATGTAATTCATGACCTCGCCCTTCTCCGAGAGCAGCGGAATGATTTTCACGAATTCCCAAAACAGCTCGCCATTTTTCCTGCGGTTGTGCAGCTCGCCGGACCACTCGCCGCCGCCGGCGATGGTCCGCCACAGCGTGGCGTAGGTCTCGGCCGGCGTCTCGCCGGACTTCAGGAAGCGCGGATTGCGGCCGCGCACTTCCTCGGGCGCATAGCCGGTGGCCTGGCAGAAGCGCGGATTGACGTATTCGATGTCGCCGCGGGTGTCGGTGATGACGATCGAGACGGGGCTCTGCTCGACGGCGGCGGACAGCTTGCGCAACTGCATCTCGGCTTCCTTGCGCGCCGTGATGTCGCTGCCGACGCCGCGGTAGCCGGTGAAGTTGCCTGCCGCGTCGAAGACGGGTTCGCCGCTGATGCGCATGTAGACCGTCCCGCCGCCATCCGGCAGGACGGCGCCGTACTCGAAATCGCGGAAGGGCTCGTGCCGCGACAGCCGCGCGCGGTGCGCCGCCCATTGCGCCTCGCTCAGCCCCACCGTCGGCGCCTCCCAGCGGCGCTTGCCGATGAACAGCTGTTTCCGGACCATCGCATCGGTCTTGGGCGTGCCGGTCAGCTCGACGAACCTGAATTCAGCGTCCTGCTCCCAGTACCAGTCCGAAGACAGGTCCATCAGGGAGCGGAAGCGGGCTTCGCTTTGCTTGAGTCCGTCGATCAGTTCGCGCCCGGCCGTGACGTCGGAGACGACGCCGATCTGCACGACCGGCGTGCCGCCGGCGTCGTACAGCAGCCGGCAGCGCTCGCGCAGCCAGCGCACCTGGCCGTCGCCGCGGCGAATGCGGTACTCGGCCTCGCCGCGGCCGGTCTGCCGCAGCTGCCCGGCCAGGGCCTCCAGCCGGGGCCGGTCCTCCTTCAGGACGCCGGCGTGGCGCAGGCGGGGCGCGGTGGCAAAATGGCGGACATCGCCGCCGTACAGTGCTTCGGCGGCCGGGTTCAGGTAACGCATCGCGCCGCCGTCGGCGGTCTCGGCGTAGACCCCCTTGTCGATCGCATCGAGCATCGCGCGCAGTTCCCATTCCCGGCGGCGCGCGCTGTCGAGCGCCGCATCGAAGCCGTCGAGCATCCGGTTCATGGCCTGCGCGGCAGCCGCCACTTCGACCGCGCCGCCTGGCGGAATGCGCGATGCGCTCTCGCCACCGGCGATGGCGGCGGCGGATTCGCCGAGGCGCCGCACGGGCACGGCGACGGCCTGCGCGAGCCGGCGCGCCAGCAGCAGCGCCAGCAGCAGCGCTCCGGCGACGGCCGCGCCGAACGCCGCAAGCGGCGCCATCGCCGCCGGCTGCGGCGGACCGCCCGCCGCCACGGCGAACCAGTCGGTCCCCGCCACGCGCGCGCTGACAAGCAGCGGCCCGTCGCGGTCCGCCTCGTCCGCGAGCGGCCCGCCGCGCGCGCCCGCGGCGGCCAGGGCGGCGACGAAGACCGCATCCTGTTGCGTGCCCGACTTCACGCCGACGCCGGCGCCGGCGGCCAGGACCAGCCCCTCGTCGTCGACGAGGAAGACGCCGGCCGCGCCCTGTCGCCGGAACGCAGCCAGCCGGTCTAAATCTATCGACACCCCGATATAGCCGGCAACATTGCCGGCGCCATCGCGCACGGGGTAGATCGCCGGCACGACCCAGCGGCCGGAAATGGGGCCGATGCGCGGCAGGCCGACCAGGAGGCCGGGCACATCGCTCGGGCGCGCCGGATTGAGTTGCGGGGCGACCGAAACCCGCTGGCCGGGATTCAGCGTCATGGCCGAGCAACGCACCCAGCCCGCTTCGTCCAGCAGCAGGAGGTTGGCGTAATCCCGGTTCTGCGCCGCGAAGGTGGCAAAAACCGGATCGCAGCCCCGCTTTCCCATCGCCTTCACGTCCGCCCGGTCCGCCAGGCCGGCCAGCAGGGCGCCGGTTTCGGCAAGGAATTGCGCCGTGTCGGCAGCGGCAGCCTGGGCGAGCACCGCCAGGCGCCCGGCCGCAGCCTCCCGCCGCTCGGCGTCCGCCTGCCGCGCCTGGAACGCCAGCAGGCCGGCATAGGGCAGCGCCAGCACGGCGATGAGCAGCCGCAGCTGCCAGCGGATCGGCCATTGCCCGGGCCGCATCATTCGGCCGCGGCCAGCGTGAAGCTGAAGGTGGCGCCCTCGCCCGGCGCGGATTCCGCCCAGATGCGGCCGCCGTGGCGCTCGACGATGCGCTTGACGATGGCCAGCCCGACGCCGGTGCCGGGAAAATCCTTCTCGTGGTGCAGGCGCTGGAACACCCCGAACAGGCGCTGGGCATGCTGCATGTCGAAGCCGGCGCCGTTGTCGCGCACGAAGTACACGCTCTCCCCGCCTTCCCGCCGGCAGCCGACTTCGATGCGGGGCGCTTCCCGCTTGCCGGAGTACTTGAAGGCGTTGCCGATCAGGTTGGCGAACACCTGCTTCACCAGGACGGGATCGCACACCGCCTCGGGCAATGCGCCGACGACCGCCTCGGCATGCGGATACTGCGCCTGCATCTCGCGCACGGCTTCCGCCGCCGTCTCGCCGAGACTGACTTTCGCCAGGCTGAGCGCCTCGCGCCCGATGCGGGCGAACCTGAGCATCTCGTCGATGAGCTCGCTCATGCGCAGGGCGTTGCGCCTGACCCGCCCGAGCAGCTCGCGTCCCTCGGCGCTCAGCGCCGCGCCGTCGCCCTCCTCGAGCAGGTGCGCGAAGCCGTTGATCGCCCGCAGCGGCGCCCGCAGGTCGTGGGAAACCGAGTAGGAGAAGGCATCCAGCTCGCAGTTGGCGCGCTCGAGCTCGGCGGTGCGTTCGGCCACGCGCCGGTCCAGCGTCTGGTTCAGCTCCCGAAGCTCCGCCTCGCGCCGCTTGCGTTCGGTGATGTTTTCCTTGACGGCGATGAAGTTCGCCGCCTTGCCGTTCTCGTCGAGCACCGCCGAGATGGAGGCGTACTCCCAGAACAGCTCGCCGTCCCGCGTCCTGTTGCACAGTTCGCCGCGCCACTCGCCGCCCGCCAGGAGGGTCCGCCACAGGTCCTCGTACACCGCCTTCGGCGTCAGGCCCGACTGCAGGAGGCGCGGGTTCCTGCCGCGCACCTCCTCCAGGGAGTAGCCGGTCACCTCCTCGAAGCGCGGATTGACATACTCGATGTTGGCGTCGGCGTCGGCGACCATGATGGACGCCGGGCTGTGCGCGACGGCGCGCGCCAGCTTGCGCAGCTCCTGCTCGGCGCGCCGGCGCTCGGTGATGTCGTGCAGGGTCAGCAGCAGCAGGCGCCGCCCGTCCAGTTCGATCTCGCCGGCGTAGGCTTCCAGCACGAGCGGGCTGCCGTCGCGGGCGCGGCAGGCGAGCTCCTTCACGTCCGGCCGCTCCGTCCGCAGGAATTCGATGCACGATTGCCGGTCCTCCCGCGGCTGCAGGTCCAGTTCCGCGAGCGTCAGTTGCTTGAGCAGCGTGATGGAATGCCCGAAGAAGACGCAGGCTTCGGCGCTGGCGTCGACGATGCGGCCGGCGGCAGGATCGACCAGCAGGTTGACCAGGTGGTTCTTGTCGAAGAGGTCGCGATACCTGCGCTCGCTCTCCTGCAGGGCCAGCCGCCGGGTCATCTCCGGCGTGACGTCGGCGGCCACGCCGTGGTAGCCGGCGAAGGCGCCGGAGGCATCGAAGACCGGGATGCCGCTGACGCGCAGGTAGTGGTTTTCGCTCCCCGGCACCGCCTGCGCGAACAGGGTGTCGTAGAAGGGCTCGCGCCGCGCGACGACGGCCTGGTGCGCCTCCCAGTTGCCGTCGAGGGGCGCATAGCCGGGCAGCTCCCAGCGCCGCTTGCCGATGAAATCCCTGGAGGTGGGCGCCCGCTCGAACGCGGCGCCCTCGGCCAGGGTGAAGCGGCATTCCGCATCCTGCTCCCAGTACCAGTCGGCCGAGAGCTGGAACAGGTCGCGCAGGCGTCGCTCCGCCGCGGCAAGCTCGCGCCGCTCGGCCGCCACGGTGCCGAGCAGGCGGTTGAACTGCTTCGCCACGTAGGCCATTTCCGCCGGCCCGTCCTCCGGCAGGCGCACGCCCAGCTCGCCTGCCGCCGCGCGGCGCGCCGCGCGCGCGGCGCCCAGCGCCGGCAGCAGCATGCGGCGCCCGTACAGGGTCGCCAGGGTGGCGCCGAGCCCCAGCATCGCCAGCATCGCCAGCAGGCCGTAGAGGCCGTTCAGATAGGCGGAGGCATAGACCGGCGCGGCCGGCAGGACGGCATACGCGATCCAGTCCGTGCCGCCGACGCGGGCAAAGCCGTACAGGTAATCGCCGCCGTCGTGGCCCCTCGCGCTCAGGGTGCCCTCGTCGCGCGCGCCCAGGGCGGTCCGTGCCATGGGGACGATGCCGCGGACCTGGCCGGCCGCGCTTGCCGTGTGCGCCAGGATGCGGCCGTCGCCGTCCATGAGGCCGACCACCGTGCCCGCCGGCAGGCGCGCACCGGCGACGATCATCTGCAACTGGGCGGTCTGCAGGCGCACGCCGGCGTAACCGACCGGCCGCCCGCCGCTCGCCGGAATCGGCCGCACGATCGGCACCACCCAGCCGCCCATGGTGTCGAGTTGGGCCTGGCCGATCCTGGCGCCGGACGCGTCCTGTCCGGCAGGCAGCGGAAACTGGGCGCCGCCGGGCAGGCGCTGGTCGCCCGGCAGGTCGCCGGAACAGACGACGCGGCCCTTCAGGTCGGTGGCCACGTAGCCGCCATAGGCCGGCGCCATCGCCGCAAAGGCGGAAAAGGCCTGGTCGCAGTCCTGCCCGCCCGGCCTGGCAACGGCCGGGTGGCGCACGGCGTTGTCGAGCAGGCTTTCGGTGCTGCGGAGGAAACGTTCGATGTCGGTGGCCGTGAAGCGGGCAAAGCGCCCGGCGACGGCGAGCGCCTCGTCGAGGTCGTGCTGCAGACGTTGGTAGGCGCTCCACGCCACCAGCCCGAGCAGGGGCAGCATGGCCATGGCGACGAGCCGGCGCAGTTCGGCAAGCAGCGATCTTCGGTCGGAGCCCGCGGCCGTTCTGTCTTTGTCGTTCATCGCGCCTCGGTTTCGGGGAGGTGGATGGAAATTTTCGCGATGTATTGTATACCTGCTTCAGAAGAGACGAGCATCTTTGGGGCGGGCTGCAGGGCCGATATTTGATACGATCCGCACCATACGACTGGTTCACTCCGCATCCCCGACCCCGATGCCGCATCCATTCGACCCGCCCCCGGTCCGCACCCCCATCGCCGTGCTGGCCATCGGCCTCGCCACCGTCCAGCGCATCGTGTTGCGACACGGCGGCCGCATCTGGGCCGAAGCGACGCCCGGTCGCGGCGCCACCTGCAGCTTCACGCTGCCGGGCGTCGAGGACGACAGCGCCGATCAGGCCCGGTAGCGCGACACCGATTCCCGCAGGCGTCCCGCCAGTCCGTCAAGCCGGCACGCGGTTTCCGCCGCGCCGGCCGCCGCCGCGCTGTTTGTCTCCGTCATCTGGGCGATGCGCTCGATGTTCGACGCCACCTGCTGCACGGCCGCGTCCTGTTCCCGGATCGCTTCGGCGATCGCCTGCACGTTCTGCGCCACCTCGCCGGAATCGGCGCCGACGCAGCGCAGGGCGGCCTCGGTGTCCCCGACCAGCTTCAGGCTGCCGGCGGCCTGCTGGTCAGCTTTGCGCATGCCCGTCACCGTGCCGCCGATCTGCTCCTGGATGTCGCGGATGAGGCCGGCAATCTCCTCGGTAGCGCCGGCGGTGCGCTCGGCCAGTTTCCTCACCTCGTCGGCCACCACGGCGAAACCACGCCCCGTCTCGCCGGCACGCGCCGCCTCGATCGCGGCGTTGAGCGCCAGCAGATTGGTCTGATCGGCGATCTCCTTGATCACCTGGACGATGCCGCCGATTTTCTGCGAGCTCCTGTCGAGCGCTTCGACGCTGTTGCCCGAGGCGCGGATCAGCCCGGCGATGGCATTCACGTTCGTCACCGTCTCGGCCATGGCGGTGAGCGCCCGATCCACGCCGGCACGCGCTGCGCCGACCACCCCGTTGGCGCTGCGCGCATGGGTCGCCGTCTCGCTCACGCTGACGGAAGCCTCTTCGACCGCCGCCGCCACCGAGGCCGAGGCCTCGGCCTGCGCCGCCGAACCCTTCGTCACCTGCTCGCTGGCCGCGGACAAGGCGCGCGAGGCATCGGCGATGGCATCGCTGGAGCGCTTGGCATCGGCGATGATGTCGCGGAATTTCTGCATCAACCGGTTGAGGGCCTGGCCGGCCTGAACGGTTTCCTGCGTGCCCGCCAGCGGCGCGTCGCGCGTGAAATCGTCGTTTACGGCTGCGTATTCCGCCGCCGCCACGACGGCATTGAGCGGGCGGCGCAGACTGCGCACGATCATCGCGAATATCGCTGCCCCGGCGACGATGCAGATGAGCAGCACGCCGGCCACATTCAGGAAACTGCCCGCGATCTGCCGCTCGATATCGCCAATGGGAATCGTCACCGCCATTACTCCGCGCACATCGCCCACCTTCCAGTCGCGCTTCGGCGAATCGGGATGGCTGTTGTGGCAGTTCGTGCAGGTCTCGTTCACCATGACATCAGCCCGGGCCAGCCGCATCACGGGGCCGCCGGCGCGCTGCTCGATGCGGTGGAACTCCCCCTGCGGATTTTTTTCCAGCCAGTCCAGCGCCGCCACCTCGAAGGCATCGAGCCGAACCTCCTCTCCCTTGCGAAAGGCAAAGGGCTGATGCGAAAACAGGCGCAAGCCGTTGCCGGACATGTCCGATTCGGCCAGCGCCCGGATCAGTGTGGCGGGCACGGGGATGCGATCGGCACGCCCGGAAAAATCGTGGCTGACGGCCATGCCGTTCGACTGGAATTTCGGCACGATTTCCTTTGCGTAGAATTGGCGGGCATTGGCCGCGGCGGCAAGCGCGCTGCGGGCGGCGGAAAGGCCGGCTTCCTCGAGCGCAGACTCTTTCAGGACGAAGCCGTTCCAGACCAGCGCCGTCACGAGCAATAGCGTCACCGCCGCCGCACCGAGCAGCAGGCGACCGCCCAAGGTGTCTTTCAATCTCATGGCCTGCCTCCTTGCCAATACCGGCTCGCCGGTTGTCGTAAAAGGACAGGCTACCGCTCGCCCGCGAGTGGGCAGCCCCGCCTATAGACGGGATGGCGGCAGGACAGGCAGGAATGGAGCTTGTCCTCGCAACACAGTAAGCGAATTAACGGCAGTCGCAAGCCCGGCTTGAGGGCTCTTGCCGTGACGTTATGATCAATCGTGCCATGCAGTCCGCTGCGGGCAGGGTTGGCGATTGCCGCCTGCGGCAAGAGCCGGCGAGCGGATTCCACGATTCGCAGGGCCGATATTTGGTACGATCCGCACCATACGACTGGTTCACTTCGCATCCCCGACCCCGATGCCGCATCCATTCGACCCGCCCCCGGCCCGCACCCCCATCGCCGTGCTGGCCATCGGCC